>DASRLH010000486.1:0-2343 GCA_035648595.1 Tepidisphaeraceae bacterium
GGCTAGGCCTCCAAAGAAGGAATGGGAATGATGCTCATCGGGAATCGCCGCTATCGGTTTACCTGCTGCGAGCAGTCGATGGGCGGCGGGTCAAAACATCCGGGCCGGCAAAGCGGTTCGCCGCCGACGGGATGTCACGTGGGAAAAACCTCAAAGAAACTTCACTGCTATGCAAGATCTGCGAGAATACGAGGGAATAGTTCTCGGACTTGGTCGCGGGCCTGTGCCGCGTCGGCAGCGTTACTCAACACATAGTCGGATAATTTACGCTTCCTGTCCAGAGGCCATTGCGAATTTTCTCTTTTTTTTATTTCGTCGGGTCCCCATCCGCGTGAACCCCTCAGGCGCTCGATCCGCAATTGTTCGGGTGAATCGACGAAAACCGCCACATCGCAGGCCCCTGCCAAACTCGCCTCGAATAATAGGGGCGTGTCCCAGACGAAGGCAAGTACGCCCGGATCATTGGCCATGCGCTGCATTTCCCGCTGGCGCGCGGCATTCACGATCGGATGCAAAAGTTGCTCGAGACGATGCCGCTCCTGCTCGTCGGAAAAGACCCTGGCGGAGATGAATGCCCGATTCGGTTGTCCTTGTAAAACCGCCGCGGGCCCCCACCATGCCGACAGCGTTTCCAGCACTCGTGGGTCGCGATAAGCGGCACGCACCTGGGCGTCGGAGTCGATCACATGGCAGCCCAATTCACCAAAAAGCCGCGCGACAAAGCTCTTGCCGCTTCCGATTCCGCCGGCGATTCCGATGATCGGCTTACGCATATACATCAAAGCACCGATACCGGTTCCTCAGCGCGGAGTGTGCGAATTCGCGGGAAGCCAAATGGCATTCTGGTTATCTCGCGGCAAAGCGGTCAAAATAGCCGGCTTGCAAACTCGCGGCAAAAAGATGAAATTGCCGGAACTTCACCGGAACACAAGGAGATCTCGCATGCTCAAATCACATTCAATCGCCGGACTACTGCTGGCGGCGGCGTTGCTGATTCAAGGTTGCGGCGCCCAGCCGGGCCGATCGCTGGTCACCTTCCATCGCAACGGCGAAGCGCCGCCGTTATCCAACGCCGAGAATGACGGCTGGTACGCCCTCTACCCCGGCAACGGACTCAATCCCCTCGATAGCGTTTATCTCCACAGGGACGACAAGTTCGGCTTTGAAACCGCCGACAGCAGAACCGTCGGCGTCTACGTCAAGAATCACCAGACCAACAAAATCCCCCTCAGCGGCGTGCTTACCACCGAGTACATCTGGAAATATCAGGGGGCGGAGAAATAATCGAGCCCCTTGTTGTGGCAAGCTATCATTCCTCGCTGAGCATTTCGGCCCGCCCGGTATTCGTGCGGTCCAGCGCGCCGAATCGCCGATTGCGGCGGGAGAATTCGCGGATGGCTTCGTGAAGATTATCCGTGCCGAAGTCGGGCCACAGCACCGGGCTGACAAACAGCTCGGCATAACTGATCTGCCAAAGAAGATAATTGCTGACCCGCATCTCCCCGGCGGTGCGGATCAGCAGATCCGGGTCGGGCATGCCGGCGGTGTACAGGTGGTTGGAAATCACCGCTTCATCAATCTCCCCCGGCAGCAAGATCCCTTCCTTCACCTCAGCCGCGATGGCGCGCACGGCGTCGGCGATTTCGGCGCGGCTGCTATAGTTGAGCGCCAGCACCAGCGTCAAGCCGTCGTTGTCCCTGGTTTGATCCACCGCCAACTGCATCTGGTCGAGCACGGGTTGCGGCAGGTTTTCAAGGCGGCCGATCTGCCGAAAACGGATGTTGTTTTCCATCATCGTCGGCAGTTCCTGGTTCAGATAATCCACGTACATCTGCATCAGGAAGGAAACCTCGGTCATGGGCCGCTTCCAGTTTTCCAGGCTGAAGGAATAGAGCGTGAGGAAGTCGGGCCCGCCATGTTCCCGGCGAAGCCGGGCGCATTCGGTGACGACGGTCCGGACGCTGCGCGCCCCCTGCTGATGCCCCCGAACCCGTTCGAGCCCGCGCTGCACCGCCCAACGCCCGTTGCCGTCCATGATGACGGCGATGTGCCGGGGAAAACGGCCCGAGGGAATTTCGTCTAATGCGGCCATGCGTGGAAGCACACTATAGCCGCGCGACGCGAAATCGCGCAGCCGCGTAGTACCAAAAATGCACAACTGGCGAGATTATTTCGGAGGATCGAGAGAAAACCCTGCCACGAATGAGCCCAGCGCGGCCAAGGCCGCAACCAAAATCCGAAATCCGAATACCCGAAATCCGAATGTCGGAGGGATGTCGCAGCGAAAAAGTCCCGCTCTTCATGCGTGAAATCCGCGGTTAAGTTTCCGCAGCTTGAAAATCT
>DASRLH010000487.1:0-17896 GCA_035648595.1 Tepidisphaeraceae bacterium
CCAGGAACCGATGTTGGTCGGATAGACCCACCCTTCCCAGGTGAACCCATTGGACAAATTGGAGAAGGATCCCAGCTTCACCGCCCCCGTCGCCCCATCCAGCGTCACCGCCTTGTTCGCATCACCGGCCAGCACACCGGCAACACCCGTCGTCACGCCCCCCACGTAACTGCCGTTCAAACCGTTCCCGCTGGAATCAGCGGCAACACTCCCGCTGTCGCCCAGGCGGTAATACGCCAACGGGCCATCAGCCTGGATCGCCGAGGAGTAGCCGCCGCTCAGTGTCGCGTTGGTGGTGGCGCCAACGATCTTCACGCCGTCGGCAGCCGCGGTAATCAGCACGTTGGTGGAAAGAAGATAGACTCCTGAGTCCACATAGATCGTATCGCCGGCGCCCAGCGTATAGGCTTGAAGCAGCGCGCGAATGGAGGCCTTGGGATGAGCCGGATCCAGGCCGCTGTTGGCGTCATTGCCGATGGCGGTGGTGTACTGATCACCGGCGGTCGTGTTGTCGTTGACGTAGTAGCCGTGGACGGGCGCGGTGATCGCAAAAATCGCATTGCTGCTATCGTTGAGGGTAGGATTGGAACTGGTTTTGGTGACGCGGATCACATAGTTGGTTCCGGGCGTCAGACCTGCCGTGGGAATCATCCAGGCGTAGGTTCCTTCGGTTCCAGTGATGGATAGACCCGTCGCGATGTTGAGCACGACGCTGCCATTCTGAAGCAAATCGACGTTGTAGGTTCCGGCGGAATCGGAGCGCCAGCGGATGTTGAACGATTGCCCCTGCGGCCAGACCTCGCCGCCGTCGGGGCGAACGACCAGCACATAATGCACGGGACTTTCCGACGCCTGAGGCGTGTTGCCCTCGAAACCCAGGTTGATGAATGAGCCATTGGGGGCAGGCTCATTGGCGAAGCCGAAAGAGCCGTCGCCGCGATCGATGGCCGGGGATTGGCTGGCATCGGCCGTGGGCGTTCCGGGATTGGCGACGGGCACGCCGCCGACCAAAATCGGCGAGAGCGAGCCGCCGTGGAAAGAGGCGGTGGCGCTTTGCAGATGCAAGTCATCATCCGTGCCTCGGTCCACTCCGCCGACAAATCCAAGCTGTCCATCCGCGCCCGCGGGGTTCACGAACAGCGGGTTTTGCGAGAGGCTGTTCTGGTCGGTGAAAGCGGCGTTCTGCCAATTGCTAAGCGTCGCGCGGGCTGCCCCCTGCCAGAAGGCGACCTGGCCGGAACCGGTGGCATATAGATCATTATAATCACTGCTAAATCCGGTTTGGCTGGATGGATCGACACTGATGTCGAAGCCGCCCAGCACATCGAGAATGTTATTCTCAACCGCGATGCTCTGAGCCCCGCTCAACACGCGCACTGCGTCGCCAAGAGGTGCGTACACGGTGTTGTTATAGACATTGACGCCATTGGCAGTGGCATTCACTTCGATGCCGGCGGTGGTGTTGGCATAGACGAGGTTATTGGTGGCGTCGGATGCGCCATTGGTACCGCCGATCGCGATGCCCACGTTGTTGGAATAAACGGTGTTGGAACGAACCGGCGCGAAAAGAGCAAAAATGCCGATGGATGCATTTCCGTAGACGCGATTTCCGCTGATCAGGCCGCCGGATGGATTGGCGTAGATGCCGATCCAGTTGTTGTAGATGATGTTCTGCAGGACGCTGGCATTGTTGTAGTAGTTGACATAGACGCCGGCATCGTTGTTTGCGGTCTGATTGTAGATCACGTTACCGGCAATCTGAACTCCGCTGAGGGCCTGTATTCCATAGACGGCGTTGTCATGGACGAAGTTGGGAGCCGAGAGATCAGGCTGGCCAATGAGGGTGGTCGTGCCGCTGACACTGTTGGCGGCATAGATTCCCACGTTATCGTGGTCCGCTTCGTTGCCGGTCACGATAGCCGATCCGGCATTTTGCAGATCGATGCCGATTTGCGTGTTACTGAAGGAATGGCTGTTGGTCAGGGATACGAGCGGGCCGCCAACGAAAATGCCATCCGCGCCGCTGCCGGACACGGACAGATGATCCAGAACGTCCTGTGTGGAGTCGGACTCGATCCGCACGCCCTCGGCGGAATTGCCGGAGGTGGTAAGATAGGCGCCATTGAATCTTGAAGCGCCGTTATGCACCCATACCCCGCGCTGCGAGCCTACCAGGGTGAGATGGGACACGCCCACGGATGTCGCGCCGTCGATATCGATCACCGCGCCGGCAAGCCCGGTGAAATTACGGCTGATGGAGGCGACGTTCGCCGGGTTGGTCGGCCCGATGATGCGCACCCCGGCATCACTGGTGGCCGTGATATGAATGGGGTTGAACTCGTTGTAGTTGCCGGTATCGACATAGATCGAATCGGTGGAGGTAAGGGAATAATCGCGCAGCAAAGTGGCCAGCAGCGGCTTGGGGGCGCTGGGAAGTTTGCCGTCGTTGCGGTTGTTACCTGGGGCCGTGGAGTAGACGTCTCCGGCGGTGCTGGCATCGTTGACGTAATACTTTGAACCGGTTTCTGGAACGGTGAAGGTCTCCTGGCCGCGATCGAGGACCAATGGGGCGCCAACTAGGGAGACCTGGATGCGCAGGCCATATGTGCCCGGCGCGATGCCGCTGTTCTCTGGAATCCAGGTATAGATTCCTGAATCGGGCGTGGAGGCGGCTACCGTCTTGAAGAGCACGGGGCCGTTGGCGGTGTCCTGATACACGTCGATCCGCACCGGCAACTGGGCGGTGTTATTGTAGGTTTCCCAGCGAATGGTATGCGGAAGGGTCGCGTCGAAATCGACGTAGAGGTCGGGCGAGCGCAGCGCGATGTGCGTGAGGGTGGATTCGCCGGTTTCGGCGGGGGTGTCGCCATAAGCGCCCTGATCGGGGGCGTAGCTGCTGGGGATGACGTACATGAACGCGCCGTCGAACTGGCTGTCGTTGGAGCCGGAGGTTCGATCGGCCTCGAAACGATATTGCAAATATCGTGTGCCGGCGGGAATGATCGACCTGCCGCCCACCAACTCCCAGCGGGAGGTGGTATTGCTGGCGGAATAAACAGCCGGGGCGGAAAGCTGATTTTGCGAGGCGTCCAGGAAGGTGACCTGAACAAAGGCAGTGTCGCCGGTCTGGTTGGAGTTCCAGCGGATGCGCCCGCCGAATACGACCGCATCACTTTGGATCGTCGATAGGTTGAAGCCGGCGGCCTGCAGGTCGATTGTCTGCTGGGCGAACGAACTGCTGTTCCCGCCCGAGGCGTAGTGAATGGCTCCATCCCAGGGTGAAGGGTTTGTGCCGGTGAATTGGGCGGAGCCATTGAGAGCCCACCCATTTCCGTTGTTCTCGAAGCTTGGATTGCTCAGAAGCTGTGTGCGGGCGACGGTGACGCCGACGTCGGCGGCCTGGTTGCCGCTGTCGATGGTCGGGCTGCTGGAGCGTTGGCCGCCCACGATGTCAACGACGCGATAATCATCATTGGCGATGCTCACGAATTGCGGCTGGGCCCAGCCGGGATTTACAGCCGTGGCGCCGATGGAATGCAGGTCGAACTGGTTGACGTCCACCTGCCAATCGAGAACGTCGGTGAAATCCATGAAGTAATGGACAAGTTTGCCGGAGCCCGTCGCGTACAGATCGTTATAGTCGCTGAAGAAACCGGCATGGCTGTCGTCGGCGACGTTGAGGTCGTAACCCTTGGCGGTCCAGAGGATGTTGTTTTGGATTTCGACAAGCTGCGAGCCGCCGCTGATGTCGATGTTATCACCGGCGGGCGTATAGAAGGTGTTGTTGAAAACGCGCACGTCGCTACGGCCAACGATGTCGAGGCCGGTCGTGTTCCGATACACGATATTGTGAACGATCTGCTGCGCGCTGGCGGCCTGTATGCCGACCGCGTTGCGCGCGATGCGATTGAAGGTGATGTTGCCGGTGATGTTGATGCCGGTAGTGTTGTTCTCGATCAGGTTGGGATTCGAGAAATCCGGCCCGCCCACGCTTCCCGAGCCGGCGACGCCGGTGGTGTTCTCGTAGATATGCTGGCCGACCACGCCGGCACTGTTGAGCTGCACGCCGGTTGTATTGCCGAAGATTTGATTGCCCGATGAATTGACGGCAAAACCCAGGGCATTGGCGCCGGTGACGGAGGAACTAACGCCTGTGGTGTTATTGCGGATGATGTTGTTGTTGAGCTGCGCGGCGACGCCGTACATCACGCCGATCGTGCCGTTGTGAATCTGGTTATGGTCGATCGAGCCGGTAAAAGCCGAGGCGATGTTGATGCCGGTGGCGGCGGAGATGTTATTGGAAGTAATCACGCCGCTGCTGGCCGACGACAGGAAGATGCCCGCGGCCGCGCCGGCGATGCCGTTGTCGCGGACGACGACGTTGGATGCGCCGCCCAGCACGATCGCGTTTCCTCCGCCGAGAATGGTGTTGTGCTCGACGTCCAGATTCGCGGTTCCCCCACCGAGGGTGATTCCGTCGCCTGCCGGCTGGATCAGATTATGGGTAATCTGGATTCCGCTTCCGCCGCTGATGGATACTCCCGCGCCGCGGATGGCGTTGGAGTCGATGGTCACTCCCGTGCTGGCAATGATACTCACGCCGCCGTAGAGATAAAGGCCGCGCAGCGTGGCATTGTTGGCGCCTGAAAGCGTGACCAGGGAATTGAACCGGGGCTGGGCGTTGGGAGCGGCGATGATGGAAATGCCGGGCGTGGTGATCGTGACGGCTCCATAGTCGCCGGTATCCACTTCAATCACGTCGCCAGGTTTGAGGGTGTACGAGGAGAGGATTTGGTTCACGGACAGCGCGGGAGTGGCACGGGAAAGACCGTTGTTGGAGGCCGATCCGGGCGCGGTATCGTAGCCGTCCTCCTCCTGGGAGGCATCGTTGACGTAGTAGATGGTTCCGGTGGAGACGACATTTCCGCGGGCGTAGGCTTGGGGAGAGGCGGCGGGCGTGTCGCCGAACGCGACGAACGGGTTGCCGCTGGAATCGACGCTGAGTACCACGCCGGTCGGGGTGGAACTCGTGGCATTGATGCCCGCGCCGCTGGCGTTGCCGGGCACGCTTTCGACAAATTGCGAGCCATTCCACTGCCGGGCATAGATCGCGGTGGTATTGCCGCTGAGGCCCACGGTGCGGTCGGTGATGTAGGCCAGGTACATCTGTCCGCCATTGGCGGAAAGGGAGGGAGCGGTCGATCCGCCGTGGGTGGCCGAGACGCCGGTGTTGGCGTTCGATCCCGCGCCGGCGGCGGCCCATGACGATCCATTCCACTGGGCGGCATAGATTTCCGTGCCATTTGCAGTGCCCGCCTGCCAGGCGGCATAGAGAACGCCCGCATCGTACGCGAGGCTTGGAGATTGGCTGTCGTAGGCGGTGTTGTTCAGTCCATTGGCGCCGCCCAGGCCCAGGGCGGACCAAGTGCCGCTGCTGTATTGGCTTGCGAACACTTGCTTCGTTCCCGCGACGGAAGCCGTCCACGCGACGGCGGCGGTGGAAGCGGTCGTTGCCAGGGAGATGTCGCTGATGCCGCTTATCGTATTGGAGACACCCTGCCCGCTGTTGCTGCCCGCGCCCAAAGCCGCCCAGGTTGCGCCGCTGAGTTGGGCGGCCCGCACGTTTGTAGCGCCGCTTGAAGCGTCAAGCCACGCCGCCACCAGTGTTCCGCCCATCATGGCCAGGCGCGCATCATCGGCGGCGTTGTCGGCGGTGATTTGCGGAAGCGCGGTGAAGCCGCCCGCGCCACTGTTGGCGGCTGGATCGTAGACGGCGGCGGCGATGTTGCTCTGCGTGCCGGTCTGTTGTGTCCAGGCGATGTAAACTTTGCCGGAGGCGTCGATTGCCAGCGCGGGCCGGCGTGCCGCCCCGGAGGCGTTGCTGATGCCCGCGCCATGCGCGCTGATGCCGGCCAGTTCGGTCCATAGCCCCGCGGAATGACGCGCCAGATAGATTTGGTACGAGCCGCCGCGGTTGTCCGCCCAGGCGAAGTACTCCACGTTGCCGGGGGCGGCGAGAATTACGGGATCAAACGCGCTGTTATTGGAATTGCTGACGCCAGTGGAAGAGGCCGAGCCGGCCAGTTCGGACCAGGGTCCGCCGCCATCCACCTGCGAGGGGAGCGTGGCGACGGGGAGGGGAATGCTGACGGGCAGGTAAGGCGGAGGCACCGGCGTGCCGGTGTTTCCGGTCGAGCCGCCGGTGCCAGGGTCGATGTATCCGTTGCTGCCGGGGCCGGGGATGATGGTGTCGTCGTTTCCTTCGCCGAAGATCAAGTCATTGCCGTTGGAGCCATAGAGGGTGTCGGCTCCGCCCTGTCCGGTCTCGTTGCCATTGGTGCCAAGATCGCCATAGAGGGTGTCCACGCCCAGATCGACCGGAGCGCTGGGAGCGTTTCCATAGATCAGGTCATTGCCCGGGCCGCCCAGGAGAAGGTCGGCGCCGGGTCCGCCGTAGAGAGTGTCGTTGCCCGCCCCGCCGTCGATGGTGTCATTGCCCGCGCCGCCGGAGAGGAAATCGTTGCCGCCCAGTCCGTAGATGCGATCGTTGCCTGGGCCGCCGGTGATGGAATCGTTGCCGTCATCGGATCCGATGAGCAGTGAGTTTCCCGGCCCGCCGACGAGGGTGTCCCCCCCGCCGGCCGCCCCGCCGCCGACGATCACGTCGCCGAATCCATTGCCGATGAGGAGGTCGCTGCCCAAGCCCCCGTCGATGTAGTCGCTGCCGGTGCTGCCGCGGATGGTGTCGTTGCCGGCCATGCCGTAGAGCGTGGCATTGCCGGAGAAGCCGGAGGCGTCGATCAGGTTGGCCGAGGGGCCGCCGGTAAGAAACGCGCGGTTGATGCCCGAAAGCGTAAAGGTCCCGCCGGTGGATCGGGAGAGGGAAGTATCGGTGAGGATAAGGTTGGCATCACCGGAATCGATGACCTTATCCAGGCCCCCGCCGCCGGTGAGGCTGGCGGATCCGTTGTAGCTGGTCACGTCGAACGTATTGTCCGATGGGCCGCCGGTGAGGCTGACGCCGCTGATTCCGTTCAGAACGAAGGCCCCGCCCGTGGATCGAATGAGGCGGGTGTCGGTGAGCACGAAGTCGGCGTCGTTTTTGGAAATGACGGTATCCGATCCTCCCGCGCCGAAGAGCGTCACGGGCGCGGTGCCCGGCGCGCCGCTCCAGCCGGAAACATCGAACGAGTTGCCCGGGCCGCCGGTGAGCTGAACGCGCTCGACATTCGCCAGTGAGATGGATCCATTTATGGTGGACAGGCTGGTATCCGTGAGCGTTTGGTTGGCATTTGCGCTTTGCACCAGCAGGTCATTTCCATCGCCGCCGTCGATGATGCCGGATGTGGTTCCCTCGGCGTTGATGTAGTCATCGCCCGCGCCGCCGTAAATGGTATTGGAGCCGGCGGAGCCGTAGATGAAGTCGTTGCCGGTGCCGCCGTCGATGTAATTATTTCCGGTGCCGCCGTAGATCGTGTCGTTGCCGGCGCCGCCGCTGATGGATTTATTGCCGGTTTCCCCGTAGATCAGATCATTGCCGCCGCCCGAATTGATTGAGTCGTTTCCATCGCCGGCGTGGATGGTGTCGTTGCCGTCGCCAGTTTGCACGGAATCATTCCCCGCGCCCGCGTCCACATAATTATTGCCAGGCCCGGCGGCGAAGATCCGGTCATTTCCCGCGCCACCATAGATTGAGTTCTGTCCCGCGCCGGCTTGCACGTAGTTGTTGCCGTCGCCGGTATTGATGTAGTTGTTGCCATTGCCCGCGCCGATGGAGTCGTTCCCGGCGGCGCCGAAGATGGTATTGTTGCCATTGCCCGCGGAGATGGTGTCGTTGCCGGCGCCGCCATAGACGGTGTTGTTGCCGTCGCCGACGATGACGACGTCGGTGCCGCCGTGGCCGTTGACGTAATTGTCGCCGTTGCCAAAGCCGATGGTATCGTTGCCCGAGCCGCTGTTGACGGTGTTGTTGCCGTCCTGGCCGTCCACCGCGTCATTGCCGTTGCCCACTGTGATGGAGTCATTGCCCTTGCCGGCATGAACGGTGTCATTTCCATCGCCGGCTACGATGGTGTCATTGCCGGAAAGGCCCAGCAGCACGTCATTGCCGGCGCCGCCGAGAATGGAATCGGGCGCGAAGGTGCCGATGATGGTGTCGTTGCCGTCTCCTCCATCAAGCGTGGTTCCCAGAAGATGGCTGGTGGTTGGATCGATCTGGCCGGTGTCAATGCGGTCGTTGCCGCCGTTTCCATAAACCTGGATATATTGGAAGTTGTATTCCTTGGTGAGGTTGGGATCGAGATTGATGACGTCGTTGCCATCGGTTCCGTTTACGACCAATGTATTGATTCCGTGGGCCGCCATGTCGGCGAATGTGAAAGTCTGCTGCTCGGTATTGGAGCTGTCCGCCTTGGCAAATCTAATTCCATTTGGATTATTGTTTTGATCGCGGGTAACGGTGACGTCGATTTCCTTGCCGCCGGTGCTGGAATCGGTGTTCATAACCAGGGCATTGCCGACATAGGTCGCAAGAGGCGTCTGGGGCAGCGGAGGGCAGGGAAGATCCCAGTTGACTACCACCAGATGCCCGAGATTGAAGTCCTGCGAATAGAGGCATCCCCAGAACCCGCAAAGCGCCTCGATATGAATGCCGGCATCAATGGAGAATGTTCCGCCGGGCGTGGCGACGCAATCGAGTCCATAGTTGGCGGCGATCCACTCCATCTCATCGAGGTAAACCTGGTTGTCTCCGCCGACGTCGTTGCGTCCGACGCGGTGGTCGGGAATGTTGGTGCCGGGCTTGTAGGCCACGTCGGCCATTGCCAGACCGAGATCGAGATTTCCCTGGACGTAGCCAGTGATGGTGGCGGCGTTAATGCCCAAAATGCGGACTGTGCCGCCCAAATCGATGCGCACATCGCCGCGCAACCCCACGATAAAAGCGGCCGGCGGATTGGGGGCCTGGGGCTTTTGATCCCCGATGAAGAAGCCGTCAAGGAGGTCCTTTGTGCCGCTGATGTCGTTCCCGGTAAGGCCGCGCGTGCTCAGTCCCAGATCGACATTGGCATAAAGATCAATCCCCCCGCTGAGGCGGAACGTCGCTTCCACGTCAGCGACGCCGATGCTGTATAGCGGAATGTCCAGTTCGATGCCGGGGAATTGATACGGCAAATCCAGTTGCGGCGGCTTGAACTCCACCAGCGTCACCGTCTTGCCCAGAAGCATGCTGATAATTGAAGACGTCGGGTTGTCCAGCACCGGAAGCGAGACGTAGTAGTTGGTGCGCAGGTCGTTGAGGAACGAGCTGAACGGGCCGCTGTTTCCGCCGGTGGGGCTTCCGCTGGTGCCGGTGTTGGGGTCGGAGGCGAAATACTGGTTAAGGTTAAGGGTGCCTCCCTGGCCGGCCAATCCGCTCACATCCTGGACGACGCCGGCAATCTGGAAGAGGAGCTTGATGGACGGCTCATCCAGCCAGTCTCCCAAAACCGCCGCGGGCGTTTCATTAAAGACCGGCAGCTTCTCGTTCATGAAGCTCACGAGTTGGCTGGGCAGTGGGTTGTATTTTTGAATGTCCTGCAATACCGGGCCGATCATGCTCTGTATAAAGTCGCCCATCTCGAAGTTGATGGGCCCGAATCCATCCGCGGGGTCCGTGGAGTTTCCGCTGGCGCCAAAGTGGATGTTCCCTGGATCAGAAGGATCCCAGTGTGCGTCGAAGGTGGTGGTGACGCCCGGCCCGCCTGTTCCCAAGTGGAAGCCCATGGGCAGATGGAGCGTCGCCCCGCCGCTGATGCTGGGAACCAGAATGGTTCCGAGATTGGCGGCCAACTCGGATGCTCCGATTTTTCCGCCGCTGCCGTCGGAGCTGTTGGGGTCCACGATGTCCAGGCCCAGATTGAATCCCACATTGGCGGTGCCGTTGGCAACGCCGTAGGTGATCGGCCCGAAACTCCCGCCGATCTGGTTGAAATTGCCGGTGATCCCGGCGTTCAGCGTCACTTCGGGATGGCTCGCGTCGCCATTATCCACCAGGTAAAACCCGTCGGTCTTGTTGATCCCAAATTCAATCTTGGCGTGGAAGGTGATGGCAGGGGTGAAGCTGGCATTCATGGAGAACAGGCTGGAACCGAAATCGAAGGGGATGCTGCCGGGGTTGTAGGCGTTGTAATTGAACTCGACGACGTAATGGAAAACGCCGCTGCCCGGATTGTTATCCGACTGGGGAGTGAGCTTAACCGATGAAGGATCAAGCCCCGCCTTGGTGATCGCGCTGTTGACCGCGGTATCGAATGCAGTGGGCGAAGAAATGTTTTGGCTGGTGATCGCGCTGAAGAAGCTGCTGGCCTTTGTGACGAAATCAAACAACTGCTTAACCGTCTTATTGATCAGCGGGATTTTGGTATTCAGCAGGGAGTTGCCGCCCCAACTGCTGATGAGGTTCAGCACGGATTGAATGCCGGCGGTGATGCTGCCGGTGTTGAATCCCAGAATATTATCCAGGCCCTGCTGAAGATCGGCGTTCACGTTCACGGTAAGCGTGGAGGGGTCGGTGACGTTACCCCAATTTAGCGTGATCTGTGGATTGGGCCCGGCGCCCGGCAACCCTGTTACATTGAGTACCGCCTGGGCCGCCCCGTCAACGACTGGCGTCCCAATCGCGCTCAGCGGATTGGCCAGCAATTCGGTGAGCGTGATTTTGCCATCATTATCCGGCCCATCCACCAGCGGCAGCGAAATAGATGCGGGATTGGCCGGGTTGGCCATGCTCCCGATGCTGGCCGTGCCGTTGATGCCGACCGTGGTGAAGCCAAGGTTGGCGCTGGTGTTGATGTTCCCCGTCACTCCAAAATTAACCGCTGCCTTGCTGTTGTTTCCGGTGACGATGTAGAAGCGGTCGGTCGGCGTCGCGACAGTGCCAAAAGCCAGTCCGAACTGGATGCTCGCCCCCGCCGAGCCGGTCAAGTTCAGATTACCGTTGGCCTGGAAGCCGATGGAGGTCCCGCCGATCGTCTTGTTGATGTTGAACCCCACCTGCTTGTTGGCAAGCGTCTGATTCAACCCCAGCGTAAATTCAATATCGCTTGCCCCCAGATTGAACGTGACATTGGGTCCGCCCAACTGGTTCTGTAGCGCGCTTTGCAGTTGCTGGATGGTGTTGATCGTGCCCAGTGAATTGATCTGGTTCTGAAACTGGCTGGCCAGGGCGATCGCGTTGGTGAGCGCCGAGCCGATGAGTTGCAGATTCTGCCCCATCTTGGCGGCATCGGTGAGATGGGACAGCATGGCCGGCAGCGCCTGCAAACCCGCCAGCACGTCGTTGGGGCTGATGCTGTTAAAGTCGAAGAACTTCTGGATTTGCGAGGTATCCAGGTTGAAGGTGCTGGGCTGGGTGATGTCCGGCCAGGACGCCGTCAGCGTCGCGGTATCTGGAAACAAAGTGGTGCTCAACGGCAGGCTCGCCGTGGCTGATCCACTCACCGATGCGCTGGCCAGCGTGGCCAGGTTCTGCGGGCTGAATTCATTGGCGCTGATGATTCCGGGCGTGGGGGGATTGTCGGTCTGCGGGTCGTGCAGCGCGAGGGCCACGCTGCCGGTGATGGCGGCCGTCCCATTCGTGATATTCACGCCCAAAAATCCGAGCGTGGCGGCGGCGTTGAGATTGGCGCTGGTCGTCAGCGTCGCCTGGAATACGGGAGTCGTGCCCGGATCGACGATAAAGAAGTTGCCGCTGCTATCCACGCCAAAGGTAATATTTTCCGTCGTCGCCAGATTGTAATTGATATTGCCGTTCACGCTCAAATTAAGCTGTGAGCCGGTGCCCAGGCTAAACGGCACGGAATTGCTGATGTTGTCGGTTTTATGCAGCGTGATGCGGATGTCATTGGCGGTTGCCGATGCACTGACATTTCCCGCTCCCACGCCGGGCAACGATTGCAGAAGATTCACAAAGCTCGCCGCATCCTGGAACGGCAGCGTGGTATTGCCACCGTTGCTTGTGCCATCGGTATGGCTGGTGATCACGTTTTGCAGGAAGCTCTGGATGTTGATCAATTGAGCCACGGATTCATTGAGCAACGGCAGCTTGGTCTGAAAAATCGGCGCCGAAGAGGCTTCCAGGGCCAGAAGATTCACCACCTGATCCAATCCCTGGCTGAACTGGATCGGCAGAATCTTCGCGAACCCCTCTAGCTCGGTGAAGCTGCCCACGTTGCTGGTGAGTGTGGCCGGCGAGCTCAAATCGGGATAACTGACCGTCAACGTTTGCGCCGGCAAGTTCAGGAGGTTCGAAGAGATCGGCAAGCTGACCGACCCGCTGCCGCTGATGGCGTAACTCACCAGCGAGTTCACCGTCGCTTGTCCGCCGGTGAAATCGGTGTTGGTGTACTTTCCGCCCGATGGCGCGGTGAAAGTAAGCGCGCCGCTGAGACTGAGGCTTGCGGACCCGCCGGTGACACTGACGCTGGCAAATCCGACGTTCGCGCTTGCGTTGATATTCGTGGCGTTGATGGACGCGCCGACCTTTAGCGATGTGCCGCCGGTGCTGTCGTTGATGAAGAACGTGCCGGTCGCCAGGTCGAAGCCGAAGTTCAGCGTGCCGTCCACCGTGAGCTTTGCCGCGATCCCCGGCGAACCCACCACCAGATTCAGGCCGGTCGCTTCCAAATCCAACGGAATGTTCGTGTTGATCACCGGATGCACGCCAACCGAGAACAGCAGATCGTGATTGGATACGCTGGTGGTCACGTTGCTCAGCCCGGCCTCCGAGGCCAGCCGGGTGCGCACCTGATCCAGATCGGTAAACGTGCCCACCTGCGACACCAGCAGATTCTGAAGCAGCGCCGGCAGATTAAGGGCATTGGACAGATTCTGGTGCAAAATCGGCACGCCCGCGTCAAGCAACAGCGGGCTGCTGGCGATGTTGGTCGTCCAGTTGGTGAAACCCGTCAGATCGCCCGATACGATCGATCCGGTCAACTGGCTCAGCCCGTTGTAGTCGGCCAGGGTCGGATCGGTCGTGAGATTGGAGGTGACCGCGGTTGGCGCGGCGAGATTGGCCCAGTTGAAGGAGAGATTAACGGGGGTCGGGAGGACCGAACTGCTGACGGTGGCCGACAGCGCCGCCGCCGGCCCGCTGAGCGTCGTATTCACCAACGACGGCAAACTGGTGTTGTTCAATTCATTGAGCGTAAGTTTCCCATCGCTATCCACGTCATTGAGCGTCATCGCAAACGCCGGCGCGAAAGTGACCGATCCATTGCTGATACTCAGCGAGGCAAACCCAAGCTGCGCGTTGGCGTTGAGCGTTGAGCCGGTCGCGGTGGAATTGATGTTCAATTGATCGCCGCTGCCGCCCACATAAAACACCGCGCTGTTGCTGGGGGTGTCCCAGTACGCGCCGATGGTGAGCGTGAAGTCGAGCGTAGTGGAAAGGCTCAAGCTGCCGGCCACGCTGAAATTCGCCGACGGATCGGTCGCATTCAGTGGGATGGTCTGCGTGCTGGTGGAGTTGAAATGAACGTCCAGTTCAAGGTCGTTGGGATTGTTCCGCGTCGCCGTGACGGTTACGCCGTCACCGATGCCCGGCGTGCCTTCCAGGGCCGTTTGCAGATCGGTGAGCGTGGTGTAGGTCCCGGTGAGCCGGCCCAGGAGCGTGTTGAGTTGCGGCTTGGGGTCGTATCCGCTGCCCAGCCCCGTGCCGACCACCGGCAATTGCCGGCCCAGGATCGTAGAATCCGTCAACCGATGGCTCCATGCCGCCAGACCGCTCGAGTTGCTCGGCTCCAGCGCCGCCTGAATGGCGGACACCAACTGCGGATCAAACGCGCCGCTGAGCAGCACCCGCTTTTCCAGCGGCTCAAGACGCATGCGATCGCGCTCGCGCGCCGCCATCAAATGGTCCACCCGCCGCGTGATCCAGTCGGAGATGCCGGCCAGACGAGAATTCCGCTTCGTTTTACGACGTGCCATAAATCTCCCATTTATGCGAAATGACCGGCGGACTGACCGCTCTGGCGCGCACCGTGCGTCAAGCCACCCATTACGGGGACACCACAGGCATCTGCCTCGCCACGCGATTCCACCCGCACCTCGATTTTTCAATCCGGCTTCAGATTAATCTGAATTGCCCCGACCGCCCAAGCTCCCGCAGTCGTTATACTAAAGCACTGGGCAATGAAATGCAATAACAACCTGACCCATTCGACGGGCCGGGCGTGGCCTGAATTTGTGGCAAGGGCGGCCCGCGGCTTGCTGTACGCAGCAAGCAAAAATCGGCATTTCGCGGATTGGTGCGGAATACCGAACCCATGCGTTCACCCTCCGCTCACCGGCGGAATGAGCGCCAGCTCATCCCCTTCATGCAATTGGGTTTCCAGCGACGTGTAGCTGAGATTGACGGCGAAGGCCGTGCCGGCCGTCAGGGCGCGCAGAGCGGGGAATCGCTCCAGCAACGCATCGCGCGCGACGGCCACCGTGGCCAACTCGGGCAATGTGAGCGCGACTTGCGAGATGCCGGCCCGCTCGCGCACGACTGAAAACAGCCTTACCGTGATGGTCATGGGTGCTGGGACACTTTTACGGTCCATTCAACGCCATTGCCAACCGGCAATTCGATGCTCGTGGCATCCGGCCGCGAACGGGTGTACTGCATGTAATCGGAAAGTTCGCGGGGATGGGTTTTGGTATTATCCGTAAGCACCGATCCGCCGGGCCGGATGCGGGGCCAGACAAGGTCAAAATACTTTTGCGAGGATTCCTTATCGGTGCCATCGAGGAAGGCGATGTCGATCGGGGCTTCGATCTGGCTAAGAACCTGCAGCGCATCGCCCAGGTGATTGACGACTTGCCCGGATACGCCGGCCCGCTGGAAATGCTGGCGCGAGGCATCGTATTTTTTCTGGCTGATGTCGATGGTGTGAAGCACGCCGCCGGTCTGCTTGAGGGCGGCGGCCCAGAACAAGCCGCTGAAGCCATAACTGGTGCCGACTTCCACGATGCGCCTGGCGCCGCTGACCAGTGCGATCTGGTAAAGCATTTCGCCTTCCACGCGCGGGATCTGCCAGGCATCATCGCGCGTGGTGCGCAGTGCGTCCACCTCGTCGATCAGGGCCAGGATTTGCTTGTCAATCATCATGGATTCCTCTGTGCCGCCTGCTCCTCGCTTGCGGTCCTATCGTATCCGACTATCGCGATCTTGTACCAGTCCGCCAACTCGATCACCTTGTTTTTCTCCAGCATGATCGTGCGTCCCGCCTCCAGCACCAGGCACCCGGCCCGGGCGGCGGCGAGCTTCTCGATCGTCGTGGTTCCCACCGTCGGCACGTCCACGCGCATTTCCCGATCCGTGGACATTTTAATCAGCGTCCACCCCCCCACCCGGCAAAGCCTGCCCGCCCGATCGATCATCGCATCTGTTCCCTCGACGGCTTCCACCGCAATCACATCGCGATCCAGCACCGCGATCGATTGCCCAATATCCATCCGGCTCACGGCCCGGCAAACGTCCCACCCAAAACGCACATCCGCCCACTGCGCCTCGGTCGGCGGCCGGCGTGTCATCACGCCCGCCGTCGCCAGATGCTCGGGACAATATTGCGTCGAATCCACAAGTGTGATCCCAGCCGATCCCAATTCATCGATCAGCGCCTGCAGGATCACCTGCGGGCGCTTGTCGCGGCGAACGGCCCGAAAAAAAAGCCGGGCCGTTCGCAGATCGGGAATATACCTGAAATACCGCCAGCGGTCGTAGATGTGGGATTTATTGACGCGCCCCACCATGATGGCCTGCGTGCAGCCATTGGCCTGCAGCGTCTTGATCCACTGCCCGCAGCGCAGCACGCCCACCCAGCGGAACACGTCGCATTCGTCGGCAAGATCGGGCCACGCATGCCCGGCAAACGCCGTGCAAACCCCCCGCCGCCCCGCCGCCCGCGCGCCCCGAGCCACGAGAATCGGGAACACGCCTTCGCCAGCGATCAAACCCAATGGGGCCATGGAAATTCCGTGCAACTGCTCAGTTGCGATAAATGGATGTGTGCGTGAATACACGTCACGCCGGTGGGTCACCGCCCTATGGGCAGGTGCTAAAAGCGATCTAACACCTTAGTCAAATGCAGCGCGGTATGGTACGTGGAACGAATGCGGTCAACGTATCACGGGCGTCTCGCCCGTGCCGATGGCGTGGTAGTAGAGGAACCGCGGAACTTTCAATCTCAACGCACCAGGCACGGGCGAGACGCCCGTGATACGACCAGCCCATTCGACGCTTGAATCCGGCATCATCCGTTGCAGACGGCCGAGGTGTTACAAAGCGGTTAGCAGCGCGTGATAGTACGGAGGTAATCGCCCCTTACGACTTCTTCGACGCATAATCCTTCATGAAATTCGCCAGCGCCTGTGCCCCTTCCACCGGCATGGCATTATAAATACTGGCGCGGATTCCGCCGACGGTGCGGTAGCCTTTGAGGGCGACCATGCCATTTTTCGCCGCGGTCTTGATGAACTCCTCGGTCAGTTCTTCGCTGGGCAGGCGGTAGGTCACGTTCATGTGCGAACGCTGGTCCTTGACTGAAACGGTGCCCTTGTAGAAGCCGTTGCTGTTGTCGATGGCGGCGTAGAGCAGGCCGGCCTTGGCGGTGTTGCGTTTTTCCAGGGCGGCCAGGCCGCCCTGGGCTTCGAGCCAGCGGAAGGTTTCCAGAAGGATGTAGATGCCGAACGTGGGCGGCGTGTTGATCATCGACTTGTTTTCGGCTTGATCCTTAAAGCTCCACAGCTTGCTCATCACTTTCTTCTGCCTGGCGTGCAAATCCTTGCGCACGTACACCAGCACCACGCCCGCCGGCCCCAGGTTTTTCTGCGCGCCGCCATAAACCATCGCGCATTGGCTCACCGGATGCGGGCGGGAAAGAAATTCGCTGCTGGCGTCCACGATTAGGTTCGGGTGCGTTGGCCAGACCGCCAGCCGGTGGCCATGCACTGTTTCGTTCGAGCAGACGTGGAAATAATCCGCACCCTCGGTCATCTTCCATTCATTGGGCTTGGGAGAATGATCAAAGTTGCTCGTCTCGCTGCTGGCGACCACATTCGTCTTGCCGGCTTCCTTGCCAAATGAGACGGCCTTTTTGCTCCACTCGCCGCCCACCAGATAATCCGCGCCGTTGCCATCGTAGTTCATCGGAATCAGCGTGAACAATTGCGTCGCCCCGCCTTGCAGGAACAGCACATCGTGCGTGTCGCCAAGGCCCACCAACTGCTTTGCCCGTGCGATCGCTTCATCGACGACCCCGTCAAATTCCTTGCCGCGATGGCTGCACTCGGCGATGCCAAATCCCTTGCCCTTATAATCCAGCAGCGCGGCGGCGGACTTCTCCAAAACCTCGGTCGGCAGCATCGCCGGGCCCGCGCTGAAATTGAAAATGCGATGAGACATGATTGGGGTTTCCTTCGTTAATCAAGTGTTTGAACAGTTCAATACGTCCTGCAATCGCCGCGCGTATTCGCGGCGGTGCATCGGAGGGAGCCGGAGCTCCGGGCCGATGAAAGGAAGAATAATAGGCCGGTTGTGCGAAAATGAAAGCGGATGTGCGTCGCGGGCGGGCGCGACGTTCTAAATAGCCGTGCGCGGCTACGCACGATTCAGCTGTGGCATTACCAAAAGGGTGTCCGGCCGGGAAATGCAGCCTCAATCGTGACACGGGCGTCCCGCCCGTGCGTGTTTCGCATGGAACTCACGATACCTCGATTTCCCTTACTCTACAGCCATCGGCACGGGCGGGACGCCACAGGCGTCCGGGATATGGCAAGTTTACGCGAATGGGTTCCAATGAGCCAAGGGAGAGCGTGGACAATAGGCAGGGGATCGCAGCGACGGCGGTTCCATGCGCGCATGCGGCGGCGT
>DASRLH010000488.1:0-3580 GCA_035648595.1 Tepidisphaeraceae bacterium
CAATCGAACAACCGTTTCATCTTCGACTCAACATCGACGGGGTAGGCGTCCATGCCATTTCTCCTGAAGTTGCCCCACAATGAAATGGAAGACTACTCCTCTTTAGGCAGTTAGGGAAGTTATACTGGGCCAATTCCTAAGCGGCCCCAGCCGCCGGAAAGTTGAAGTTTTTCGTCGAATATCCGCGATTGTTACGGCTCAGCCCGGTGGATATCAGCGGCTTTCGCGGAGAGCCTGAATTTATTTCGGATTTCGTGCTTCGGATTTCGGATTTCACCTTCCACTTGGGGTGCGGGCGCAGCCTAGGCCGAACTGATTTCGTGGTGCCAATCCTCATGCCTCATCCCTTTCGCACCGCCGCCCAGTCCCGCCTGCGACATCAACTGCTCTGGCGGATTGGCCGGCGGTATCAGGTGGTGAGCGAAGAGGCGCGGGTCGGGCCGCTTGTTTTTTCATTCACGCGGATCGTCGATCCTGATCGGGTTTTGGACGACGTGGCGGCACAGGCCGATCTGCGCGATCGTCTTAACGGCAGCCGCGCCGATGGCGATGAGATTCATCTGCCGTACTGGGCGGAATTGTGGGATAGCGCGCGGGCGATTGGCCAGTACCTGGCCGAGGCGGGATTGGTGAAGGCCGATCGTTCTGCCGTCCGTTCGTCTGCGTGTCGCGTGTTGGATTTGGGTTGCGGGATGGGAATGGCGGGAACGGTAGCCGCGGGGTTGGGCGCGCGGGTAGTTTTTGCCGACCTTGAACCGCCGGCCCTGCTGTTCGCGCGGCTCAACAGCCTGCCGTGGCGGCACCGCGTGCAAACCCACCGCCTCAATTGGCAGCGCGATCGCCTAGGTCGCCGGTTTGATCTCATTCTTGGCGCCGACATTCTTTATGAACGGGCGCAGTGGCCTTTCCTTGAGCCATTCTGGCGAGAACATCTCGCCGATGGCGGGCGGGTGATTTTGGGCGAACCGGGAAGACAGACCGGCGACGTCTTCCCCGATTGGATCGCGGGCCGCGGGTGGGATTTGCAACGAGCCTCCGTCTCCGTGGCAACCCGACCGACGCCAATTCGAGTTTTTATTCTCAAATTGCAATCTCCAATTGCATAAATAAGCGCGCCGCGTGCGTCTATGAAGTGGAGCAGCGCGGAAAATGCATGATTAACCACGAAGTCACGAAGACACACAGAAGACGGCCACGAATGACCACGAATGGACACGAATAATCAATCTTCATTCGTGTGCATTCGTGTCCGTTCGTGGTTTCCCTCTTTCTTTGGGTTGCGGGCTCGCCCGCTCTGAGTGGCTTCGTGACTTCGTGGTGAATAATCCGGGCTAGCGGCGCCGCGCGTTACGACTTGAATCGGCATCAGCAGGTGAGCGCGTGAGCGATGTGAACCTGGCAGACATCTATCAGCGCTATCGGCAGGGTTTGTTCACGCTGGCCCTTTCTGTGACGCGCTGCCCGAGCCGGGCCGAGGATGCGGTCCACGAAGCGTTCGCGCGGCTGTGCCGGCGGCCCGAGGCGCTTTGCGGTCGCGCGCCGCCGAACGCGGTGGCCTATGTGTTCGCGGCGGTGCGAAATGCGGCGGTCGGTCAGGTGCGCCGCACGCCGCGGGCTGCCGATGGGATGGAGTTGGCGGCGCTGTTGTTCGATCTGGCGGATGGCCCGCCGGCCCATGCGATCGAAGCCGAGCGGGCGCGCGGGGTGGCCGAGGCGGTGGGCGCGCTGACCGCCGAGCGGCGTGAAGTGGTGATACTGCGGATTTACGCGGGTCTGACGTTTTCCCAGATATCGGCGGTGGTCGGCGCGCCGCTGCCGACTGTTGCCGCACGGTACCGCCGGGCCCTGGAGCGTTTGCGGGAGCGATTGGAGAGCATTGTATGAACGAGCAATATCCCATCGAATCGGCTTATGGCCAGGACGAATTCAGCGAGGTCGAAGCGTCTCTTCGCCAGATGGCGTTGCGGCAACCCACCGCCGCGCTCGATGACCGCATCGCCCGCGCCCTGAAAGCCCGATCGTCTTCCCGCAGCGCGCGGCCATTGCTGATGGGCCTCGCCGCGATGCTGGCCATCGCCGCGGGCATCACACCATTGATGCATCCCAGAGCCGTTCCGATCCGGGCGGCGACGAAGTCGCGGATTGCCCCCGGAGTGGCGGCGCGACCCATCCCAATACCAAACCCAATCCGTGTCTCGCGCGACGACCGGCGATTGCGGATCGAACAAACCATATCGCGCGTCTGTGATGGGGGCGTGATGACCGTGGCCGATGGATTGCCCGTCCACTGCTATCGCAAGCGATCCGTTCGCAACGTGTGGGTGCTGGACCCGCGAAGCGGCACCCGGACAAGCATGAATCCCAATCGACGAAGTCGTTGTGTTGCCGATTCATCCGTTCTAGCGCTGGCGCCGCCAGCTATTTTCCAAGGAGCTTTCCATGCGAAATTTCATTCAATACACGATTGCATGCGTTGGAATCATTGCGGCCCTGTCTGCCTGCCCCGCCGTATCGCGCGGCGCGGAGGATGAGCCGCTTCCAGACCGCAAGACCTATATCCGCCGGCTCAGCCTCGATCTCACCGGCCTGCCGCCAACCGACGAAGAAACCCGCGCGTTCGTTGGGGACAAATCGCCCGATGCGTATAAGAAGCTGGCGGATCGATTGGCTGGAATGGCCCAGCAGGTACACTTGGAACAGACATCTCCCCTCCAGTTAAAATTACACCGGGACGCGAATCTTCTTAATCGTGAAGACAATTTACTCGCTGTGTACGCGTCCCTCGAGCGCAAAGTGAGCGCGGCCTACCTGGGGGTTGGCGTTGAACTCCCCGGCGCGACATTGCGCGCCCAGTTGCGTCTGCCGGATGGCGCCGGGTTGGTCATCAACTATGTCGATCCCAAAGGACCATCCGCCAAAATAGTCCACGAGCACGATATTTTGCGGAAATTTGGCGATCAGATTCTGGTCAACAGCGATCAGTTCATCGCGCTGGTGCGGATGCACAAAGCTGGCGAATCCATCGCCCTGGCCCTCATCCGCGAGGCCCAGCCGATCACGGTGACGGTGAAACTGGGAGAAAAACAGGCCGATCAATTGGGGATGGTCGCGGATCAGGCTGTCAGTAAATTCACGGTCTATTCATTACGCGCCGATGGCGGCGCCGACAATGTTTCCGTGCTGACCAGGGCGCCAGCCGGCAATTTCAATGTGACTGACGATTACTTATACACTCAAGTTCGCCAGCACCGGGCATTTGTCGACCGGCAATTCGGGCCGGTCAGCTTTGCTGACGACAAGTCGATTGCAATCTGCTATTTGAATGCGAACGGCCAAGCCGACCGCATCACCGTGCTGGATCGCCCGACGGCCCATGTCATGTTTACCTGTCCCCTTCACGGACAGAAGGATTGGCGAAACCTCCCGCAAGATGTACAGCAACGGCTCGATCCCTGGAAAGCCGATGTGCTGCGTTTGCTCCCCCAGCAACCCCCCCAGACGCAGCCAGCTTCTAAATGATCGGGGCATGGCCGGGAAATGGTGGCACGGGCGGCAGGTTCCTCTCCCTCTCCCGGTACTC
>DASRLH010000489.1:0-8761 GCA_035648595.1 Tepidisphaeraceae bacterium
CCTTCGGCCATCGCTCGCGGATGAAGCAGATGGGGTATGCGCGCGAAGAATGGGAAGGCAAGCCGATCATCGCGATTTTGAATACATGGAGTGATCTGAACACTTGCCATACTCACTTCAAGCAGCGCGTCGAGGAAGTAAAACGCGGCGTCTGGCAGGCCGGCGGCTTTCCCGTCGAGCTTCCGGTGATGTCCCTGAGCGAGACATTCATGAAGCCCTCGGCCATGTACTATCGCAATCTGCTGGCGCTGGAAACCGAGGAGGTTTTGCGCTGCCACCCGGTGGACGGCGCGGTGCTGATGGGCGGGTGTGACAAGACTACGCCGGCGTTGCTGATGGGCGCGATCTCGATGAACCTACCGGCCCTGTTCCTTCCCTGCGGGCCGATGCTCGAGGGAAACTGGAACGGCACGACGCTGGGCAGCGGCACTGACGCCTGGAAATACTGGGCCGAGCGATGTGCCGGCAATCTGGGTGATTGCGCCTGGCGGCAAATCGAGGACGGCATCGCGCGGTCGCCGGGCCATTGCATGACCATGGGCACCGCCTCGACAATGACCGCCATCGCCGAGACGCTGGGCCTGACGCTCGCCGGCGCATCGTCCATCACCGCGGTCCACTCGGCCCATAGCCGGATGGCATCCGCCTGCGGCCGGCGGATCGTCGAGATGGTCTGGGAAGACCTCAAGCCTTCTGACATTCTCACGCCCGCAAGTTTCGACAACGCCATTGCCGCCGACATGGCCATCGGTGGATCAACCAACGCGATCATCCACCTAATCGCCATGGCGGGCCGGGCCGGCATCAAGCTGCCGCTGGAAACCTTCGACGCCATCTCCCAGCGCACGCCGGTGCTGGCCAACCTTCGCCCTTCCGGCGAGTACCTCATGGAAGACTTTTACGATGCCGGCGGATTGCCCGCGTTGCTCAATCGCATCGGCCATCTGCTGCACCTGGAGTGCAAAGCGATCTCCGGCAAAACGCTTGGCGAGCAGATCGCGGATGCCAGGAGCTTCAATGACAAGGTAATTCTGCCAATCGCCGCCCCCCTCTCGCATGCCGGCGCCACGTTCATTCTGCGCGGCAATCTCGCCCCCAACGCCTGCGTCATCAAACCCACCGCCGCCGAGCCCCGGCTGCTGAAACACACCGGCCCCGCGATCGTCTTTCACGATTACGCCGACCTCAAGGTCCGCATCGACCACGAGGATTTACCCGTGACTCCCGACTCGGTCTTGGTTCTGCAAAACGCCGGCCCACAGGGCGCACCGGGCATGCCCGAATGGGGCATGCTCCCCATCCCCAAAAAACTGCTAAAGCAAGGCATCCGCGACATGGTGCGAATCTCCGATGCCAGAATGAGCGGCACCAGCTACGGCACCTGCATCCTCCACGTCTCCCCCGAAGCCGCCATCGGCGGCCCCCTCGCCCTCGTCCGCGACGGCGACAATATCCAACTGGACGTGGCGAATCGCCGAATCCATCTCGATGTGGGCGAACCGGAACTGGCCCAACGTCGCAGCCAATGGAAGCCACCTGCCCAGCGCTTCGGGCGCGGCTATGGCCGGTTGTTCCTTGAAGAAATCACGCAGGCGCACGAGGGATGCGATTTTAGGTTCCTGCACGCAGGGAAGCCGACGCCCGAGCCGGATATTTATTGATCGGTGCAACCGCGCATCCCCGTTCCTCCGCGAAATCCTGTCGCCCCGGAGTTACGAAATGTGACACTCAAACGTGGATTCGGGCATCAGCGTTCTGTAAACCTATCAGCCTCCAATGCGATTTCGCGCTGGATTTTTCTTGACTTCGCGTTCGCCAATTCGGTACAGTTCCGCAAAAGCATTGGATTCAACGATTTTGCCTCGCGGAGGGGCGTGGCATGGCTGATCAGCCGGGCGGGAGAACGGTGCAGGAGGCCGGACGCGCTCGCGCGGAATTGCTGCGGCAAGTTTCGGTGAGGGCGGCGCAACGTCGGGTGAATGACGCGCGATCACAGCACGCCGACGTGCCGTCACGTCGCTGCGGCGGATGCCGAGGGCGACAAATTACGAGGTAGTCCTACCCGTCCAGAAGGAGCCAAATGGCTTTCGACTACTACAACCCCGCGCCATACCTTCCAACGACGATCTGCATCTGCGGCAGCAAATACTCTCTTCCTGTTCACGGCTCGTGTCCGGCGGGTTTTTCAACGGCGGGCGTGTTGCTGAGCGGTGGATTGCTCGCACTCCAGAAATGCCTTCTGGCCAGCGGCGGAATCAATTCGCAGGCGGCCTTCAAGTTTTGCCTCTCGTTTCTGCGATGTAACCATCCTTCAGCAGATGGCGCCCTCGGGGCAAACGTAGACCATTCGGCCAATGTCGCTATTGCCGATCTCCCTGACGGCAGTGCCCAACTGAGTACCGGAGAGAACACCGTAGAGTACTTCGCCCCGGACGGTTCGGGCGGCTATTCCTCGGCGGGTAACAACACCGGCGCGATCCTCATGCGCAGCGGCAAGGGAACTTCCGCCGATCAATTCACACTTCTTTCGCGCGATGGAACTACCAGCATCTTTTATGGCACGTATCCTTCCATCTCCACGCCCGGAAAAATCAAGAGCATGGCTGATCGGTGGGGCAATAAGCTCGTGTTTAATTGGACGGCGATGGGCGGTTACTCGCGGCTGGCGAGCATCGTCGATAGCTATGGGCGCACGAGCAACTTTACTTACGATCCGATGCAGGCATATCGCCTCACAAAGATCGTCGACTTCGACAGCCGCCAAGTGAATTTCCAGTATGATTCGGCCGGCAGGCTAATCGCGTTCGTCGGGCCGTCCGTCACGCGTGGGGCCAACGCCAACGCCAATACGTTCCCGAATGGGACCGCCTATGTATTTCAGTACGACGTAGGCAATCCGCGCCCTGAGCGCCAATACGATCTGATCAAGGTCTGGTATCCAAATCAGGTCGCGCCTTACATCAATTCATCGCGCGTGGTGGACACCGCATCCGTCTACGCCAGTGCGACGCCGCGCCGGCAGATCAGCTACTTCAACGATCCCACCGACGCCTTCCATTACGGCAAGGTGCAGCAGGTCATCGAATCCGCAACCGGCTCCGGGAGCGTCGGCAGCGGAGGGTACGAAGAGCGCGGCAACCCGATCGACACCGGCTTGTATTTCCCGCCGCAGAATCTCGGCACGACGCCAAGCGATGCCGACCGCAGCCGCTACGCGACGACCAATTATCTGGATTATCAGAAGGACACCACGGCGACCGTGCAAGCCGACACGGCATTGCAAGCACAGCTTGGCCTCACGTCCACGCAAATCGGCCAACTGATCTCCTACGTCAGCGGCCAGATGAGCACGAACGACGGCACCGGCGGCCTGCCCGCCGGTTTCGAGATGGGCATCGGCGATGTCAACGGCGAAGGAACGGGCAGCGGCACCGGCAGCTCCGCGCGGCATCAGGGGAGCATCGTCAAGATCAAATATCCCGCCGTGCGCCAACTGGTTCAAAACCCCGGCGGCGGGGATCCGTGGCAATGGAGCAACCAAAGCATCTTTGAGCTTTTCACCAGCAACGCCAAAGGGCAGTACACCACCATGACGGATGCCGAGGGCAACCTCAAGGTGCTGGTCCGTTACCCGGAGAACAACCCGGACGGGGACTACGATGTTTACAACCCCGGCTTGTCCAACAAGCAGTATGGCCGGGTGAAGGAAACGCACGTTGATGCCGACCCATCCACCGTCATGACGCTGGTCGGCGCCGACGGGGACATGACGACCTTCATCGGCAACAAGATCACGCGGACGAATACGCCGGGCAGCTATCTCAACCTCACCACCACCCACCAGGGCGCGGCCGGCTGCACAAGCTGCAACTACGATCCGCTGGGCAATATCCTGACAACCGTGGACGCGCGCGGCCTCCTCACAAAATATGATCGCAACGAGCTTGGCGAAGTGTATCGCGTCACATCGCCCGCGCCCTACAGCTTCCAGGTGGAGACGTACTACGATGCCAATCGCAACGTGACGCAAATCGACACGCAGGACATGGTCGTTCTGTACACGAGCACCGACCCGGCGGATCCGAATTACGCGAAGTTCACGCCGACCGGCAGCGGGACGACGGCGAACGTGCCGATGACTGCCGGGGCGGGAGGGGCGGTGCGCAGCGGGTGGTTCAGTGATCTGTTCACGTTCGATCTGCTGGATAACAAGATCGAGGAGGATCGGGACGCGACCGGCAGCACGCCGGCGAGTCTCGTGACGACGCTGGCGTACGACTTCAACCAGAATCTGATCAAGATCATCAAGCCGTTGTTGAACACGATCGAGTTTGATTATGATGAGCGGGATCTGAAGTTCGCCACGCGGGTCGGTTACGATCCCGCCCACGGCAACCCCGGTGCGGTGACGGTGCTTGCCCGCGACGGCAACGGCAACCTCACCGACGCCATCGGCCCCGCCCAACGCGGAACCTCCAGCCAAAGTTTATCCGTCATCATCGACGACGCCTTCCACTCCGGCAGCGCGCTCACCCACACCGGCGACTGGCTCGCCCAAAACACCTACGACGGTTTCGACCGCAACATCACCGGCACAAATGCCGTCGGCGGAACAAAGTCCAACACCTTCGACCCCGGCGGCCGCGCGATCGCCCACCAAACCAACGGCACGACCGGCGGCCCCACGCCGACCGACCGCACCGGCTCCCTCAACGTCCCGCTTTCGAGCGCCAGCACGCGCTACGATGAAGCCGGACGGGGATACGAAAATCAACAGAATGTATTCCTCAACACGGGAATCAGCGGCGGATCGCCCACGCACGCGCTGCCTTCGGGACGCGGTGCCACCCACACCGGCGGCGGCTTGGCCGCCAACGCCACCACGAACAACAATACCGCCACCGTCACCCTAACCACCGGCGGCGAGAGCTACGTCCTCTCCCGCAGCGTCTTCGACCGCGCCAGCCGCCTGAGCGCATCGGCGAGCGACAACGGCGCCATCGCCAACTTCGCGTACGACGGCGCAAACCGCCAACTCCTCGGCATCGACGCCTTGAACAACCAGGTGCAAAATGGGTTCGACGCCAACGGCAATCCAACGTCCGTCACCCGCGTGGATAAGTGTACGTTGAGCGGCACGATTGCAACCGAGAGCTTCGCGGCGCTGATGCTGTACGATGTAATGAACCAATTGGTGCAGCGCTGCGACCAAGGCGCGGACGGCACGATCTCCAGCAGCCTGTCGAACACGTCCGCGTTGTTCAACCTCATTGGCCGCGACAGCCGCGGCAACGTCACCAACACAATCGATCCCAAGCAAAACACGGCCATCTATATGTTCGACGGCGCCAGCCGCAAGAAGCAGGACAACCAGCACCTGCGCACCGGCGGCATCGGAACCAACGCCATCGTCAGCACGATCGTGACGAAGTACACCTTGGACGCCAACAGCAATCAGACCACGCTGGTGGACAACAACGGCGGCACCACCAACTGGACCTTCGACACGCTCGACCGCAACACCACTCTTGTATTTCACGACGGCTCAACCCGAACGTGGGGCTTCAACCTCGCCTCGGATGCCACCAGTTACACCGACGAGAACGGCAGCGCATTCGCCAACACGTTCGACCCGATGGGACAAAGAACCGCCGTGGCAATCACGCCAGCAACCGGCGTCGTCGGCACCACCGCCCAGAACTTCCAGTTCGACGGCCTGTCACGCCTGACGTGGAGTGAAGACTTAGTCGGCAGCGTGTATGCCACTGCCCCGATGATTTTTGACTCGATCGGTCGCGTGATCGAGGAAGAGCCGGACTACAACGGCGACATCCGCTATGTGACCCACGATAAGTGGACGAGCCTCGTCCCCACCGAACTGACGTTCCCAAGCGGCCGCCAAATCAGCATGGCCCAGGACCCGCTCTACCGCCTCAACAGCTTGACCGAAACCACCGCCGGAACGAACATCGCCAACTGGCAATTCTTCGGCCAAAGAACCGCGCTGGTCAACCTCGGCAACGGCCTGACCTGCTCCTTCATGAACAACGCGCAAACCCGCAGCGCAATTCAATCGGGCCAGACGACCCCGGGTTGGGGCGATAAGACCACCGACCAACTCGGATACGACGGGGCCGCACGACCGATTACGAAACGATTCCTTCCAAGCGGCTCAACGACTTCGCTCGTAGGATTCACCACTGCCTACGACAAGAGCAGCAACAAGCTATTCGAGCGGCCCCTGCACGCGGAATTGCGCGCGCACCTTTACGGTCCCTGCGACTCGATCAACCGCCTCCTCGAGGAAGCGCGCGGCATACTGGCGAGCGGCGGCGGCAGCATCACCACCGCCATGACGCTCCCCAACGCCAACAGCGACCGAAAATACAATCTGGATGGCCTGGGCAACTGGTCAACGACCACCTTCACGCCAACAGGCGGCACCGCCCAAACCGAGAATAGAACTCACAACAAGCTCAACGAAATCACCGCCTTTGGCGTTCCCCCCGCGTCAACCCCCGTCCTCTACGACCAAGGCAACAATACCGGCACGCCCCCACAAAAGGGCAACGGCAACATCATTGATGATGGCACCCTCCTCTACGCATACGATGCGCTCAATCGACAAACCACCACCACAAGAAAGAGCGACGGTAAGCAGGTGGGCGCCTACGTCTATGACGCCCTTGGCCGAAGAATCCGCAAACAAACCCTCAACAACGGTGTCACCGGAACAGTAGCCAACGCCACCTCGCGCTATCTGCATGACGGCAACCAAATTGTCGAGGAACTGGACTCAACCAACAGCACCCTTCGTCAGTTCATTTGGGGTCAATACATCGACGAATTGATCCAACTCAAGACCTACGCCAGCAGTGGCTCGCAACCGCTAGCGGCCGGAGTGTATTATCCCCTGCAAGACCTTCTGTACCGGACCACCGCGCTGACCAATTCCTCGGCGGCGGTCGTCGAAGCCTACGACTTCGACGCCTACGGCAACACTCTGATTTACTCTGGAACCGGAACCGATGGGATTTGGTTCACGGATGATGATGTGCGGACGGATCAGCCGGCGTGTGAGTTTCTGTTTACGGGGAGACAGTATGACTCTGGCGTCCAAATCTATTTTTATAGAATGCGGTATTATGACAGCTACCTCGGAAGGCCCATAAGCCGCGATTTGGTTACAAATGCAGGCGCGCCGAACCTATACGAGTACTCTGGTTCACGGCCATCTGTACTTGTGGACCCAAGCGGCATGATCCCTGAGAACATTGGACCAACTGACTGCCAATGCTTCGCACAGCCGCCGCCGCCGCCCATACGGTGTCCTCACCGATTCATTAAGTATTGGATAACTTGGGCCATCGGCGTATGTGTCGAAGCGGTCTGTATCGGAGATTGTTCTTGGATCAACGTTTGGCACTGCGAGGAGGCGCCTGGCCCATTCGTGCCCGGGGTGGCTTGGGATTGGGTCGTCGTGTTAACAATCGAAACTAATAACTGTTACGAGCCCCTGCCGCTCGCGTGTGGTAAACAAGACTGGCCCGTGGCGTGAGACTTCAATGCGAAATTTGGCAGCCATCTCAGCCTGCATGCTGGCGTCGATTTTGGTGTCATGTAGGCATGCCCGGCAGCCACCATCGACGGCGGATGCTGTTGGGCCAAACCTGAGAAGGGCAGGTCGCGAGACAGGAGCAGGCGCCCGGGCGCCGGGTGACGGAGAAAATCGCTTATCGGCGATGCGATGGGTCCTGCTTGGAATCCAGAGCCAGTATCTTGCGGAGGAGGGGATCACTCACCGGGGGCAAAGATTTGGTGATTTAGTGAGTGCTGTCGCGGCAACTGGAACTAAAGAACGGGCAGTGAGTGAGGTTGAGCTGCTCGAATTGCTTGGGGTCCCGGATTTTGGTGATTTCGATCAGCGTGGTGCGCACTACGTGTATCTATTTCGGCCATCGGGTGAGAACCAAAGAACCGCTTCGATAGATGTGGGCGTCAGGGGATTTGTTCGTCGTGTTGGGTGGAATGTCGCTAGCGCGGTCGACCTGAGCAAGCTGAGGCCGTTTCGCGCGTGGCCCGCAGAGCGTTGGCCACCCGGGCATGCTGCGAAGCCTGGGATTGGAACTGGATATCTTGGGGTCGAGATTCGGAGGCCTGCGGTGCGTGGCCACGCGAGCGGTATCGTCATCGAATTCGTTGTACCGGGGTCTCCCGCAAGTCTAGCTGACTTACGCGCTGGCGATCGAATTCAAAAGATAGACGGCAAATCTGTCCAAGATGACACTCCAGCAATTTTCGTCGCTCGAATCGCGGGATTACACCCAGGGGACAAGATCAGCCTTGCAATTTCCCGCAGCGCCCCATTGAACACGTATGAGCTAAAATTTATTACAATTGCCGCTTGCCGCGCGGCCACCTGGGACAAGACCAACGATCGGACAGTTGAAGATAAAAATTCGAGGGCGATCCCCGACTTCATCAGAATCGCGGGGGCGCGAATGAAACGGACGCGGATCGCGGGACATGTGCGCTTTTCCAGTGGACGCAGAAGCGGGACGCGTGCGATTTTCCAAAAGGGGAAAAGGGGAAGGGGAAAAGGGGTCAGAAGCAATTTCGACAGAATTGGCTTCTGACCCCTGGTATATAGGTTCCGAATAAAAAAAACAGAATTTTGAACCTTCCAGACTGCCTCCTGAGAGAATCGGATGCTGTTCCCGGTCTTTCTTATGGAGGTAGCCCTATGGCTGCAACGATCGCA
>DASRLH010000490.1:0-18147 GCA_035648595.1 Tepidisphaeraceae bacterium
GTAGGCGACGACGGGCCGGCACTTTCTTTAGGCCTCCGTAACCCGCCATCGGAAATTCCGGAGGAGGGGAGGCACCGCCGAGACCCACACGCAGCCATTTTGGTATTGCTGCTGGCGGCATTTCTGGCCGGCTGTTCCGCCGGGCACATGCCGGTGCAAACGACGGCCTCGCTCCACGGCGCGGCCCCCGGGCCCGGCGGTTCATCGCTGGCGGACCTGGGGTTGCCGGCGCAATCGCTGCCGGCGCCGGGGGAGGAATTGTGGATCATCGAGAAGCCGGGCGCGGGAGTCGCCGCGCCTTCGGGCATGGCGGACATGGCGGGGCTGCGGCCGGGGAGCGGAATGCTGCTCGGTGTGCATGGCCGGCAACTGTCGCCGTTTCCGCTGGAGCATACGGACGTGAACGCGACGATTGACGGCTGCATCGCCACGGTTGACGTGCGCCAGCGTTTCACCAATTCGTCGCGGGCGACGGCGGAGGCGGTGTACGTTTTTCCGCTGCCTGGGAATGCGGCGGTCAGCGAGTTTGTGATGACCCTGGGTCGCCGGCGAATTCGCGGGATCGTGCGCGAGCGAGAAGAGGCGCGCAAGATTTATCGCGAAGCCAGGAGCATGGGATTCCTTGCCTCGCTCCTGGTGCAGCAGGGGCCAAACCTGTTCGTGCAGCGGATCGCTAATCTCGCGCCCGGCGGGAAGATCGACGTACAAATCCGATATTTCCACACGCTGGTGTATCGGGACGGGGCGTTTGAGTTCGAGTTCCCCCTGATCGCCGGCCCGCGCGGCAATGGCTGGCCCAAGACGCGGCAGCGCGATGGCCGCGATATTTCGCTGGCGGTTCATATCAAGGCGGGCGTGCCAATCGAAAAAATCGAAAGCCCGACCCACGAGTTTGCGGTGAGTTACGGCGCCGGCAACACGGCCGCCGACGCGACGCTGGCGCCTGCCGACCACATCTCCAATGCCGACCTGACGCTGCGATATGTGCTGGCGGGCAAGGCGATGAAGTCGGCGTTGATGACCGCGCCCGATGGCGACGGCGGCGCGCTTGCGCTGCTGCTGATTCCGCCCAATGCTCCCCTGGATTTGCCCCGTCAGCCGCTACAGATGATTTTCGCGATCGCGCCCGATACCGGGCGCGGCGGCGGCGCGGCGGCGGCGCGGTTGCTTGGAGCGTTGCGCGCGGAGGATACGTTTCAGATCATTCGCCCAATGGCTGGAGCGGCGCGATCCGCGACGAGCGCGCCCGTTGCGGCGACGCCGGGAAATGTTCAGCGATTTACCCGCGAACTCTCAATGCCCTCGTCCAATGGCATGGGGGCAGGCGAGTTATTACATGCCGCATTCAGTCAGCCGCGCGACACCGGCCGAGCCCGGTTCGTGTGCCTGTTCACGTCCGGCAGCGGGAGCCTGCATGATGCGCTGTGCGCCATTCCGCAAGACATGGCGTCGGATCACCTCATCGCGGTCGGCGTGGGCAGCGCGGCGCGGCATGAAGCGATCGATGCCATCGCCCGCGCGGGCCGGGGGGCGGCGGTGTATCTGAATGAGGGCGCGGATTCGGCCTCCATGTTCTCCGATTTGACGCGGCGGCTGAGCCATCCCGCGCTGATCGGCGCGCGGATTGATTGGAATGGCGCGGATGTTTCCGAGGTGTTCCCCCGCCCGGCGCCCGATCTGTTCGCGGGGCATGCGGTGATGCTGATGGGGCGTTATCACGGCACGCCGCCGGCTTCCATAACGCTTCGCGGAAGCGTCGGTGGCGCGGCGCGGCAATGGACCGTCCGCGCCCAAGCGCATGAGATGCCGGGCGAGCATTCGGCAATTCCAGCGGTCTGGGCGCGGATGAAGATCGCGGACCTCGCGGCCAGGGCGGTGTGCGAGCCCAATGCGTTGCTGGCCGAACAGGTGCGAGAGGTGGCGCTCGAATATGGATTGGTTTCGCGATATACGAGCTTTGTTTGCGTGGATGCGCTGACGCGCACTGATCTGGGGGAGGAACATGGTCACTAAAGTGACCCTGTCCGGCGCGTGGGGGATTGCAATGACAAACATCCATCGCTCCTGGGGATGGGGCGCGGTGGAAAATACGACCGCCCCGGGGCTACAGTGTACCCGCGTCATTACTAATCGAGCGCGTTGAACCGGCGCTAAATAGCCGTGCGCGACCACGCGCTATCCATCGGTGGCAAAATCAGAAGGTGTCAGCCCGGCAATGCAACCTCGATCGTGACACGGGCATCCCGTCCGTGCGTGTTGCATGGAGTTCAGCATACATCGATTTTCGCTGGTCTACGGCCGTCGGCACGGGCGGGACGCCCGTGTCACAATGACGAACATTGATCGTAGCGTTTCTCACGACTCGCCCACTGTCACTCGTCACTTATCACTAAACTCTCAGCACTCAACTGTCAACTCTCAGCACTCCACTCAAGGACTTCCCGAAATGCGCCCATTTGATTCCCTTTCCGAACGCGAAATCCTCGCGCTGGCCATTGCTGCCGAGGAAGAGGACGGGCGGGTGTATGGGGATTTTGCCGAAGGGCTCCGCGAGAATTTCCCGGCGACCGCCGAGTTGTTCCGCAAGATGCAGGTTGAGGAGATCGAGCATCGCGGACGGCTTTACGATCGATACCGCGAGAAATTCGGCGAGCATATTCCGCTGATCCGCCGGCAGGACGTGCGGGGGTTTTTGAGCCGGCGGCCGGTGTGGCTCATCAAGCCGTTGGGTTTGAACGCGGTGCGCAAGGCCGCCGCTTCGATGGAGGCGGAAAGCCGGGCGTTTTATCTGAAGGCGGCGCAGCGCTCCACCGATGCGGGCGTGCGACAATTGCTGACTGAACTGGCCGACGCCGAGCAATCGCATGAGTCGGCGGCTAACAGGATCGAGGAAAAAGTAATCACGGCCGACGTGCGCGTGAAGGAAGATGAAACCAAGCGACGGCTCTTCGTGTTGCAGGTGGTGCAGCCGGGTTTGGCGGGGTTGATGGATGGGTCGGTCTCGACGCTGGCTCCATTATTCGCGGCGGCGTTCGCCTCGGCGCGCCAGTCGCATCCGGATCATTGGTTTCCGTTCAAGGTGGGGTTGGCCGCCTCGATTGGCGCGGGGATCAGCATGGGGTTTGCCGAGGCCCTCAGCGACGACGGCATCCTCACCGGCCGCGGCCGCCCCTGGACGCGCGGCGTGGTCTGCGGCGCGATGACCGCGCTGGGAGGGCTGGGGCATACCATGCCGTATCTGATTCCAGACCTTAAAGTCGCCACGACCGTCGCCATTATCGTGGTGATGATCGAGCTGGCGTTGATCTCCTGGATCCGCCATCGGTTTATGAGCACCCCTTGGGTTGCCGCCGCGATACAGATCGTGCTGGGGGGAATTTTGGTGTTTCTCACGGGATACGCGATTGGAAGCTCGTGAAATTGCGGCGGGTCGTAACTACGATGGAGTCGCTGTAGAATCAGCGAGGAAATTAATTCAAGGAGGTCGTCCGTGGATAAAGAGCTTGTCGAACTTATGAGCGCCATGAAACCCGGCGATGAAGCGAACCCGAAGGAGGGTCGATCCTTCACGGTGAATCTCGAAACCGGCGTGGCCACTATTGAGTTGGAAGGCGAAACGCGGCTCTACCCATTTAAGCCGCTGAATGTGTTGTTCGGCAACGGCCATGGGGTGGACTCAATCGATGTTTTCAAAGACTTGTTCAAGCCGTTGCTGTTGACAATTGAGGAGGCAATTCTCATCCATGCCCGACACGATCCGTCGCTGACCGATGGTGAGGTCTCCCTTGTGCTCGAGCAACTTTCGATGGACCCCTGCGCCATGGGAGACGACCCGCTGGCCGGCGCCATCCGGTTGAATTTGCGGATGCTCCTGAGCCTCAATGATTACTCGCGGCAGGAGGTGAAAATGGCAATCCGTAAGATCGCCAAATCCGTGCAGCGCCACACCCGCACCGGCGGGCCCAGAGGTTATTTGCAGTTCATTGCCACGACCTTACGAACACGAAGTTGACTATGATCCATTGATCGTGGCCAACTCAAGGAACCATTGATGAAAGCCTGGCAGCAGCCGCTTCCCGCGATTTACGGACAACTTTCTGATGCCGAGCTGCGCGTGCGGATCGCGTCGGCCCGGGAGACGCTTGGCGAAAAGCTGCTGATCCTCGGGCATCATTATCAGCAGGACGCGGTGATCGAGTTTGCCGACTTCACCGGCGACAGCTTCGAGCTGTCGCGCCGGGCCGCCGAGCAGAGGGACGTGCAGTACGTCGTTTTCTGCGGAGTGCATTTCATGGCCGAGTCGGCGGACATTCTCACCCCCGAACATGTTCGCGTCATCCTCCCCGACCTTGGCGCCGGCTGCTCGATGGCCGACATGGCCAACCTCGATCAGACGTTGGAATGCTGGGCACAGTTGGAGGAAACCTGCCCCGGCCAACGCATCGTCCCCATCACCTACATGAACAGTTCCGCCGCCATCAAGGCCTTCGTCGGCGAACATGATGGCGCCGTCTGCACCAGCAGCAATTGCCGGAATGTGCTGGAATGGGCGATGGGAGCGGCGGGAAGTGCTGAGACGAAAGTGCTGAGTGCTGAGAGCAACCGGCCATCATCTCGAGTTGTCCCAACCCACAACCCACAACCCACGACCCACAACCCCACCAAGATTCTCTTCTTCCCCGACCAGCACCTTGGCCGCAACACGGCTTACGCGATGGGCTATCCGCTCGACAAAATGGTGCTGTGGGATCCGCGCGAGGAACTCGGCGGCAACGATCCCAGCCGGCTGCGCGAGGCCGACTTCGTGCTTTGGAAAGGCCATTGCTCGGTTCACCAACTCTTCCGGCCCGAGCACGTCGATCAGGCGCGGGCTAAATATCCGGACATGAAAGTGATCGTGCATCCCGAATGCCGATGGGAGGTGGTGCAAAAAGCCGACATGGCCGGCAGCACCGCCTACATCGTCAAGCAAATCGAGGCCGCCGCGCCCGGCAGCCAATGGGCCATCGGCACCGAGGTTCATCTGATCAGCCGCCTGGCCCGCGAGCACCCGGATCAGAAGATTGTCGTCCTCAGCGACTGCCAATGCCTGTGCACGACCATGTACCGCATCGATCTGCCGCACCTGTGCTGGGTGCTGGAGAATCTGCTGGAGGGGAAGGTCGTCAACGAGATCAAGGTGGATGAAACGACGCGGAAGTGGGCTCTGGTGGCGCTGGATCGGATGCTGGCGATTAAGGGGACGGGGAACCCGCTGATGAAGGATCAGCCGGTGGGTACGGTTATCGATTAAGGACGCGGGATGTTCGGATTTTGCGAGACAAACGGATCACGGAAGCCGGCCTCGAAGGGCCGGGACGATGAGCCGAACCTGGATGCCTGCTCGTCGGTTTTTCGCCATCGATCTTTACGCCCTCATGGCGTGCTTGTGCCTGCAACTTGCGGATCGCGCGGGCCTTTGCCGGGCTGGGTCGCATCCTTCCACATTCCCACCGGCTGACGGTTATTTTCGACACTCCCAGCTCTTCGCCAAACTGGCTTTGAGTAAGTCCCATTCCCTCGCGCAGGCTAAGGATGAAGCCGGGGGTCAGTTCTTCCTGATGTGTAAAAATCGCGCGTAACCGATCCACCGCTCGCACAGCGGGTGGAAGCAAAAGCGGCTGGCCGGATCGATCCGGCTTAAGCCACGCGGCCCGCAAGGCAATGGCCAGCATGCCACTGTCTCCAAATGACACGACATACGGCAGGTCCATGCCCGGCCGCCAGGATTTCAATGTTGAAGATGCCATGTCAATCCTCCCAATACAGGGTAATGAATTCCGTCTCAGTCTCATCCGTCTCGACCGCGCAAACGATTTCAATCTCGTCACCGGTCGTTACTTCACCGCTGATGATCCATTTAGGCCGATTGTAATCATCCATTCCGTGAGAGCGGACTTCCGATGGATCGTCAATCACCGCCTCCACGTCTGGCCAAAAAAGTGATCGCTGGGCCATTCGTTGGGAGAAATGAACGGTCAGTGCGTAGCGGTCGGTCGCCAGGCATTCGCGGATCACGGCGAGGGTTCGACGGGCCTCGGCTGTCACGCGATCAAGTATACGCCTCTGTAGGCGCATCGGCAAGCCGAGTCGCGCCTGTCCCTCTACTTTCAACAGACGGATCGCATTACGGTCGGCCGCGAGTCGCCATCGGGCGAACAAAGATCGCCTCAAGCGGCAGCGAGAACCCCGGCAGCACCGCGTCGTCGCGCAGCGACTGATCCCGCGTGAACGTCTCGCTCGTCCCATCGCTTCGATAGACGGCGGCGGTTTCCTGCTGGCCGTCTATCACCCAAACCGAACGTCCGCCGTGATTGAGCCACATTCGAATCTTCTCTTGAACGGCTTTGGACCGCTCCGTGGGCGATAGAACTTCGACGGCCAGATCGGGGGCGTGGGGGAGCCATTCTTCCTCATCGTGGGCGTCGGCAATTTCCTTTCGCACGAACGCCACATCGCGGGCGCGAACGGAGTCGGGGTCATGGCCGGCGATGAAGCCGGTCTCGGCGGCATACACTTCGCCGAGATTATGTTCGTGGGCGAATGAGGCGATGGCGGCGCCGATCCGCATGGCGATCCTGCCGTGCCTGGGCCTGGGTTTCGTCAAGCAAACCACCCTCCCCCGGACCAACTCGGCCCGGCCAATGTCCCCAGGGCCGCGAAGGCCTCGGCGGACATGAGCGATTGTGTTTGCAAAGTCATTTGGGCACCTGGTCCAGCAGCAGTTTCATTTCTCGAAACTGGCTTGAACATCTGGCGGCAACGGGTCATTGAAGTCATCAGCCATCGCCACCCGATCCTTATACGCCCCAAAGACGCGTGTGGGTTGCTCTTCGGAGACAAGTTGCACGATGCATGCCCATTTGTCCTCGTAGGCTTCGACGTCTTTGATCTTCACGTTATCAACTCCCGCCATGAAATCTGGGTCCGTTCCGTGTCGTTGCCGGTAGCCGATTGCGTACCGATCATTCACTTGTTGTTGAATCGCCCAAAGCTCACGATGGGGAACGATGAAGAATCGTTCCTTGCATGAAGCACCCGTCGCGTCAAAATCGATCTGATAAAGAACCCAGAAATCGGGCGCCTCCGGCGAATCTTGAGTCAATTTCTTCTGCGTGATGCTCGTAACGAAGTTACTCTTCTGAGTCGTCTTCACTTCGGTCCGAAGAACCTTGCGGTGGGCCTCGAATATGACGTAAACATCCGCGCTCTTACGATGGCCGTAGGAGATCGTCGCGAACATTCCGCGCTTGCACAGTTCACTGCATACTCGGTACTCGCCAGCGAGATTGAGCAGATAGGACTCAATGCCGGCAAATGGCTTGGATCCGTCGAGCGGCATCATCATCCTTTCTGAGAATCAGCGTTCGGTCACAACTTTCGACGTACGGCAATAATTCGCGTCGAAGGCACGCGAGATCTACTATGAGATGATAGCCACGGCATATTGTTGAATCATCGCATCTTGCGTCACCAGCGTCATTCCTTCGTCGATCGCCTGCGCGATCAACAGACGGTCAAACGCATCGCGGTGGTGCAACGGCAGCGTCGCGAGAATCGCGGCATGACGCAACAGAAGCGGCAATTCGGAAATCACGGATCGACTCATTTGCTCGCGAAGAACGTTAATCACGGAATCCGAAAGCTTCAGCTTTCCGAGTCGGACCTTTACTGCTATTTCGGCGCCGCTGACACTACTGAGATGCCGTGTATTGATCGGATCGCGAAGTGCGTCAAGGACACCGGGAGAAAGCCGCGAATCCCCGTTGGACCACCATAGGAAGACGTGCGTATCGAGGAGCAGTTTCATTTTTCCCACTCGCGTAGTTCATCTTCGGGCAGTGGGTCATTGAAGTCATCGGACATCCAAATGCGTCCCTTGAACATCCCGAATCCAGGGATTGCGCCTTCACCGTCCCCTTTCATGGGGACAATCCGGGCCATCGGCCGCCCCGCATGTGCGATGATGATCTCTTCGCCTGCCCTGGCTCGAGCAATCACCTCATCCAATCGCGTTTTGGCGTCCTCAATTTCCAACTGTGTGGTCATGCTAATGCCCCTTCCCAAAAAACGTCTTGATCGAATCGTAAATATCATCCTTGGAATTCACCCGGCTGGTTAGCACCTTCTCCTGATTCCTCAGGTGCTCATGCAGCACGTTGATGAAATTGCCTGAGCCGTACGCGCTGGCGACCTGGCAGTAGCCGAACATATTGCAGATCGGCAGGAGCTGCTCCTTGAGCAGTTTCACGCAATCGCGGCTGTCGGCTTCGCTGGAGTTGTCGCCGTCGCTGAAGTGGAACAGGTAAATGTTCCATTCATCGGGCGAATAGTGCGAGTCGAGCAGTTGCTTGGCGGTGCGGAAGGCGCTGCTGATCTTGGTGCCGCCGTCCTCGCGGAGGTGGTAGAAGGTGTGCTTGTCCACCTCTTTTGCGCTCACGTCATGGACGATATAGCGGCTCTCGATGCCTTCGTAATTCTTGCGAAGCCAGGTGTCGATCCAGAATGATTCGAGGCGGACCAGCTCCTTTTGCTCCTCGCCCATGGAGCCCGAAACGTCCATCATGAAGATGATGACGGCGTTGCTCTGCGGGCTCTTGACTTCCTTCCAGCTTCGATAGCGGATGTCTTTTTTTTGCGGGATGATGGTGGGGTTGTCGGGGTTGTAATCGCCGAGCATGATCTGCCGGCGGAGCGCTTCCTTGAAGCTGCGCTTAAAATGGCGGAGCGACTCGGGGCCGACCCGGCGGATGCCGCTGTACTTGTCGCGGACGGTGGTGATCCGGTGCTTGCCCTTGGGCTCGATGCGGGGCAGCTTCAACTCCTCGGCGAGAATCTCGGCCAATTCATCGAGCGAGAGATCGACCTCCATGAGATGGCGACCCTGCTCGGTGCCGCCCTTGCCCTGGCCTTTGCCGACGACATCGCCCTCGCTGCCGTCGCCGGCGCCCACGCCCTGGGAGTTGTCGCCGTAGCGAAAGTGCGGCAGCTCGATCCCGCGGACCGGGATGGAGATCAGGTGTTTGCCCTCCTTGCCGATCAGTTCCCCCTTGGTGAGGAACTTGCGGAGGTCTTCGCGGATGCGGCCCTTGACGATCTGCCGGAAACGCTGGTGATCTTTTTCGATTTTGAGAACCATTTTGTCATCTCACTCGATGATCTATTTTAGTCCGTGTTATTCACCCAGCTGAAAGTTGAAAATCCGAAATCCGAAGCACGAAATCCGAAACAAATCCAAAGCAGGAAATGTTGAAAATCCAAAGAGCGGAAGGGTCGCCTGTGTTTTGAAATTGCTTTTTTCAATTTTGAGATTGTTTCGGATTTCGTGCTTCGGATTTCGGATTTTCACCTGTTACTTGGGCAGTGGGCTGGGTCTCCGCTTGGCGTCGCAAGCAGTTCACGCCCTTCGCCGTGTGAGGAGCCAGAGGCCGACGATAAGGAGGGCGATGGACCCGGCGATTCCGACGAGGGTGCCGGTGAGGGCCTGGTTGGCGGCGTCCACGACGTTGTCCGGGGAGCCGCGGAGGAGGTAGAGCCAATGCCGCCAGTCAAAGCGCAATCCCGGCGCGGCCATGCGATGCACGGCGGGGCCAAAGTGCGGATCGGTCGCCCAGAAAAACGCCGCCCCGATCACGCCCAGCAACGCCAGGGTGAAACCGGATCGGCGGGTTGATCGGGCCATGCTCATTTTGGTTGGTCAGTTGTGGTTTGTCAGTGGAGAAGCGGCATTGAGCGGCTTCGCTTTACCGCCTTTTGCGCGCGCGGCGGTAAATCAAGGGTTTCGAATCGTGCTGCGTTATATAAGTAATCCTCCCCCTCTTCATCTACCACGCGTAAATCGTGCGCGGCATCGTTGGGCTCGGGTCTGATGACTTCATAAACTTTGCCGATCCATAAAGACCCCTCGTATCCCTTGTTATTGACGCACATCACGAAGCGCGGTGGGACGGGCTTATTGGCCGTCGAGTTTTCGTTTGATTTTCCAGCGAACCCTCCCAACGCCATGCGCTTCGAACCAGTGGATTTCTGCATTGCCGGTCCAGCCATAATCGTCCTCAATAAGTGCGATGCCTTTAAGTTTCCGCCACCGACTTCCGCCGTACGTATCGCGCAAAAAATCAATGATCTTCACGCCACGCCCGCCGGCAATCACCTCGACCCGCGAAACCGGGCCCAGAATCTTGAAGCCGTTGGGTGATTCAGCCACGCATGCCGCCTTCTAAAATCACTCGTCCTGCTTCGAATCCCCTCGCGCAAAAATACTCGCGACATAATTAAGCACATCCGTCGCGCTGGTTTCGTTGTAGCCGAAGTATTTGATGAGGCGTTGCTTCACCACGTCGATCTTCTGCTGCGTCTCATCGTCCACCACGGTACTCACCAGGTTTTTGAGCTTGATCGTGTCGCGCTGGTCCTCGAAGAGCTTGAGCTCCAGGGCCTTGAGCAGGCGGGCGTTGGTGTTGTACTCGAACTTCTTGCCGTCCAGCGCGAGGGCGCCGATGTAGTTCATGATCTCCTGGCGGAAATCGTCCTTGCGGGAATCGGGGATGTCGATCTTTTCCTCGATCGAGCGCATGAGTCGTTCGTCTGGCTCATCGTCGCGGCCCGTGTAGCGGTTGCGCACGCGCTCGTGCTGGGTGTAGGCGCGCACGCTTTCGATATAGTTGGCGGCCAGCCGCTTGATCGCGTCTTCGTCGGCGCTGATCGCGCGCTGCACCTCGCCCTTGAGAATGTCCTCGTATTCCTCGCGCACGACCGCCAGCAGTTCCTTGTATTCCTTCTTCAATTCCTCATCGGTGATCAGCGAGTGATGCGACAAGCCGCCTTCCAGCTCGTTCATCACCATGAACGGGTTGATGGCTTTGTCGATCTGCGCCTGATGGCTCACCAATCCATTGCTGATCTTGTCCTGAATGTAGCGAGGGCTGATGCCTTGCATGCCTTCGCGGGGAGCCTCTTCCTTGAGTTCCTTGATGGAGTCCTCGGTGAAGCCGGGGATGCTTTTGCCATCGTAGAGCTTGAGTTTTTGGATCTTGGTGATGCCGGCTTTCTTGGGCTCGGCAAGGCGGGTCAGCACCGCCCACATCGCGGCCACTTCGATGGTATGGGGCGCAACGTGCATTCCCTTCACCTTCTCGGGGCCAAAATCCTTCATGTAAATCTTGATTTCGTCGGACAGGCGGATGTTGTACGGCACGTCGATCTTGATCGTGCGGTCGCGGAACGCCTCCATCATTTCGTTGCCCTGGAGCTTCTTGTATTCCGGCTCGTTGGTGTGGCCGAGGATCACTTCGTCGATGTAGGTTTGCGCGAATTTCTTGGGCTTGATGAGATGTTCCTGGGACGCGCCCAGCAGGTCATAAAGGAATGCCACGTCCAGCTTGAGCACTTCGATGAACTCGACGATGCCGCGATTGGCGATGTTGAGTTCGCCGTCAAAGTTAAAGGCGCGGGGATCGGAATCGGAGCCATACTCGGCGATTTTGCGGTAGTTGATGTCGCCGGTGAGCTCGGTGGAGTCCTGATTCTTTTCGTCCTTGGGTTGGAAGGTTCCGATGCCGCGACGATCTTTTTCCGACAGGATCAGGCGGCGCACTTTGACGTGCTCCATGACCTTCTTCCAATCGCCGGCATAGGTCTCCATGAGGTCGTCCTGCACCTTGCGGCAGAAGGGGCAGATTTCGCCGTACAGGCGGATGCGCCGGCCTTCGGGCAGCTTTTCGTTGATCGAGTCGAGCACCTCCTGGCGGCCTTCGCGCGGGATGAGCAGCAACGGCTCTTCGTGCATCGGGCATTCGAAGACCTGCTCGGTTTCATCGCCATTGATCCGGTGCGGCAATCGCCAGGAATAGGTGAAGCACTTGCCGGCCTCGATGCGAGAATAGTTTTCCAGTCCCTTTTTCAGCAGGCGCGCGATGGTGCTTTTGGATGAGCCGACCGGGCCGTGCAGGAGGAGGATGCGCCGTTCGGTGCCGTAGCCCTGGGCGGCGGACTTGAAGAAATCGACAAGCTGCATCAAGGGCCGCTCAAGGCCGTAGATGGCGTCGCCGCCGTTGTCGATGGGGTCGGCGAAGAACGTGTAGCGCGTGTAATCGTGCTTGAATTGCGTGAAGGGCTCCGAGCCGTAGCTGAGCACCATGTCGTACACGCGCTGAAATGCGTTGCGGGCAACGGTGGGGGTATCCGCAACGATGTCCAGGTAATCCCAGAACGATCCTTCCCAATGTTGTTCACGGAAACGGCTGACGTCGAGTTTACGGTCGATGATGCCGACCAAAGCGTTTGTTTTTGCCATGACAGATTTCTCCGAATATCGCCGCTTGCGAAGCGGCCTGCCCACGTCCTGATAATCAGACACACCTCAATGCCGGGAAGGGTAAGCCGATGCGGCGGAATTGAAGGGAACCCGAACACTGACCCCGGCATGCAGAGGGAACGCGATGCGAAAGAGCGGATGCGAATCGCGCCCCGGGCGCGCGTCGATCAGGCCACCCATTACTACGCGGTTGCAAGCCGCTGGTGCTAGGGTCGATCTATTTTCTATCGGTCAGGCGCGGGGGGCGATGCAACAAGTTCAATTTCGCCGGATTGAGCATGGGCGACGACCGCCTGTATGAAGTGACCGATAAGATTGGTCGATCCTTACCCACCCGATCCGACGCTTTTCGACCTGAGAAACTAACAGGCGTGCCGGCGGGGCGGAAAGTAATTCGCCCCGCCGGTTCTACTTCGCTGACTCAAGCAAGGTCATTCGCGCCCATGTACTTGCCTCCAAACCCCTACCCTTCGCTGCCCGCTCTAAGACGGATCGCTCGCCTTCGGTAAGCCGAATGCGCAGAACATTCTGGCGTATCTCCGTCTTCTCCTTCTCTGGTCGTCCGCGTTTCGTTTTCATGGCTATATCGTAGCCACGAAAAATATTTCGTCAATTCCCGATTTGTTGTTGACGTGTGGCTATTTTGTGACTACGCTAAATCCGTAAGAAATCCCGGTTGCTGTCAACAACCGGGACCAAACAACAACCCGGTGAGGCTCGCCAGAGTGCCGCAGCTTCCCTTATACTGCCGGGCCGCCGGCCCATCCGAACTATTGGCCGCCGTTTTCTCAGGATTGACATGCAAACGAAGCAAAAAAAAGACAAGATGCAGCTTGACCTTGGACTTCCCTTGCAACTAGCGCATATCAGAACTTACAGGCCCCTCCCTTCGGTATGGGACGGGAGCGATTCGGAACTACTTGAGGAAATGCTCGACTTCTACCCCCACCGAAAGCCGCGACGAATCTTGGATGCGACGATAAATGCCGGGCGGTTCTGGATCGGCAGCGACCGTCCTGTAACCGGATTGGATATCGACCCCAAGAATAAGCCGGACGTGGTCGGTGATAATCGCGCCATGCCCTTTGACGACCACAGCTTTGACGTGGTGGTGTATGATCCGCCGCACATTCCCAATCAGGGGAAGGACAAGTCGAAGGACTTTAACAAACGGTTTGGACTGGTCCTCAAGTCGTCTCTTGAGCAGGGGTACAACTTCACGCACCTATACCCGCCCTTTGTCAGCGAAGCTTACCGCGTCCTTGGAAAAGAGGGAGTGCTGTTCTGTAAGATCGCGGACTATGTGCATGGGCACCGCTTCCAATGGGCGCATGTGTCGCTGATTCTGGCGGCAACCGAAGTTGGGTTTACCGCCTGCGACTGCATCGTGAAGCGGCGCAAGGGGCCGATTGTTGATCCGAAATGGAAGAATGCCCACCACGCGCGCCGCGAACACTGCTACTGGCTGATTTTCAGGAAGTCGAAGAAATGCGAGTGATCAGTTGATCCCACTCCGATAGCACATTGCACCGACTAACCAGGAGCCGGTGAATCTGGCACTTGCCGTCTGCCCCGTCGAAATGAACTCGAAAAATCGTCTCCTCCCCATCCTTTATATCGACCGCGAGGCTTCTCCGCCCTTTTCTCTTTCCCACTTCAATTGCGATGGCTGTCGCCATCCGCCGCAGAAGCGGCAAAGGAATGTCCACTAACTGGTAGTGAAAGTGCTTGTCTCGCCAGATGGCCCGAAGCATTAAAATGTGCTCATAACGAGTCAGATGCCCGATGGCGTGCTGAATTAGAGAAGTGGAGTCCCACGTTCCTGTTTCCGTCGTGCACATCTTGGTGATGGACAGTGCCTTGACGCGCGTCCCCCGCCCCGTCTCGGTCTTAACCGAAATTCTCGCATCACCAACCGATAGGTCATGCTGGACTGTTTGGGGTGCTAAGGGTTATCTGATCCGCAGGCCAGCCGGACCGCAGGAACGCTTGTTCTACCAGCGACTCAAAGAATATGCCTTGCGGTGGGATTTTCGGATAGATGGAATGGTGCAACTCGATAAGCAACCGCAGGCATTGCATGAATGATTCGGTAAATAGAGTGGATGTCACTATCCATAAATCGGAGCCTAAACTTGTCGGGCTGGAGTCGGCGGCACGATGGCACGTTTATCGGACTAAACAGAGTGAAAGTCCGCTTTTATCGGTTCGGAATCTCATATTAGGACACTACCGGGATTTGCGACTTAACCTCCGCCGCTTGCCAGCGAACGGCAATGCCGTACACTGGCGTTCCTTCATGATCTGAAGGCACGACAATTGTAGGAGCGGCGGCATGCGGCATGTGATTTCGGCATTGGTCATCAACGAACCGGGCGTTCTGGCGAACGTCGCGGGCATGTTCGCGGCGCGGGGATTCAACATCGACTCGCTGGTGGTTGGCCGAACCGATAAGCCGGATCTGTCGCGCATGACCATTGTCGTGAATGCCGACGACAACACCCTCGATCAGGTGCGCAAGCAACTGGCCAAGCTCGTGCCGATCGTCGAGGTGCATGACTTCAAGCAGGCGGCATACATCGAACGCGACCTGGCGCTGCTGAGCATCGGGGCCGGCTGCGACAAGCGCGGCGAAGTCATCGAGATCGTCACCCTCTTCCGCGGAAAAGTCGTGGACGTGGCCGAGCAAAGCCTCATCGTGGAACTGGCCGGCACCGAGGAAAAAATCGAGGCGTTTATCGAATTGGTGCGCCCGTACGGCATCAAGGAACTGGCCCGTACGGGGATCATCGCGATGGCGCGCGGGATGCAGCATGCGCGGGAAACAGCGCACGCCGGGCCACAACGCCGGACGCGCAGCATGGACGCGGCGGCGACTGTGGCGCTGCCGCCGAGCTAGCCCGGAAAATGCACGATTTACCGAGAAGTCACCAAAACATTGAGAGCGGGCCAGCCCGCAACCCAAAGAAAGAGGGAAACCACCAATAGACACGAATGCACACGAATGAAGATAAATTATTCGTGCCCATTCGTGTTCATTCGTGGCAAGTCCTCTCTGTCGATCTTATAGGTATTCTTGCAACCTCGACAAGATTTCGCAGGATATCTTCGAGGAAAATCAAGTGATTCCCGAGTCATGGCCCGCGAACGCAACAGAACTGAGTGACGTGAAGCATTTATTGCGGGCCGCGCGCCCGGGTTTCAGATCGGGTTGGAGTTTCCGAGCTTTGAGATACTTCGCATGGACCTCACCACCGCAAGCGACCTGGTCCCCCGTGCACGAGCCATCGGCGATGCCCTGGTGCTGGCCGTGCGCGGGGAGGTGGACCTGCACAACAGCCCGGAATTGCGCACCGAAATCCTCGATTTGATCGAGAAGCATTCGCCCAAACGGCTGGTGCTGAACCTGACCGAGGTGCCGTATATGGATAGCAGCGCGTTTGCCGTTCTCGTCGAGTCGCTGCGCCGGCTTCGGGCCGTTGGCGGCAAGGTCTGCCTCGTCGGCTTGCAGCCGCGCGTCCGAGGGCTATTGGAGATCTCGCGGTTGCAGACGATCTTTACCGTCGCGGAGAGTGAAGAACAGGCTCTGGCGCGATAAATAGATGCCGTCAACAGACAGGGCGAGGAAAATCCGAAATCCGAAGCACGAAATCCGAAACAAATCCAAAATGCAAAGGGAGAAATCTCAAAGAAATTGCTCGCGGGAACGCGTCCTTTGAATTTTGCGCATTTGTCTTGTTTTTGAATTTGTTTCGGATTTCGACATTCGGATTTCGGATTTTCCGCCGCTTCGAAGATATCCTGCGGAACCTTGTCGCTATTACAAGAATTTCAGAAGGTCGAAAGAGAAGACGGCCACGAATAAGCACGAATAATCAATCTTCATTCGTGTGCATTCGTGTCCATTCGTGGTTTCCCTCTTTCTTGGGTTGCGGGTTCTCCCGCTCTGAGTGTCTTTGTGCCTTCGTGGTTAATATTCTTCCCCGTTAGGTTTCCTGGGCATGGAAGTCCTTCGTCGTCCTATCCTCGCAATTGGCGCACGAGCCGCTGGCGTGTTTGAACTCGTCGGCGGCGTCGGGTACCTGCTGGCCGACACCCTGGCAACTTTGCGCAAAGGGCTTTTCTCCCGGCGCGGCAGGCGCATGGGCTGGAAAAACCTTTGGGCGCAGATGGTGCGCGTCGGCGTGCGCAGCATTCCGATCGTCATGCTCGTGCTCTTTTGCATCGGCGCGATTCTGGCTTTGCAGATGTCGCCGATCCTCAAGCGATATGGGGCGATCAATCAGGTGGCGGCGATTATCTCCGTTTCGATGTTCCGCGAGCTGGGGCCGCTGGTCAGCGCGATCGTCCTGACCGGCTTTGCCGGGGCGAGCATTGCCGCCGAAATCGGGACGATGGTGGTTTCCGAGGAGGTCGAGGCGATGGTCGCGCAGGCGATCAACCCGATCCGCTTTCTCGTGCTGCCGCGCGTGATCGCCACAACCCTCATGATGGTCTGCGTGGCGGTGGTCGGCGATCTGACCGGCGTCGCCGGCGGCCTGGTCATCTCGCACAGTGTGCTGGGGATCAATACCACGCAATATCTCCGCCTGACCTTCGAGTCGCCGCAGGTGCGCGACTTTGCCACGGGGCTTATCAAAGCCGGCGTGTTTGGAACGCTGATCAGCGCGCTGGCCTGCTATCTGGGCCTGGGCGTGACCGGCGGGGCGCAGGGCGTGGGCGTCGCCACCACGCGAACCGTGGTGCTGACGATCGTGGCGCTGCTGATCGTCGATTTGTTGTTCACGACGGCGTTTTATTATTTCGGATGGTGAGCGATGCCAGCGGCGGCGATTCAGGTTCAATCCGTGAGCAAGGCCTTCTCGGGCCGCACGGTGCTCGACGCCATCCGCCTGGACGTGCTGGAGGGGGAAACGCTGGTGATCCTTGGCGGCTCGGGATCGGGGAAATCCACGCTCCTTCGGCTAATGATCGGCAACGAACGGGTGGACTCCGGCGACATCTTCATCACGCACGCCGGCAAGAATCTGTGTGCCATGACCAAGCCGGATCTGGAGGAATATCGCAAATCGCTTGGCGTGCTGTTCCAGGGCGGGGCGTTGTTCAACTCGATGACGGTGTTCGAGAACGTGGCGCTGCCGTTGCGCGAGCATACGGATTTGCCGGAGGACACCATTGAGATCATTGTGAAGATCAAGCTGGAGCTGGTGGGTTTGCGCGAGCATGCCGACAAAATGCCGGCACAACTATCAGGCGGCATGAAAAAACGCGCGGGCCTGGCGCGGGCCATCGCGCTGGACCCGAAGATACTGTTCTATGATGAGCCGTCGGCGGGGCTGGATCCGGTGACCAGCGCGGAGATCGATCAACTGATCATCGATCTGAATCATAAGATGGGCGTCACCAGCGTGGTGGTCACGCACGAGATGGACAGCGCGTTTCGGATTGCCGACCGCATGGTGCTGCTGGATCGCGGCAAGTTCATCATCTCCGGCAAGCCCGCCGAGCTGCGCGACAGCACCGACCCGCTGGTCCGCCAGTTCGTGCATGGGCTGACGGAAGGGCCGCTGACGGACCGAAGACGAAGCGGCGGGTATGAAGTGGATTTACTTGGAACTGGCGAGTAGGCCGGGAATGATTAACCACCAAGGCACAAAGCCACTCAGCGTGGCCTCGCTGCGCTTCGGCCACAACCAAATGTAGGAATACAAAGGCGCTGGCCTTTTCGATAAAGTGAGTTTGGATAAAAAACCACTCACCGAAAGGACAGCGCCATGGATTCGTTTTTACAG
>DASRLH010000491.1:0-7182 GCA_035648595.1 Tepidisphaeraceae bacterium
CGCCAGCCCCCGTCCCCGTCACCGTCACCCCACCTCCAGCAACCTCCGGCAACGGGGGTGGAGCGAACAGCGGCAGCGGCGGCGCAACTGCGGGCGGCGGAACCGTCACCCCGCCAACTTCCACCGCGCCCAATGCGCGCACTTGGCGCGTGGCCGGCAGCTATACCTCCATGTATGGATTAGCCAGCGACAATTACCGCGGTCTGGGATACGCCGACAACAACGACTATCTGGCATACAAGCTGGATTTCGGCACGGGCATTAAGAATTTCTACGCCGGAATAGCCGCCGTCTTCTCCGGCGGCACCATCGAAATCCACATTGGCAGCGTGAGTGGGACGCTTGCCGGCACGCTTCACGTCGGCGTTACCGGCGCCTGGAACCATTACACCACCCAATCGGCTGCCGTCTCAGGCCTGACCGGCGTGCAGACGGTTTACCTGGTCTTTAAGGGCCCAAGGCCGGGCATCGCCAATATCAGTTGTTTGGCGTTCGCGTAAGTCGAGCAGTTTTATGTAGCGCGCCAAGCCGCCCAAATGGAGCGAGCGCTCCTCCCGGGCTTGCGCGATGATTCAGGGAAACCCAGGGCGCGCGGTGGGGCAGACATTCCTGTCTGCCTCGAATCGGTAAGTGGAGGACGCTCCTGTCCTCCCGAACCGATTCAACACACACCGCGGGTCGATTCGAATCCGCTCGGCGGGGCAGGAATGCCCCGCACACGCGGATTCGGGCAGACAGGAATGTCTGCCCCACCAAACCCTGCCGAAATCAACGTCTACGCTTCTCCAAAATTTCGCGCATGTCCTTCCTCCCCCAGTCGCCGCCGCCGGTTGTCAGTGGATGGGCTGACGGGTACAACGGCGGCCCGTGGACCTTTCCTGGAAGATTCTGGCCACGCTGGGGCTGGTGGCCGCCAACGCCTTTTTTGTGGTTGCCGAGTTCTCTGCCGTGCAGGCCCGGCGATCGCGGCTGGAAGGGGTGGCCGCGCGTTCATCTTTGGCCCGGCTGGCGCTGCGGATCAAGCGGCGGCTGGACCTGTTTCTCTCGAGCTGCCAGTTGGGCGTCACGCTGGCCAGCCTCGGGCTGGGCGCGGTAACCGAACCGGCGGTGGCGGCGCTGGTTGAGCCCTGGCTGGGGCCTTTGCACCTGCCGCCGGCGGATATCGCCTTCCTGGGTTTCGTGATTGCGATGGGAATCAGCACATCCCTGCACATCGTCATCGGCGAGCAGGCGCCCAAGAACTGGGCTATCATTCATAGCGACCGGCTGCTGCCGATTGTCGCCGCTCCGCTGATCGCATTCACCTATTTGTTTTTCCCGATTATCTGGCTGCTCAACGCCGTCACACATGGCGTGTTGCGTTTAACCGGCGTCAAGACCAACCTGGGCACGCAGGGCGATTTGCCGCACACCGAAGGCGAGCTTCGCGGGCTGCTCGCCCAGTCGGTCACCCAGGGAACCATCGGCAAGGGCCAGGGCGCCATCCTCGCCAGCGCATTTGACATCGGAGAGCTCAAGGTGCGCCAGATCATGGTCCCGCGCACGCGCGTCGATTACCTCACGTTGGGCCAGCCGATTGGCCAGATGCTCGGCACGATCCAGAAGGGGGGCTACACGCGCCTGCCGATCTGCCAGGGCGATATCGATCACGTCATCGGTCTGGTGAACATCAAGGATTTATTCAACCACCTGAGCCTGGTGCCCGGGAAGCTGCGCTTCGCCGATCAATCGACGCCCGATGGGCAGGAGGTTGCGATTGCCGACGGAATGCCCGGCTCGATGGTGCATGTCATCGGATCCGGCGACATCGACTTGCGCAAGATCCGCCGCGAGATTCTCTTCGTGCCGGAACTGGCGTCGGTGCTGAAGGTGCTGCGGCAGTTTCAAACAAGCCATATCCATATGGCCGTGGTGGTTGACGAATTCGGCGCCACCAGCGGCATCGTCACACTCGAGGACGTTCTGGAGGAGATCGTCGGGGAGATCGAAGACGAGTTCGATCCGGTCGCCAGCACTGATTTCATCCGCGAAGGGAATAATTTCCGCGTGAGCGGCTTGTTTCCACTGCATGATTTGCAGGACCGACTGAGCCTTGCCGACGATTTGGACCAGGGCGACGTGGACACGGTGGGCGGCTATCTGATCGCCAAACTCGGCCGCTGGCCCCGCCCCGGGGATACCATCACGATCGGCGCATACCAGGTACGCGTGCTTTCCGTGCAGCAGCGGCGGGTGGGGCAGGTGTTGCTGACGCCGGGCGCGGCCGAGGCGGCGCGTGGGACGCAAGCCGGGAAGAAATGAAAGATCCGAAATCCGCGAATTCCGAATCCCCGAATGAATGCTCGGCTGCTCACCGTGATCTGAGCTCTACAGTAATTCGGATTTCGGGTATTCGGAATTCGAATTTTCCCGGCTTTCATTCGGATTTCGGGCATTCGGATTTCGGAATTCCAATTCGGATTTTGGAATTGCCATTCGGATTTGGCCGCTGAATTCGGTCCCCGATGAACTCACGGAATATTTCCGTCTGTGTCTGGTACAATGACGTTGCCAAAATGATCGCGGTCGCCCGCGGGGTTTTCCTTTGACAACCCGGGGCATTCGCGATAACGTCTGCGCTCGTTTCCATCCCCGGTCCCGTGCGGATGGCAAGAGTCGCACGAATGTGCCGCTGTGTTGAAAGGCATGGGGCGAGCAAACGAATGAACCTGCAATGAACCTACAATGAGTCCACAAGAAGGCGGATAGACTCCTCGCCGAAGCGCCCCCCTCACCCTTTTTCAGCCGCCCTGCCGAAGGACGCACCCTGTGAACGAACTTCGGGCGGCTGGGGAGTAGAACTCGCGATGGCCCTGCGTCACCGGTCTGCAACGTCCCAACGATCTTCCCACACCGCGAACTTAACCCCTCCCACGCGCGCCAAACGCGCGCGGGTGCTTCGGTACGCGATCGAATCCCTCGAACCGCGCTATCTGCTAACGACACTGCACGGCGGGGACACGTTCCTGTTCATCAATGAAGACAATCACCCCGAAGAGGTGAAGCTCTTTGGCAACATCACCGCCGAACTGATCGGCGCCACGGTCGATGGCAACAACCAGGTTGTCCTGCAAGATCTCCCCGGGCTTTTGAACGGAGCGCCGGTGAATGGCGGGCTCACGGTCACCCCCGGGGCCACGCCCATCGGCCCCATCACGATTACCAATCCGGGCGGTCCGGCCATCACCGTCCCCCCGCAATCCATCGCGGTGGACCCGGCGACGGGGCAGATGTACGCGCTGATTGTCCAGACCCTTCCGCCTCCCACGCCCGGCGGCACGGGGACAAACGTCGTTTATCTGGCAACCATCGACAAAAACACCGGCCAAGGCACCGTCATCGCCGATATCACCGCGCAGGTCCTGGCGGCGTCAGGCGCCGCGGCGGGCACCGCGGTCACCTCGGTGCCGGCGGCGGCGTTCGGCCCTAACGGAAATCTCTACTTCGCCGCCGGCACCGGAGCCGCTACCGGAGGAGGCGGCGGGGCACAGGCCAATCAGCAATTGTACAACATCAACGTCAATAATCCCGCCAACTCCGTCGCCGGAATACCCGGCAACTTCAACGGCAATAACATCACGTCCATCGGGTTCGTCAACGGGCAGTTGAACGCCACCGCCGGAGCCAACATTTTCAACGTCAATCAGGGCAACACGAATCTCACCGGCGGCAACGTCGCCACAACCGTCAACGGCCCCATCAGCGGCATCTCGCAGGCGGCCCTGCCCAACGGTAACGAATTCGCCGTCACCAACAACCAGGGCGCCACCAGCGAAGTGTATTCCATCGACCCAAGAACCGGCGCCACCGTCGATTATGGGCCGCTTCCCAATGGAAATATCGGGCAAAACCCCGGAGATATCACCTACGACCCCACCACCGGCAATCTTTACGGATTCGATACTTCAAACGGCTTCTTGTTCACCGTCTCGCAGGTCGTGCGGACGCGTTATTTGTCGATTTATCAGCTTTATATTTCGCAATCCGACTCGACCGGCCAGATTTACACCGCGCGCGAGCCGGATCCCGGGCAGCTTCCCTACGGGATGCAACCGTTTTCCGCCGGCATCGCCGGCGCGCTGCGCGTGCCCAATGCGCAAACCGGAATTTTCCCTCAGGATCCCATTCCCTCCCCTCCCAACTCCGGCGACGCCCTGGTGGGCGCGCGCACGCGCATTGTCGATCCGTCGCAGCCGAACGCCGACGACTTCCCCATCCTCACCGGAATCGTGCCCAAGCTGTTCGGCGCCGCTCCATACGCGATCGGAACCAAGATCACGCCCGGCGTGGCCTCCGCGCCCGGAACGCAAATTGGACTGGTCGCCATCGGCGGCACTGTCATGGGCGACGTCCACCTGAGCGGCAGCATCGACACCTTCTATGCCGGCTGGCTGATCACCGGTGACGCCAACGGGGAGGTTCAGCCAAATCCCGCCCGCGTCGTCAACGACGTCGGAAACTTTACCGTCCTTGGAGATATTCGCAGCCTGCTGGTTCATTCCAGCATCGGCACCGATTCCGATACCGCCGGCGCCGCCCCAACGTATGTCACCGGCTTCGACATGCACGTCGGCGGCACCCTCGGCCAGGTGCACACCTTCGACTCCCTGATCGGTAACGTCAACGTCAGCCAGAACCCCGCCACGCAAGGATATACCAGCGTTCAGCAGGAAGAGGAGATCATCGCGCCCGCCGGCGTCCTGCGCCCCTGGGAGGGTGGCTCGATGGCCATCGCGCCGAATCCCGGCGGCGATCCGATGTACAGCAATGACACCTTCGCCACACCCCAATATCTGGGTGCTCTTCCAACGACCTCCAATGGCATCCCTTCTGCCGTGGTCCTCGACGGTGCGATGCAGGAAGTCCAAGGCGACAGCTCGGACTATTACGCCGTCTCGTTGATGGCGGGGCAGACCGTTACCTGCCAGATGGTAACCGTTCCTTTTCCGCTCCTGCCTCTGGACATCGGCGTTTTCGATCCCGACGGCCGGCTCATCGCCAGCGACTATAACAACGTCGATTTCACCCAGACGTTCCAGCTTCCATTCCGCTTCACCGCCGACCGTCCGGGGCTCTATCGTTTTGCGGTATCGCCCACTCTGGACTTTAACTTTGCGCCCGGCTTCGTTCCGCCGCTCATCGAGAATATCGCCTACGTCATGACGCTGCAGAACGTCGGTGATATTTCCCTTGGCGCGATCGTGGCGGTCAATAACATTTTCGGCAATGTTGACAACACCGATCCTACCAAGGAAGAGCCCACCTGGGCCACGCAGATCGGCGACCTGGGCGCGATCAAGGCGGGCGGCGCGCTCATGGACAACAACTCCGTGGTCTCGGTCGATGTACAGAATGGAAATCTGCGCGCCATCGACGCCGGAGGCATCGGGGACAACAACCTGGAGCCCACGATACAGGTTCCCAACGGCGGCGTCGGACTCATTAACGCCAGCGGCGGCACCGGCAGCGGAAACATCTTCTTCAATTACCCGACCCTAACACTCGAGCCGCCGGCCATCCAGGGAAGCTATCAGGTCGTCAGCGCCGTCGGCGACCTCAGCGCCGAACTCGTGACCGATCAGGCCATCGGCGTCATTCGCGCCGGGACCATGTTCCATGTTGTCAGCCGATTCCATGCAAACGCTGACAACGTCGGCAACGATGGGGTCATCGATCTCATTGATGTCGCCGGTCAAATCGGAACCCTCGCCACCGGTGGGCCCGAAATCCTTACCGGCCCACAAGGCAACGTCCGCTATTTCCATGCCGGCGGAATCGTCTACCGCGATGCCTTTTTTGGCGGCGCTCAACTCGAGGAAACGCTCTACCAGCCCGGCGAAACCGTTACGCTTACGGACGATTCGGGATCGAAGGTCACGATAACGCCCACCGATACGCCTTCCATCCCTCCGGTCACCGACCCGGCCGCAAACGGTACCGCTTCGGGCGGCACAATCACCGGCGGCGCGACCGGAACGCCCATCGGCGGAACGGGCGGTACGGGCGGCACCACGACCGGCGGAACTACCACCGGAGGCACGACCGGAGGAACAACCACCGGCGGAACCACGACCGGCGGAACGACCACCGGCGGAACGACCATTCCCCCCCTGACCGTTGATCCAAACCTGCCGCAGTTAAGCGTCGAGGCCTACGGAATCGAAGGCAGCGGCGGCGTGGCGATCATCCGCATCATTTCCACCGGCGGAGTCACCATCAGTTCCGGCGGGGACGTCGCCGGCCAAACCGCCGAGATCGGCGAAATCGACGCGCTGGGCATCGGCCAAGGCATCATCCTCACTCCCGCCAGCGCTCTGGCCAGCAAGCAGCCCGCGCTGCCCGTCGCGCCGTTTAGCCCTTCACAATTCACCGGAGGCACTTCCAAGATCGCGCAATTCACCGGCGGCAGCCCCAATCTTGGAGGCACCACCGGCACCGGCAATACCGCCGGCGGCCAAAACGGAACCGGCAGCTCCAGCAACAACAGCTCCTCGACCGGCAGCGCCAGCAACATCCCCACCGGAGGTCCCGCGCCCACACCCGCGACCGCGACCATCGGCCCAACATTCTTTGCCCCGCCGGATACCGCCGGACTCGTCGGCCGCACCCTTCCCCTTCCGGTCGCGCCCGAGATCGATCCGGCCAGCAACCTGACGCCACTGAGCGTGATCCTCGACGGCCCGGCACGCGTCGATGCCTACTCCATCAACGGCGGCGGATTCACCAGCATCCTCAACAACACGCCCGGCGGCGAAATCGCCGGCGTCACCGCCACCTCCGTCGGAACGCTGGCCAGCGCCGGAACTATCGGGCTGATGCAAAGCCATACCCCCGCCGCTCTCAACGGCATCACCAACATCTCCAATAACTTCCCGTTCATTCAGGCCCATAATGGCATCGTGATCGGCCAGCCGGGCGCGGGACCGGACCTCATCAGCCTGACCGTAACGACCACCGCCCCCATTCAGGCGACCACCGGCGGTGTCGGAGGCACTGGCGGCGTCGGTGGAGTGGGTGGCGGCGTCGCCGGCGGAGGCGCGGCCGGCGGCGGGGGTGCAACCCCCGTCAGCGGCGGCGCGGCCAATCTCGGCCCCGGCGGCGTGATCATCCAAAATAATCCGGGCGTCGGGGGGGTTGGTGGAG
>DASRLH010000492.1:0-31867 GCA_035648595.1 Tepidisphaeraceae bacterium
TTGGAACCAGCCCTGCCGCTTCAAACGCAGTGCTTGGAAACGACGCCACTGCCGCCAATCCTTCAGCGTGCCTTCCGTGGCTTCCATGCCTATCTTATGCCTATTTCAAAGATTAAACTTCATTGCGCAACGATCAGTAGGTAAGGCAAAACGGGATGTGCGATGATCATGGAGCTTACGTCCACGGCAAACGCGACGGCGACAGTCCCCCCGCAAAACGGCGCCGAGGTGGTCGTCTGCGCCAGGAATCTGTGCAAGCGATTCAAGCAATACGCCAGTCCAGCCGCTCGGCTGGTCGAGTGGATGAGCCTTGGCGCGCTTCAGCGTCACCAGAACTTTACGGCCCTGGAGGACATCAGCTTTACCGTCAGGAAAGGGGAGTTTTTTGGAATCATCGGCCCCAATGGTTCGGGGAAATCCACACTACTGAAAATCTTGACGGGCGTGCTTGTGGCAACCAGCGGCAGCCATCAGATCGCCGGCCGCGTGACCAGCTTGCTGGAGTTGGGAACGGGATTTAACCCTGAGCTGACGGGCCGCGAGAATCTGATCAACAGCGGCCGTCTCCTCGGGTTTGAGCCCGACGCGACCAGGCGCAAGCTTCCGGAGATCATCGCGTTCGCAGAACTCGAAGAATCGGTGGACCTGCCGATCAAATACTACTCCACCGGCATGGTGGTGCGCCTTGCATTTGCGCTGTTCGCCCATGTTGAGCCGGATGTGTTCATCGTGGATGAGGCGCTGTCCGTCGGGGACATCGGGTTTTCGCGCAAGTGTTTTCAACGTCTCGATCGCATGCGCGAGGCGGGCTGCACGCTGCTGTTCGTGAGCCATGATGTGGCCGCGGTGCGAAAATACTGCGAGAATGCGCTGTTTTTGTGGCACGGGCGCTGTGCGTACCTGGGAGCGGCGAACGTCGCGACGGATGTGTACCTTGAGGCAATGAGCCCCGGCGGCCGAGCGCGCGGGGTGGGAGTTCCGGGGGCGCATGCGGATCGATCGGCTGCAAGCGCGGATGTCGATTCGGACGTGAACGATCTATTCGCGGATATGCCTCCGCAATTGGCAGGCATTTTTCAACCGGCGGATTTCGAGAGGGTGACCTCGGCGGCACGCGTGGCCCGCGTCGGCACCGGCGATGTGCGAATCGTCGCCGTCCGCATCACCGGACCTGACGACAAGCCCAAGACGACGTTCGCAATCGGCGACGAATCGAGGTTTCATATCCTGGGCCGCGCCCAGAAGGATTGCGCGCAAACGACGGTGAGTTGTCAGTTGGTGAGTCGGCTGGGCATTGCGGTTTGGGGGACGAATCACGCACTGAGGTCGGGCCAGACCACGCCTGTTACTGCCGGGGATTGGCTGCATGCGGTGTTTGGTGTAAAGTTGGACTTGGCGCGCGAGGAATATGCCGTTGACGTGGGCTGGGGAGATGCGACGGGCGAAGGCCACGTCTTCGACCGCATTACCTCGGTGGCCAGCCTTGTCGTGCTGCCGGGCATTCATGTGGATTTCATCGGCCTGGCCCGCCTGACCTGCGACAGCACCGTCAGCGTGGTCCCGGTTGACAGGCCGCCGCGCCCGAGTCGAATATGAAATCAGAGCAAGAACCCCGGAGACGCTATGGCAAGTCCCACCCTCGAGCCAACAAATCTCGTGACGCACGCCGTTAAGTTTGGCGGCCAGAAGCTGGCCGTCTCCAACTTTGCCGCCGACCGCCTGATCAACGACAGCCTCGAGCGAACGGGGATGTGGGAGGCCTGGCAGTTGGCGCTTATGAGCCGCGTAATCAAGCCAAATTTCACCTGCGTAGATATCGGCGCGAACATTGGCATCAACGCCATGTTCATGGCCCGGCTTTGCCCAGAAGGTCGCGTCTTTGCCTTCGAGCCCTTCGTGGCGATTTATGATGTGCTGGCCCGGAATGTCGAGCAAAATAAGCTGACGAATCTCACCGCCATCAACAAGGGAATTTCCTGCGCCGCCGGCTCGATGCACATGATTACGAGCCTGGAGGCGGTGGGCGGTGCTCATGTGACCGAGGGTGGGCCCATCGCCAGCGACACGCACGCCACCGGCTTGTTCCATTTCGCCCGGCTCGACGAGGAGCTGCGGGCGCGCGGCGTGGGAAAAGTCGATTTCATGAAAGTCGATGTCGAGGGCCACGAACTCAAAGCGCTGGCCAGTGCTGTTCCGTATCTTAGCGACCCGGATATACAGCTATTCATCGAGTTCAACCCGCGGGAGCTGCGGCGGCCGGCACCGGCGGATGCCCCTTTCCCCGACCGGCAGTTGTTTTCGCTGCTTCAAAAGAATTTCCGCCATATCTTTTTCATGGGCCGCGACAACACCCTCTTCGAGGTCACGAACTATCACGCGCTGCGCCGTAAGCTCATGGGCGGGTACTTCGTCGATGATCTGTATTGCACCAACGAGGTCCGCCCCGATATCACCGACCTGATTGTCCATGAACCTGATGTTTCCCCCAACATCCGCTCGACGCGGGAACAGCGCGATGGAATGACGATTCGCTATGCAAATCGTGATCTGGACGGCTGGGGCCTTGGCGACACCTTTAACGCCGCCACAATCAGCATGAACATCACCGGCGCCGCCGGCCGGCGGCTGATCCTCAGGTTCGATCGGATGTACGCCAGGCACCTGCATTCCACCGTTTATACTAACTGGCCCGTCTGGATCATGGTTGGCGACATCTCGGTTGTCCTCGATTTATACGAATCGCCGCGTGAACTTTGTATCGACGCGGACAGCGATCCGCTGGATATCACGATTCAATCCGAACACCTGACGCCCGCCTCCACCTATCTGGGAAATCCGGGAGATTCAAGGTACCTCGGCTTTCGCGTGGATGTGGCCGCGTAGGGACACACCTGGCCAGCACGCTTGCGCGGCCTTGCTCCGCACTTTTCAGCACGCCCAACCCCTACTGGATATTCCCCGTGACGCTCGTGTTCGCCGGCGATCTTCTTCTGATATTCGTTCTCCTCGCGTGCCCACTGGCGGAATTGCTCCCAGGTAATCGTGCTCGGCTCGGCGGTTAGGTTCGTCACTGCTTGCTCCAGAAAACCGGAAATGGCCTTTAATCCCATGAAATCTTCCTCACGCCGACTTCTTCCGCCCGCTCCTGGGCGGGTCCATGTCCGCGAACTCGACCATGTGGCTCAATGCGATCGTCCGCCATTGGATGACGAGCGTGTATCCCAACTCGTCCTTGACCGTTTGAATCGGCATGACCGCATTTTACCAAAACGGGGCGTTACGACAATCGCTCCGGTATGATCCAGACCTTCGGCTTCACCAAATATTCAGATTAAACCCACCTTTCGGAAAATCCAACGTATGATTATCAGTCGAATGGCGATATACTTCTCGTCCGTGCTTGTATAACTCGCGCAATCAGGAGAATTGAATTTGAAGCCAATAGAACAATCCGCCGTTGCGGCGTGTGCCACGCCGGTTTCCCGCGAGCCTTCGGCAGGCCGGGCCGGTCTTAAGTTTGGGGGGACCGATCGTTTTGTACGCGAGCTGCGCCGGCGCGTGGATGCGTATTTCGAGCATACGGGCCAATCCCGCCGGGATTGTCCGCAGATGTATTTCAAGACCGCCACCATCGTCGCGTGGTTCGTCGCGGCTTACGTCCTGCTGCTTTTCGTGGCGACGCATTGGTGGTCGATCGTGCCGCTGGCGATAGTGCTGGGGTTGGCGATGGCCGCCATCGGGTTCAACATCCAGCATGATGGCGGCCATAAGGCCTACTCCAGCCGGCCCTGGGTCAACAAAATCATGGCCCTCTCGCTGGACATGATGGGCGGCAGCTCTTACCTGTGGAACTGGAAGCACAATTCCATCCACCACACTTACCCGAACATCGACGGGCAGGATGACGACATCAACGTCGGCTTCCTTGGCCGATTGTCGCCGCAACAGAAACGGCTGCCGATTCATCGCCTGCAGGGCATCTACCTGTGGCTGCTGTACGGCTTCCTTGCGATCAAATGGCATTTATTCGACGACTTCTACAACATTGCCATTGGCCGAATCGGCGAGCACAAAATCCCCCGCCCGCGCGGCAAAGACCTCGCCGTGTTCATCGGCGGCAAGGTCTTCTTCTTCTCCATGGCGTTCGTTTTCCCGATGCTGCTGCATCCGGTCTGGGCCGTGCTGCTTGTTTATGCCCTGGCGGCGTTCGTGAGCGGCGTGGTGCTAAGCGTGGTCTTCCAGCTCGCCCATTGCCTGGGCGAGGCCGACTTCCCCGTGCCGATTGTCATGGCCGACGGCGGCGAACGCATGGAGACCGACTGGGCCGTGCATCAGGTGCAGACCACGGTCGATTTCTCCCGCCGCAACCCCATTCTCTGCTGGTTCCTGGGCGGCTTGAATTTCCAGATCGAGCATCATTTGTTCAGCAAAATCTGCCACATCCATTATCCGGCCCTGTCAAAGGTGGTCGAGCAAACCTGCCACGAGTTTGGCGTGCGCTATGCGGCCCATAAGTCGTTCTTCGCGGCCCTGGCGTCGCACTTCCGTTGGCTGGTGCTGATGGGCCGGCCCGAGACGATGGCTCAGGCCAAATGAGCGTCTGGTGAAAGAGTGTGGCTACAGCCCGAAGAAGGGCCGAAATCCGAAATCCGAAGCTCGAAATCCGAAACAAATCCAAAGGAAGAAACAGGAAAAATTCAGAAACAAAAACCCGGCCCGGGCGCGTGACCGCGGACCGCGGGAAACGGGACCGCGGGAAACGGGACCGCGGGAAACGGGGCAGGGTGCGCTTTTCATGGATTCGCCTTCTTTTTCGGCCTTCCCGCGCGGCGTTGGCTCGATTGCAAACCCAGTTCCCCGATGGTCTTCGCCTGCCATTTCTCATCGCCGAAGGGCTTGCCCTTTATAATCGACTCGCGCAACGCCTCCAACTCTTTTTTCGTCTGCGGCTCATTCACCCAAGTCAGCCAATCCGGCGGCGGCTTCACCGGCCAAGCCGCCAGCGGCAACGCCGGCCGGCTTGGGCCAGGGCTTGGCTCGATTCGTCGCCATCGGCTTGTGGACGAAGCAAAAGATGCCAATGATTGGGCATCAGGCAGTACGCCAGCAGCGACACCGGCACGGCTTCCAGGGCGTGAGCCAGCACGCGCTCGAAGCCGGCATAATCCTCGGACTTGGCGAAAATCTCCTGGCGGCCCACGCCGCGATTGAGGACGTGGAAGATCATCCCGGCAGGTGCCTTGCCGGCGGTACGCGGCAATCACGGCAGCGAAAGCCGCGCCATATTCGGGACGTTGGGGTTGTAGTGAACCGTCAGCTTCTTGCCCGCCGGATAGCGCTGGGCATTCTTGCCGCGCACGACGGATTCGATTTCATAAGGCTTGCCGCGCACGAGGTATTTGCAGACGATGACTGTTTCTTCCCGGCGTTCGCGCTCGTCGCGCACGACCCGCTCCTGGGCCCGCACCACCTCGGCGGTGGTGTACGAGGTCATCTTCATTCGCCGGCTATAGTAAATCCCGAACAGCACGACAATCCCCACGAAGACCATGCCGGATACAATGTAGAGGGCGCCCATATGCACCCATTGTAGCACCCGCCGTGATGGGTGCCCTCGTCGCGAAAGTTTCCCGCAACCTTTCGACGATCTCGCGATGAAGCCTGGCATTCCCCGCGATCGTGGCGTGTGAGGTGTTTTGCTCTTGCAGGTCTTGGCGGTCTTTTTTCAGATTCTGGTTGAGCGGCGTTGGCCCGCCCGGCTCGCCGTGCACCGGCACGCCGCGCAGCCAGGGGAATAGGTCCCACACACCGTTGGACTGGTAATAGTTCACGCTGATGTGCACGTTCGCCGGCACCGGAGGCGGCGTGACGGGGTCTATCGTAATCAATAGATCGACGCGGATTCCATTGTGTCCCAGCCTCCGGGCAACGCGGATGGCGTCGTCGGCGCCGTAGGAAAAGCCGATCAGCACCAATGGCTCATCCCGGGGCGAATTCCTCGATCTGCAAACCAGCCGTTGCGCCAGCGCCTCCCACTGCCCGTCGCGAAACACCAAAGCCTCAACCCCATGCCCGTGAAGTTCGGCGGCCAAGTCGTCGATGCCTTTGGACCAAAGCCCGCGCCAGCCGCGCAACAAACAAACCATGCCGCGCGTCTGCATGCGCCGGTTCGGGCTAATCGCATCCAACCGGCCTGCGGGAAGCGTATTGCAGCCGGACACAGACATCATAATCACGGCCAGCGCAAAGAAAGCGCAAAGCATCCTGCCCACATGCGCGATTTGCGTGCCTATCATTAAGTGATTGTTAGGCAGAGATTTCCGTATTTCCAGGCGGAGGGCGGTCCATGCTCGTTCTGGCGCGGCTGCGCGATGAAACCATCATGATCGGCGATGAGGTTCAGGTAACCATCGTCGATATCCGCGGCGACAAAGTTCGCCTGGGTATCAGCGCGCCCAAATCCATCCCCGTGCATCGCAAGGAAATTTACGACGCAATCCGCAACGCCAATCGTGATGCGGCGGGCCTGCAGCCCGGCGACCTATATCCAAATATCCTGCCCGGTCCGGCGCCTGCGGCCGTAAAACTTGCGCCGCCGCCCTCCCCTATTCCATTTTTCGATCGCTCCGCCCATGAACCGTTTCTTTGTGCCGCTGTTGATGAAGCCCGCAAGGGGTTGTCCGAAGGAGGCGTGCCAATCGGTGCGGTGCTCGTGCGCGGCGGGGAAATTATCGGACGCGGGCACAATCGCCGGGTGCAACGGAGCGACCCCATGGCGCATGCCGAGATCGATGCACTCAGCAATGCCGGCCGCCAGAAAAGTTACCGCGACACCGTCCTGTATTCCACCCTCATGCCATGCTATCTATGCAGCGGAGCGGCAGTGCAGTTTGGCATCCCCCGCGTCGTGGTTGGAGACACCGCCAACTTCGGCGGCGCGCCCGATCTGTTGCGGGCGCGCGGCGTCGAGGTGATCGACCTTCACGATGCCGATTGCATCAAAATGATGGCGGAGTTCATCCGGGTCTACCCCGGGCTGTGGCACGAAGACATCGGCAAATAACGCCATTTAGACTGTCATTTAGAGCATTTGTCACGTTGGTGTATCGTTTCCGTACGACGGTGCCACAGGTCGGCGTACTCGCAGACCTGTGCCTCTTCGCTCACCGCACAGGTCTCGGGGTACCGCGACCTGTGGCACCGAAATCGGAATGACGATCGAAGCGATACATCAATGTGATAAATGCTCTAGTGCATTGTCACGCAATGATTTTGGGGTAAATCACTAGAGTTTTACCCGCATTTGGAAGCATGACAATGCACTAGGCTTTTGCGTTCCCGTATTGCTACAGTCTCCGGTCTTGCCATCCGATACGGCAGATATGCCGCTCGAATTCCCAGATGGTTTTCCGTTCGTGGCCCGCGAGGAAATCAACGCCGCGCCGCCGCTGGCGGAATCTTTCTCACCGACGCCCGCGCCTGATGATCGGGCAATGCAACAGGGTGCTCGCGCGACCCCACTGCCGGCTGCCGCGCCTTGTGCCATAGTCGAAGCCCCGGCGCTTGCCAAGTACTTGCATGCGCCCGTTGCGCCGCAAAGCCCGATACGCGAGCGCCGTCGGGCGGCGCGTCAGACGCTGGTGGCGCGAGCCACGGTGCGGCCTCATAATCCGCTGGGCCCCGGCGGCCCCTCCGCCGCCGGCTATGTGAGCAACATCTCGCTGCTGGGCATCGGCTTGCACACGCGCCGGCCGTTGAGCATTGGGGAGCGATATCACATCAAACTCGAGGCAGGACCCATGAAGTGGACCAGCCATCTGCGGGTCGTTTCCTGCCAGCCGCATCCCAGCGGAACCTGGGATATCGGCGCGCATTTCATCGCCAACGAGTTGTCCGTGCGAAGGACGCGCGAAATGGCCGCGTAGAAACTCACTCCGCTTCCGCGCCGCACTTCCGTGAATTCCGTCTCCCCGGCGAATTGCCAACAGGCCGCCACCAAGCGTTTCCCGTCAGGCCAAACGCCCGGCGTCGCGCGCCGGGCGTTGATCATTTCGCCGCATAGCGGCCCTGGACGGGTCAACTCAGGACAATCGGCACCTCGCCAATCGAGGTATTATTTCCGGGATTGATATCCAACAGCTTATTCTGCGGATCCAGCGTGACCACCAAGTATTGATTTCCGGTTGGCGAACCGAGCGGGACCAGGATGCGGACGTGGATCGTGATATGGCCATGGGCCTTGATATGCACATGCCGCAATGTCGTCGTCCCCAAAGAAACCGCATCGCCGGCGGTATTGTCCTGTGACAACCCGATGGCCACGTCCAGCGGGGCGTTTAGATCGCTATTGCCGTTGTTTGCCACCTGCACCACGAAAGTGATTGCCTTGCCCACCCGCGCCTTGGCGGGGGTTTTCAGTACATTGGGTTGCAGATCAATATTGGGCGGAGAGATGTTGATCTGCCCGATCGATGCTCCAACCACGCTGGGAAGCGCGCCATTCACCGACGCCAGAATGTAATAGTTGCCGTCCAGATTCTGGGGGATCGGATTGAGCCTGATATTGATGTTCTGGTTGTGCTGCGGGGCAATATTGATATTGCGCGTAATGGTTCCCAGGGCCGCATCATCAGAGCTGAGGGTCGTATCCAGGGAGGCGAACAGCGAGATGCTGGCCTTTTCCCGGGCGATGCCGGTGCCATCGTTGGCGATGTTCACGGTGACCGGCTTCTTAATCGTGGTGCCGGAAATCACCGCGTTGGGAACCGGGTTGGGCAGCGTGACGGTCAGCGCGGGCGTACCCGCCGTCGCGCTCAAATAAGCGCGCGATTCAAGGGACTCAACCGCCGGGGAATGACGCGCTGCCCGGCTGCCAGCGATACGAGACGAAAACCCAAACATAACATCTCCTTTACATGTGTTTCAAATCAACCCGTCGCGCGGACTATATCGGGGCCGCTTCTCGGAGGGAACGCCTAATTTTGCGCCGCGTCATTTCCACCAACAGGAACCCCCACAGAATCAAAACCGCGTACAGCTTAACCGAGGCCAGCAGAATGACCAGGAGGCGCGGCAGCGGCAATTTCGCCACCGTGAGCGGCCAGGCGATGACGAATGCGGTGAGAAAAATCGTGACATAAATCCAGCCGCGCGCCCGGTTGCCATCCCTTCCCAGAACGGCAAGCATCGCCACGATCGCTCCCGGCGCCACATACGTCAGATGATGCTCCCAGGCCAGCGGCGCCACCAGAAAAGTGAGAACAAGGATCGCGGCAAACTCCAGATCGATTCTTTGGCCGCGCCCGGAGTTCGTAGCCGCATCGCGCCGGCTGGAGAGATAAACGGCTCCAAAGGTGATCAGCGCCATCACCGCAATTCCCGCGACCGTAAGCAGCCGGCCCAACTGCTCGAACGGCAGCAGCGTCGCCCCCAGCGTCGGCCGCCCCACTTCCATGAAGAGCTTTGGCGCCATGAAGAGCCGGGCCATGAAACCGGCGAAGCCGACATTGCCCTGAAGCGTCGGCGGGAATACGCCCATCGGCGCCCGCAGGTAGCCGCAGGTGGGGGCGACGTTCGTTTTCCAATCGATCCAAAACGCGCGCGGCAGCACGAACCATGAAACAATGCAGACCGCCGCCAGCAGTGCGAGCGTCAGCGCGGCCGCCTGATATTTTCGCCGAAACACCAGCATCCCCAGGAACAACACCGGATACAGCTTGAACACGCTGGCCAGCGCCAGCGGCAAAGCAATCGCCCACCCCGGCCAGTCACGCTTGATTCCAAGCCAACAGACGCACAACAGCGCCAGCACGATCAAATTCACCTGCCCCAGTTCGATGGTGGAGTCGATTCCCCGAAAAAAGAGCAGGTAAATGACCATGAATGCCGGCAGCACATCGGTCGTCATTTGTCGCGGGGTAAACCCGAGAATCCCCACCAGCAGCAATCCGATCGCGATCAGGAGGCAAACATGATTGATCGCCAAAACGGCGATCTTCGCGGCGTTCACCGGAAGCCGCGCCAGCGGATAAAACAGCAGCAGACTTGGGGGCGGATACAAATACGGATAAATGCGCCGCCGAACTTCCCCCGGCCTGGGCGGCTCGGCCTTCTCCGACGCCGCCGTCAGCGCCTGCTCGTTATACGGCGATTGTTTCTCGATGAAGCTCAGCCGCGCGCCATAGTAGAAGGATGGAAAATCCGTGTAAACGAGCGTCGAGAGCTTGGCGCCATACGAATACAGAAACGTGAAATACAAAAACACCAACAGCCAAGGCACAATCCGTCGCGGCCCGTTTTCATCCATCGCCCGATGGTAGCAGAAGCGGGAGAGGAGCGGAAAGTGGGGAGGGAGAGTGCTGAGTGCTGAGTGCTGAGAGTTGCGAGTCGGCGCTGGGAGTTGTGAGTTGGGCGCGCGGAGTTTCGATAGGCGCGGTTTGTCCAATGGTGGGGCAGACATTCGATATCCGCTAAACGCAGTCGCCGCATATCCTTTCTCAGCACTCAACTCTCAGCACTCAGCACTCTCCTCCCCTCCCCGGAAAGAACTCCCGGTCCGGATGAATGAACAGCCACATCGCCCCGGACAGCAGGTACGTCATCGCATAGACGGCAAAGAGGGTTGGCCAGCCGAAATGATTGAAGATGAGCGCGCCGATGATCGGCTGGGCGACGTTTCCGCCCAGGTTGCCGACGGTGTTGACCAGTCCGGCGGCCAGGCCGCAGTGCGCGCCGCCGATGTCGATGATGGCGGCCCAACTGGCGCCCTGGCCAAAGTCGTACGCCATCATCGTCAGGCACATGAGGGCGACCGCGTAATGTGCCGAGTGAACGTAGCGCAAGCCAAAAACCGCCCCCGCCGCCACGATCCGTCCCGCCACCGGCAGCACTGCGCGGCCCAGGCGCAGCCGGCCTGTCCGCCGGACGATGTAATCCGACACCCACCCGCCCACCAGGCACGCCACCCCGCCGCAAAAGAGCGGCAGCCCGCTCATGAGGTGCGAATGGCTGTAATCCACGCCCTGGGCCTTGAGATACTTGGGCACCCAGCTCACGAAGAACGACCAGCCGAAGCTTCCGAACACATAAAAAAAACACAAAGCCCACAGATCGCCGCTGGAAAACAGCGCCTTCCAGACGCGGCGGTCGCGGGGCGCGGCGTGCTGGGCCCGGTCCTCCCGATCCGGCGCGCCGGATCGGATCAGTTGAAGCTCGGCGGCGTTGACGGAGCGCTTCGCGGCGGGGTCATCGCGGAAGAACGGATAAAACAGAATTACCCACGCGATGCCCGCCAGCCCGCACGCCCAGAAACCCAGTCGCCAGGCCGGCATGCTCGCCAGCCCGTGCAGCGCCGCGATCCCCGCGACGCCCGAGCGAAACGCATGCGAGCCGAATCCCATGAGCAGCCAGCCGAACAGCAGCGGCGACGCCGCCCCGCCCCACCGCGCCACCAGCCAGAGCGTTCCGCTGGCGCGCCCCTGTGATTGGGCCGGCAGCCAGCGCGATTGCACGCGGGCGATATTGGGATATGCCCCGGCTTCGCCGGCGCCGAATAAAAACCGCCAGCACAGCAACGAGATGAACCCGCCGGCCGCCCCGGTGAGCGCGGTGCACGCCGACCACGCCAGCACGATGCGCGTCAGCGTGCCGCGCGATCCGAATCGCTCGCCCAGCCAGCCGCCGGGAATCTCGAAGATCGCGTAAGCCAGCCAGAATGCGCTGAAAATCCAGCCCATCTGAAAATCATTGATATGCAGATCGCGCTGAATGTCGGCCTGCACCGACATGATGCAGATGCGGTCGAAGTAGGTGAGGAACGACAGGACGCAAAGAAATGCCAGAACCACATAACGGACGTGCGTGGGCCGTTCGCTTTCCAGAAGCGGTGAGTTGTCGAAACGCGAAGCACCGGCGAACGTCAACAAACCTCCCTGGCCGGGGGCGGTTGTACCACAAGCCCAGCCAATCTAAATTTAGAACGGCAAACTCTCATCCATCCAATCATCGCTCTTGAGCACCTGCTTGCGGTTGAAGCGGGCGAGGCGTTCGGCGCGGGACTGGGCGAGCTTGATCAGGCGGCCAGCGCCGAAGGCACGCCAGGTTTTTCGCAATTTGCCGGCGTGACGGAGGAACAGGTCGTCCTCGGCGCAGGTGAAAAGCTGCGCGCTTCCGGGGTCGCCCTGGCGGGCGGCGCGGCCGAAGAGCTGGCGATCGACGCGGAAGCTGCCGTGCGGCTCGGTGGAGATGACGTGCAGGCCGCCCAGATCGGCCACGCCCTTGGCGAGTTTGATGTCGGTTCCGCGACCGGCCATGTTGGTGGCGACCGTCACCTGCCCTTTTTGCCCGGCCTGGGCGACGATCTCGGCTTCGCCCTTGGTCTGGCTGGCGTTGAGTACGCGGTGCATGATGCCCTTGGCGGAAAGCCGCCGGCTCACGTCTTCCGACGCCAGCACGCTGCGCGTGCCGATGAGAATCGGCGCGCCGGTGTCGTGAATCTCGGCGCAGCGCACGGTGACGGCGTCGTATTTCTGATCCATCGTGTCGAACATGCGCAGCGGCAATTGCCGGCGGATACAAGGGCGGTTGGTCGGAATGCGAATGACCGGACGCTGATAAATCTGCCAAAGCTCCGAGCCGGCTTCCCAGGCGGTGCCGGTCATGCCGCCCATGATCGGGTATTGGCGGAAAAACCGCTGGAAGCTCAGGCGGGCCAGGTTTTCCTTGTCGGCGGTGACGGTGACGCCTTCCTTCACCTCGATCGCCTGGTGCAGCCCGTGCCGCCAGGAGCGGTCGGCCATCACGCGGCCGGTGAACTCGTCGATGATCTGAACCTTGCCATCTTCAGCGACAAGATATTGCTCATCGCGGATGAAGCAATACAGGCCGGTGAGTGCCTGGGTGACGAGCTCCTCGCGGCGGCGCTTGCCTTTCCAGAAGTTGGAGGCGTGGCCCAATTCCTCAAGGCGGTCCTGCCCGCGGGCGGTCAGATCAACCTGGCGGACGGTGCGATCGACGGTGAAGTCGCGGCCATATTCCATCTGGTGCGCCAGCTCGTCGGCGGCGCGGTAGAACGTCGCGTTGGGCTCTTCATCGGGCGAGTTGGAGATGATCAGCGGAGTGACGGCTTCGTCGATCAACAAGCTGTCGGCCTCGTCAACGATCACGCGGAACAGGCCCGGCACCATCATGCGGTTGCTATAAGATGCGCCGCTCATCATGCCGATCAAGGCGGTCTGCGCGCTGTTGCGGAGGTTGCCCAGCAGAATCTGGTCGCGGAGGAAGTCGGCGACGAGTTCCTTGCTGGTGCAATAGACGACGCCGCGACGGTAATGATCGAGGCGCTCCTGCGGGGTGGTTTCGTGAATGACGTGGCCGACCTGTAGGCCGCACATTTGATAGATCGGCGCCATTTCCTCGGCGTCGCGCTGCACGAGGTAGTCGTTGACGGTAATGATGTGAACCGGCCGGCCCGTCCAGCCCCAGAGCGTGGCGGCAAGGGCGGCGGTGAGCGTCTTTCCCTCGCCCGTGGCCATCTCGGCGACCGCGCCTTCGCACATCGCCAGCGCGCCCATGAGCTGCACGGGGAATGGCCGCAGGCCCACGGACCGGAAAGCGGCTTCGCGAATGATCGCCAAGCCCTTGTCCAGCGCCGGGCCCACGAGTTTGTTCACGCGCGCCAGGGAGCGCATCTCGGCAACCTGCTCCTGGAAATGAACCGAGCCCAGATTGCGCACTTCCGGTTCGAGCAATTCGATGCGTGCCGCCTGCGCCTTCAGGCGCGCGAGCACGGGCCGACGGTTCTTAAAGAACCCGATGAAGCCGTTGGCGGCGGCGTCGAGGCCCTTGAGATCGGGCGCCTTCACCCGCCGGGCGTCGAACACGGACCAGAGTTCATTGGTGGCGAATTGGGACATAAGAATCAGTGCTGAGTGCTGAGTGCTGAGAGTTGAGGTGAGGAAAGTAACGGGTGCGCTATGATCTTGCCCGTCTCAGCACTCAGCACTCAACTCTCAGCACTCTCCTATTTGACGTCCGTCAACGGGTTCGACGGGCGTTCCTGGATGAGCTGGAGGATTTTGCGGCCCCATTGCCAGTAGAGGGGCTTGTGGCCGAGCTTGAAGCGGACGTAGGCTTTTTGGCCGGCGACGTATTTGTGCATTTCGTGGCCGTTGGCGTCTTTGAGGGCGATGCCGTTGGCGTCGCGGAGGATTGGATTTTCGACTGGCACGTCCACCTCGAACTCATCGTGCTGAAGGCGGTTGGGATCGCGCGGATTGATTTGTGCCTCTTCGCCGCCCATGTTGGTGAGCGAGCGGTTGATCACCTCATCGGAAGCCGCGCTGTACACATGCGGCTTGCCGCCGGGCAGCACGGTTTGAACGTCTGAAGCCAGCCGAACCTGTATCTTCGGCTGGTTCGCGCCGTTGAGGCCATTGGTCACGATTTCCGAATCATCCTGAGGGAGCAGCGTGCGCATGAGCAAGGTGTTTCCATCGATGACCTTCCCAATGTCCTTGCCCGGATCGAGCCAGCGGCCGACCATGCTGTTGGCGTTCTCGATCATCGGCGCCACCAACTGCCCGGAAACCGCGGCGCGGAGCGTGAGCGCGGCCTGGCGCTTCAATAAACTGGCGAGTTGGTCCTGCTGGCTGTGAACGCCTTCCAGATCAATGGCGGCGGCGGAAGGATCGGTGGCGCGGTCCGCCTGCTCACGATCCACGTAATATTGCAGTTCCGACCGCGCCTGGGCGACCTTCTTGTCCATGTCGGGATCATGGGTGATGAGAATGACATCGCCCTGATTCACCCAGTCGCCGTTGACGTGCTTCACGTCCTTTGCGCTGGTGATGAATCCGCCCCACTCGGCCCGCACCGATTCATGGCTCAGCGCATCGGCATACGCGGTCTGGTCGATGTTCATTGGGAACTGGATGAAGCACAGCAGCGTTACGATCGCGGCGACCACCGCCAGCGAAAACGCGACGGCCCGCCCGCGCTTGCGGTGAAGCTCGGGCTCGATCGCCAGGTATTTGAAGGCCTTGAACGCCGGCACGGTCACCCATGTAACCACCCCGCCGATGCCCATGAGGATGCCGAGGATGGGGATCTCGAAGATCACCAGCAGCATGATCATCACGCCGACGAATGCCCGGTAAATCGAGCTCAGGACGGCATAAAGGAACAGCCACACGCGCTGCAGCGGCGGCGGGAGCGGCTGCTGAAGCTTGAGGCGGAAAACATGCCGCTTGATGAGGCCCAGCGTGTATTCCGTGCTCTTTTGCCGAAGGTTGGGGATTTCCCAGAAGTCCGACAGGATGTAGTACCCGTCGTAGCGAAGCAGCGGGTTGGCGTTAAAGATGACGGTCGTAATACTCGCCACCAGCATCGCGTTGAAACTGAGCTGCCCGACAATCGAGCGCGGGTTAAAGTGCATCCAGAGGAAGGCGCAAAGTGCCGCGAAAAACAACTCGACGATCATCCCCGCGGCGCCAACGAAGATGCGGTGCCATTTGTTCTGAAAGCTCCACGCGCTGGACGCATCAACGTACGGCGTGGGGATGAAGACCAGGAACATGATCCCCAACTCATGGCATTCGCCCCCAAACCGGCGGCATGAAAACGCATGGCCCAATTCGTGAATAAACTTGATTAAACAGAACACCGCCCAGAGCAGCAATGCGTTAATCGCGTTGTCCTTGAGATTGACTGAATAGCTGGCGGCGTCCTTGAGGCTGTGGCCGGGCATGTTCCAGAACGGGATCAGCATGACCGACGCTGAAATCACCACCGCCAGCCAGATCAACGCCCCGAACCGGCTGAACAGCAGTTTGGCCAGCGGCATCCAGCGTTTGAGGAACTGATCCGGATCCCACAGCGGGATGCGCGGGAACAGCATGTTCATCAGCCGGCCCTGCAGCTTGCGTTTGTTCAACTGCTTGTGCCGGCGAAGCAGGACGGTGGCATCCGGCGTGACATCGGCGTCAATTAGATTAGCCGAGTAGAGATGGCTGAGGATCTGGATGACTTCGGGCTGCGTCGGCGCATCGTCTTCGAGCGTGCCGCCGACCAGTTCCCAGGCCTCCTCGACCGTTCGCTTGCCATTGAGCAGGCCGACGAAGCGGTAGGCGGCATCGGAAAGCCGATGATACTGATTGCCCGCGGGGTCGCGGACGACGTACCATCGCTCCCCTCGATAAAACTGCCGCGAAATCTGCGCGCCCGGCCTCAGCTTGGCGCGAAGGTTCGCCACGCGATACCAGGACTCGGAAAATGTGGGTCGAAGTTGAAGAGGCATGGGGGGACGTAAATAAAGGGTCTGGGAGTCCGGAAGCCGTAGGCGAAAAATTGGGTGAAAATCCGAAATCCGAAGCACGAAATCCGAAACAAATCCAAAAGAAAAATCTCACCACGGAGGCACTGAAGCACGGAGGCGCTTTCGAGGGTTCTATCGCCGGGCACCAAACAAACCAACCAACCATTTTTGTTTTGATGGCCAGAAGGCTCTGGAGTCGAGTGCGCCTCCGTGCTTCAGTGCCTCCGTGGTTATCTTCTTTTTGAAGTGCGGCTATCACATCCAAAGTTTAAGCCGCATGAAATCCACAAGCCGGTGTGTCCAGATCCAGATGATTCGGCGGTGCTCGACGTTGATGCGGGCTTCGCCGGACATGCCTGGACGCCAGGCCTGGTTCTTGTTCGCGTCAGTGATGGTTCCGTAGACGGTGAAGACGTTGCCGCCGTCTTTTGCCTCGCCCATCGGGATGATGCGATCGACGGTGAAGTCATATCGCGAGCTAGGCAGGGCATTGGTGGCGAAGCGGCCAGTCTGGCCGACATGCACATCGAGCATGTCGCGGTCGGGGACGCTGAGTTCCGCCCGCAGGTTGGCGGGGTTGCCGATCTCGAACATCACGTCGCCTTGCTTCACCGGGGCGCGGAGCTTGTCTTCCAGGTCGCCCTTGAGGATCACGCCGTCCAGCGGCGCGAAGAGCGTGGCCTGGCCGATCTGGTATTGCAGCAGGGCCACGTCGGCGTCAAAGCCGGCTTTCTCATCCAGGGCGATGTGGGATTCGGCGATCTTGTCCTCGGCGCCCAGCTTGGTGGCTTCCTTGTCCTTGGCTTGGGCCTCGCTCCTGGCCTTGAGCAATTTGTCGGTTAATTCATCGGTCCTGAGGGCGACCAGGGGTGTGCCGGCTTTGACAAAATCGCCGGGCTTGATCTTGCGGCCATCCGCGAAAAACCCGACCGATCCATCGGGCCGGATGGTGGCGATTTTTTCGATCATCCCTTCAAACGGCGCGCTGACCGCGTTGGGAGCGATCGCGCCAAACTGGAAGGACGAACTAACGTGATACATCGGCGTCCAGAACGGCTGCACCAGCACGAAGATCAGGGCGGTTGCCGCGACGGCGATCAGTTTGGCCACCATGTGACGGGGGCCGATGACTTTCTTGGACACTTCCTTGGTGCTCAGCCCGACCTTGGTGATGAGCCAGCGGTCATTCTGATAGCGGTCGTATAACTGCGGGGCCAGCACGTCCACGGCGACCGACAGTCCGCGCGCGACGTTGGGGCTCAGTTCGTGGGTGGGGAGAAATTCGATGGTGACCACGCCGACGATCTCCGCCCGGCGGCGCAGCGGCAGGGAGAGCACGATATGCCCGCCCTGATTGCGCGAAAGCTCATGGGCGTTGCGGGTGACGTTGTCGGTGCCCATACCATCTGGGGTGGGGTTGTACAGAACCTCCTGCTCCTGGTCGGCGCACTCCTCCATCACGCGCTCGAGCAGGACGATCAATTCCTGTTTCTTGTCAAATTCCTCGGTGTGCGACAAGGCTTTCACGCGGATGCGCTCGCCCTTGATCCAGCCCAGGGAGACGCGGGTTGCGCCGGATCGCGTGGCCAGTTCGTTGCACAACCCCATCGCCGCGGACTCAAAACCCTCGGCGGTGGCGACGGCGGTTGACAACTGCATCGCGTGCTGATGGCTCTCGGCGATCGTGCGATTCTGCTCGGAGTTGCGCTTCAGCGTGAACAGCTCGAAATATCCCGCCACCAACTGCATCGACATGAGCCGTTGCTTGGCGCGATCGAGGTTGATGGCGCGAGTGACGACCGCGCTGACGGCAATAATATTGGCATCGGCCCGCAGCAAGGTGACCAGGCAGAATTGGCTCTCGGCGGCATCGTTGGGGCCGCTCACCTCAATCGCCCCGTCCTTGCCTTGCTGAATACAGGGCCGGATGAGTTCCTGGAAGGCATTGAGCGCGGCCTGTCGCGCGTCGTTGGTGCTTTCGTCGGGACGGATATGCGCGATGGGCCGGAGGCTAAAGGCGTTCTCCGCGCCGCGTTCGAGCACGAACCCCGCGCCCTCGGTGCCGGCGACGGTAATCGCCTGCGCGGTCACCAGATCAGTCATGAACGCCGGCAGGCTGGACGCCTCGATCAGCCGCTGCACCAACTGCGAGCGCGCGCCAGAGCCACCCGAATGATGGTGTTGCTGCTGCTGTTCCTGCTCGAGGGTTTCCTGAGTTGTGGTTTCCTCAACCATACCTGATGCCACTGATGCACCTTCGCTTTCCGTATCGGATGGGGCTGCTTAAGCCGCTGACGTTATGCCGGGTGCGATGACCACCCGCTGCTTTCGTTCAGCGGGGCCGGCGCATGCCCGAGAGGATCGTTTGCTAATCTACCGCGCCGTGGTGATCGCGGCCACTTTTTCGTCCACTTTGACCTGCATTTGCTCGCCAGACCGCATCTGCGCGGAATTGGGAAGCTGCAAACGCACGCGCTGCGTGCCGGACTTTGGATCGGCCACGGGGTTAAAATAGATAATCGGCGCCGCCTGCCAATCACTGCTGCCGGCGTACTTCACTTCCAACTTCTGATTCAGCTTGAGCTGATGAGCCACCACGACCGGCACATCGACCTCCACGTACAGGGGATCGTTGAGCACCACTTGCATGCACGGCGTCTTGGGGTCATTGGTCGCCAGTTCCCCCTCATGCACGTTGATCTGCTGCACAAATCCATTGATCGTGCTGTAGAGTTTTTTCTGCGCGATCTTGGCCTGCTGGGCCATCACTTCAAGTTTCTTGCCGGCTGTTTCCTGCTCAGCCAGATGGACGGCGATCTCGCCGATCACCACCTCGACGCGCGCCTTGTCCAAGTCTTGCTGGCCCAGCACGTTATCTTTGGCCATTAGTTCTGAGCGCTTGAGCTCGACGCGCTTGGCCGCAAGATCTGCATTTTGCGCTTTAATCTTGAGTTCCGCGCCGACCACTTCCGCCTGCTTCACGGCCAACTCGGCCTGCTCGACGCTATCATCCTGTTGCGCGATGATCTGGCCGGCCTTGACGGCATCCCCTTCCTTCACCAGCACCTTGCTGACGACGCCCGGCACGTTGAAGTTCAGCCCGCGCTGCTCGGAGGGGGCAGTCTTGGCGCGAAAGGTTGTATCGCTCGGAATTGCCGAATCCAGGTCGCCGGCGAAAGTTGAGGCGGATGAAAAACTTATCGCCCCCGCCAAACATGCCACTGCCGCTCGTTGAATGATCGATGCCTTCATTGCCATGATTATAACCTTTGTCTCGTTGACGAGACGGCTAAAAAACGCCGGTTTGAACAGTTCGGGATTTATCGGACCGCAATATATCGCTTCTCGACAGGTACGCCCGTGATTGGAGGGCGGTTCAACCGTATCCTAAATCGTCCAAATCCTTTTCGCTCAATCCAAAAAGATGCCCGATCTCATGCAGCACGGTTATCCGGACTTGCCGGATCAGGCCCTCTTCAGTGTCGCAGACACGCTCGATATCTTCCTGAAAAACATAAATCACATCCGGCAGATTCCCCGATTGCTCGACGCTGCGCTGTGTAAGCGGCCGCCCCCGGTAAAGCCCCAGCAGCAGTTGGTCGTGCCCCAATCCCACGCTCGCCCGCTGCTCGCCGGTGGCCCGATTCCGCACCTCCACCGGCACTTCCTCCAGGAACCGGGCGAACTGCCCGGGCAGTTCGCCGAGCGCAAGCTCCACCAACTCATAGAATCGCAATTTGCTCACACGGTACGCCATCGCTAAAATCCGCCAGCTATTCTATGGTCGTGAAGAGCGGGATTCACCGCGGAGACGCGGAGGCGCGGAGAAGAATGAAAAAATGATGCTGAATCGGGAGCGCTGATTCATTGTGGCACGGGCGAGCCTCCCGTGCCGCTGATTTTTCAGACCGGCGATCTCGCTAAGAAAATCGGTCTTCCTGAGCTTTCCAGGCGAAAAAACTCTCAACACTATTCTTTCTTCTCCGCGCCTCTGCGTCTCCGCGGTGATCTCCCCGCGTTTGAATCAACGTGTGCCAAGGATCCGAATGCGATTAAATCAATATGTCCTGCCGCTGATTTCACTGCTGGCCATCCCGTTCCTAACCGGTTGCGGCATGCCCAGCTTTCTGGTCACGCCCATCGCCAACACCAATCAACTCGACGAACAGCAAATTGAGTCCGGCAGCGGCTGGGCGCCGCCGAAGGTGGCGATCATTGAAGTGGAAGGCATGCTCGTCAACGCCAAGAGCGGCGGCCTTTTTACCGCCACCGAAAATTCCCTCAGCTTGTTCGCCCAGGAACTGGAACTGGCGGAACGCGACGATTCCGTGAAGGCGGTGGTGCTGCGCGTCAACTCGCCGGGCGGAACGGTGAGCGCCTCGGACGCGATGTACACCATCCTCCGGCGATTCAAGAAAAAAACACACAAGCCGGTCGTGGCGTCCATTCAGGAAGTGGGCGCTAGCGGCGCTTATTATGTAAGCTGCGCGGCGGATAAAATCGTGGCGCAACCCACCAGCGTGGTCGGCAGCATCGGCGTGATCTTCGAGAGCATGGAATTCTCCGGCACCCTCGATAAAGTCGGCGCCCGCGCCTGGGCGATCACCAGTGGCCCGCTCAAGGAGATGGGCTCCCCCTTCAAGCCCCTGGAGCCGCGCGAACGGGCGATCATGCAGGAGATGGTGAACGAATATTTTTCGCGCTTTATCGATGTCGTGCGAACGAATCGGCCGATTGACCAGACCGCCGGGGTCGTAAACCTGGCGGATTTTCAGAAGCCGACTTATACCGGCACGTTCAGCGGCCGCGTCTTCAGCGGCGAAGAAGGAAAAAAACGCGGCCTGGTTGATCAGACCGGCCTGCTCAGCGACGCCATCGAACTGGCGAAAAAAATGGCCAACGCCCCCGGCGCCTCGGTCATCATGTACAAACGCCCCTACGGTTACTCCGGCTCGATCTACGCATCGGGTTCCACCCCCGCGCCCAAGGCCAACGTGACAACTTTGGAAGTGCCCGGAGCCCGGAGTTTTGTGCCGGCGGGATTCTATTACCTGTGGCAACCAGGAATCTAAGGATGATGAGTGATGAGTGAACCGTGACAAGACGGCTCGTTTCGCCTCAAGATCTGTTCAATGTGATTCTTTTCTTGTCACGGTTCACTCATCACTCATCACCCCAGACGTTATTTCTCACCAAGCGCGTCCCCCCCAATGATCTCCATCACCTGCACCCACTGCCACACGGTTCTGACGATCGACGAAGCGTTCGCCGGCGGGGTTTGCCGTTGCCAGCATTGCGGGACGATCCAGACGGTGCCGGCACATCTCAAGAATTCCGGCGGCACGCCAACGGCGTCAGGCGCCGGCACCAAAACGCTGTATCAAAACAAAGCCGCCGGCCGAGGCGCGGGCGGCAATCCCGCCGCATCGGCTAGCCCCAGCGGGCTCGACGATCTGGCCAACGCTGTGGCCGGCAGCAGTGGATTGTCAAGCAGCGGCCTGACGGGCAGCGCATCGGCAGCGCGACGACCGGCCTCGGGCCCGGCGGCGCGGGCGGGTTCACAAATCCGCAGCGTTCCCCAGGCACGGGCCCACGCACCGCAACCCGACGAAGCCGAGCCACGCGCCGCCCGCAAACTGCCGCTGATGCCCGTGGTCATCGGGGGCGGCGCGGTGCTCCTTGTTCTGATCGGCCTAATCATTTTTCTGGCGGTGCGCGGCGGTTCCCCCGACAAAACCGGCGGCACGGGCGCGGGATCAAACACCCCCGGCGCGGGCGGCGCAACCTTCGCCGGCATCGAAATGGCCGGCCCCAGCGTGGTTTTTCTGCTCGATCGCGGCAACAGCATCGGCAACGCCTTCGACCCCGCGAAAGCCGCCATTTATCAGGCACTGGGCAATTTGGGCCCGGAAAAAAAATTCGCCGTCATCCTCTGGAACAATGGCGGAGATGACGTCGCCTACCCGCGCGACGGCCTGCGCGGCGCGTCGCCTGAAGAAATTGAAGGGTGCAAAAAGGCATTGGACGACGTCGTCGCAGACGGCGAAAGCACCTTGCGCAGCGCTCTGGAAAAAGCCATGGCGCGCCAGCCGGCAATCATTGTGATTATCACCGGCAAGCCGCACCTGAATGAAGATGACGAATCGGCGCTGGGAACCGCCAAGGACACCGCCGGCGGCAGAATCAAGTTCGACGCCGTCATCGTCGGCGCCGGCATCGACAACCCCACGCTCCAGTTCCTCACCCAAGCCACCGGCGGACAATACCACCAGATCGGCGAAAAGGAACTCCGCGACAGCGTTCAGTAAGCCGGATTATTCATCGCTCGGATACGAAAACACTCGACGCCGGGCTACCGGACGAAAAACCTCACCACGGAGGCACGGAAACACTGAGGCGCTTTCGATTCGACCGACGCACTTCACCAAACATTAAGACAGCAACTCATTCATTTCTTGTTTTTTGGCAAAATGGCGCAGCGCTTCGAATGCGCCTCGGTGTTTCCGTGCCTCCGTGGTTGTTTTCTCTTCTGGTTTCATTCTTCAATTCATATTCGGCTTTCGCGCGCCATGCGCGGTCGGTTCAAGGGCGGGGCGCACGGCTTCGAAGGCGGCGACCGTTCGTTCGACCCGCCGCCGAACGTCGCATTCGCACAGCAGCGACTGCTTGAGCTCCAGATCATCGAGAAAATTGAACGCGATCAGATCCGCGATCTGCGGAGTGGAAAGCGCGGTGGTGAGCAACTGGCGGAACTGGCGGCCGATGACCGTCGCCAGCAGCGTTCCGCTGTCGAATACGGATATCAGCCGATTGCGGTGCTGGAGAAGATCGACCTCATCGGTCGGCTCTTCGGCCAACGGCTCGAGTTGAGCCCGGCGATAAGGCGGGGATTCATGCTCGAAGACAACCCGGGCGCGGGAGTGGCCCTGGAGCAGAAAGTTATAGGTGCCGTCCGCTGGATTTTGCTCGTGGACGAGAATCGTGCCGACGCACACGACCGGCTCGATCGCCGGGCGCAGGTAATAATTCTTCTCCCACCCCGGGCGAAGCAGGGCCATGGCGATCTGCCGAGGCCCGGCCAGGGCGTCGGCGGTCATCGACTTGTAGCGATCCTCAAAAACGTGCAACGGCAGCACGGCGCGCGGAAAAAGCACCACGTTGGGAAGAGGAAACAGGGGAACCCACGAAAGATCAACCGGCCGGTGAATCGCATCCGCCATACCCCTTGTAAGCCGGGCGGGGCAGACCGGTTCGATGCAAATCACGCCAGCCGATCAACACAAAGTCACAAAGACACAAAGAAACTCAATTAGACTAAATTAGGATCGAGAACTTCCATTGCAATTCCATTTTGCTAAAAATCGCAAAACATGCGGAGGCATTGAAGTCGTCACCACTTGAGTTACCTCAAAGATATTCTGCAAAATCTTGCCGAATCGACAAGATTATTTGGAAGATCAAGAGAAAAGACTGTCACGAATGAGCACGAATCGGCACGAATAGTTTTATCTTCATTCGTGTGCATTCGTGTCCATTCGTGGTTTCCCTCTTTCTTTGGGTTGCGGGCTCGCCCGCTCTGAGTGTCTTTGTGTCTTTGTGCCTTGGTGGTTAATCCTGCATCCGGTTTTAGAGCGCGCTCAGTTCGCGCTCCGCGCGAATCCAGTTCTCGAACTCGCTTCCCCCGGTGCCGGATTGCCAGATGAAATAGGCGCGTTGCGCGATGCTCTCGCGGGTGGGCGGCGACTTGCGGGCGCCAATCGCCGGCGTGCGCGGCGGCACCGGGGAATTGCGAACCGGGGTGCTGCTCGCAACCGGAGCCGCGACTTTCGCCGGGATCGACCTGGCGACGGGCGGCGGCGGAATGATCTTCTTAGCCATGACAAACTCCTTCAACAAAAATGGTCCTTGGCGGCGGTCCGCTGGGGGATCGAGGATTCCATTACTCGAATTGCCCGCCAACATTTAGCATATCTATCGGCTTGTGGCAATCTTTTCCCACACTCTTATTGGACTGGCTGTTCAAGCCGAGGTATCGCCCCTTGTTTCCCGCCGGCTGATGAGTATACTTCCCGATTCGACTGTTTTCAGGATTTACGGAGAGCTGATTCAATGGCGGTTAAGCTTCGACTCAAGAGGATGGGGCGCAAGAATGCCCCGGTCTATCGGCTCAATGCCGTGGACTCGCGCTCCCCGCGTGATGGGCGAGTGATTGAAGAGTTGGGTTTTTACAACCCGCGCGAGAAGGACAAAACCAAGCAGTTCACGGCGCAGCTTGAGAAGTGCCGCGGCTGGCTCGACAAGGGCGCGATCCCGTCGGAAACGGTCTCCTCGCTGCTCAAGAAGAGCGGACTGGAGCATAAGCAGCTTCGGCTTCCCAAGCCCGGCAAGCCCAAGGTTGTGGCTGCTCCCGCCGGTGCGGAAAAGAAGGAAACGCCAGCCGCGGCGGCGGCTCCGGAGCCGGCAACGGTGCCTGCTGCCGCCCCGGCCGCCGGCTAATCGGGCGGTGTAACGTAAAGATGGCGTCCCGCCGCCGGCCGTCTTCGTAGAAGCGGCGTCCCCGCCGCTTTTTCTTCTTGTTCTCGCGAGAGGAAAGCGACCGCGACGTCGGTCGCTTTTACTTGGCGGCCAGGCAGAATTTTGAAGGTCTTCAGCCGTGACGGCAACCGATCATCCACGCCCGGATCGACCGTTGCGGATTGATATCCTGACGCTGTTCCCCGAGATGTTCGGCCCGATCCTGGGCACGAGCATTCCAAAGCGGGCGGCAGAAAAGGGATTGGTCAGCTATCATCTGACCCATTTCCGCGACTTTGCCGCCGATGCCCATAAGTCGGTGGACGATAAGCCGTTTGGCGGCGGGCCGGGAATGGTGATGATGTGCCAGACGGTGTACGATGCCGTCGAAGCCGCCGAAAAACAGGACCCTCGGCCCGCGACGCGGATTTTGCTCAGTCCGCAAGGCCGGCTATTCGATCAGAACCTGGCCGAGGAATTGAGCCGGCATGAGCGCCTCCTGCTCATTGCGGGGCATTACGAAGGATTTGACGAGCGAATTATCGACGGCCTTTCGCCGATGCAAGTAAGCATCGGCGATTACGTCTTGAGCGGCGGCGAGTTGGCCGCCATGATAGTTGTCGATGCGGTGGTTCGGCTGCTCCCCGGCGCGTTGGGCGCACCAACGGGGGCGGCCGATGAGTCGTTTGCCAATGGATTGCTGGAGTATGCCCAGTACACCCGGCCCCGCGTGTTTCGAGAGATGAGCGTGCCGGAGGTGCTGCTGGGCGGCAATCACCAACTGATTGCCGATTGGCGCTTCATACAGCGCCAGGACCGCACACAAAAACGCCGGCCCGACCTCTGGCAGGCGTACGTGCAAAGAACAGGAAGCGAGCTGCGATCATGACCAATGCTATCATGCAATCCGTCGAGAAAAATTACCTCAAGAAGGAAAACGTCCCCACTTTCGATATCGGCGACACCGTCGACGTGCACACCCGCATCATCGAAGGCGAAAAAGAACGCATTCAGATCTTCACTGGCACCGTCATCATGCGCCGGGGCGCGGGAATCAACGAAACCTTCACCGTCCGCCGCATCGTGAACAACGAAGGCGTCGAACGCATCTTCCCCCGCCATTCGCCTTTCATCGCCAAGCTGGTGGTCAAGCGCGGCGGCGAAGCCCGCCGGGCCAAACTCTTCTATCTGCGCGAACGCGTCGGCAAAGCCGTCCGCCTCACCGAAAAACGCAAGGAAAAACGCGAGCCGGCGAAAGCCGCCGCGCCAGCCCAGGTTGAGCAGACGCCGGAATTGGCGGCGGCGGCGTCGTAAGAACACTCAAATCGCAACGCGGGCTCCCTCCGGAGAACCACAGGAGGCCCCGGACATGATCGGCTCGCCGATTTCGGTTCCTCGACCATGTTTCGCCTGTTCGAGATCATCGCTGCTGTGTTCTTTGGGATGAGCGCCATCCTATGGGCTTGGGTACGATTCGGCCCCTCACGCAACTCATCGTCGCATCCACCCGCGCGCCTGCTGGTCTGGAATCCTGCTTTCGTCGCAGTCTTGACCGCGTTTTTTGTCGAGCGCATGTGGCGCCTGGGTTATTCGCCGTCGCGTTTGGGGGGAACGGTGGTGGGCTCGATCTGGCTGCTTTTGGCCGCGTATGACTGGTTCTCCGATCACAGGTTATTGGATTGGATGTACTCGCAAGATTAATTCAGCGGCGCCCGCTCGCGCGAGGCGCTGGGCCAACCGCCGCCCACCGCGTGGCGTGCAGGAGGTACATTATTGCCTCTCGATGCGCAACGCATCGAGGCGGCCTCATATGACGAACGCGGCAGCCGGCGGCTGCTGCGTCACGGTTCACTCATCATTTATCAAGGCGGCGGCATCAATTATGAACACCGCTTTCGACTCTTTCTGAAAGACGCGGGTGATATATGCCGACGCCGAATAATGTTCCGAGAATAGTGCAAAAGGTTCGGGCTTCGCTCGCGGCGCTCCCCGGCCAGTCTTTGCGCGTTTCTGGCGAGCGGCTCGACGATAGGTGGCTTTATATCGCCGTTGAACCGACGCAAGCGGGCGTGAGCGCATTGGATCACGCGAATGCCATGTCTCGCATCGAGCGGGACCTTCGCAAGACCGGTGATGACGAGGTGCTGCTCGTGGCCGCCATTGAAGAATGACCTAGCGTATCCCATCCCGGGCCATTCCTCCACCCAACTTTCCAGCTTCCATGCCCCATCGGATCTTAATCCTTCTCCTACTGAGCCTGACCGCCGGCTGCGCGAGTGCCCACACCGCGTCCGCTCCCGAGCTCGCCGGCATGTCGCGGCGCGATCCGCTTTACAATCTGGTCTACGTCGGCAGCGACGACAAATACCATTACATCAACCGCCAGATCGGCGAGAAGATCGAACACTTCCGAATCGCCAAATCGCAGCTCGATCTCAAGCCGGTCTTTCCGGTGGGAGAGGGAAAATCATACGTGCTGACCGAAGCGACATTTCACATGTCCGAGTAGCAAGATTATTTGCAAGATCGACGGAGCGGACTGCCACGAATAAGCACGAATGGGCACGAATAATATGTCTTCATTCGTGTGCATTCGTGCGCATTCGCGCCCATTCGTGGCTCCCCTCTTTCTTTCGGTTGCGGGCGCGCCTGCGCTGAGCGACTTCGCGCCTTTGCGCACTCTGCGCTAATCCTTTTGGGTTGCGCCCGAGGCTGAAGCGCTGCGCGTGTCCTCGATCCGATACAGACTGGTTTTGGTTCTCAGGAAAAGCGCATCCCCGGACACCGCCGGCGAGCCCATGATTCCGTCGGCGAGCTGGTTTTCCGCCAGTGCCTTGAACTCGCGCCCTGCCGCCAGCACGGTCGTCTTTCCTTCCTCGTTGAAAAAATAGACGCGGCCCGGCGCATAAATGGGCGACGCCGAGAATCCTCCCGCCCGGGCATCGAGCCGGCCATGCCAAACCTCGGCGCCCGTTTTGGCATCGACGCAACTGGCGATGCCGCTGTCGCTGGTCATGTAAATCAGCCCGTCGGCTAGCACCGGCGACGGGCGGGTGGGGACGTGCTTTTTGTTTTTCCAGACGATGTGGGTCTCATTGACCACGCCGTGGCCTCCGGGGCGGAGGGCCCACAACTCCGTGGCGCTATGCCCGGTGGTGACATACACCAGTCCCTCGCCAATCACCGGCGTGATGCTCCCCGAATGGGCGGCGCGGTACTCGGTGCGCCACAGTTCCTTGCCGGTCATGGGATCGTAGCAATAAACTGCTTTCGACCCTTCGCTGATCAGGATCGGCTTGCCCTCGTACATCATGATGCGCGGCGAAGAGAAGGCCTTGCGGAAATCGCCTCCGCCCATCGGCTTGCCGTTGCTCATGTCCTGGAAGTCGATCGAGCGCGGCGTATTCCAAATCGTCTTTCCCGTCTGCTTGTCGAGCGCGACGACATACTGGAAATCGCTGCCGTCGAAATTCATAATCAGCCGGTCGTTCCAAAGCAGCGGCGAAGAGCCGGCGCCGCGGAAATGGTTGCACACGAAATCGGTGCGCTGCCAGAGTACCGTGCCGTCCTTGGTGTCCACGCATGCGGTCCCCGGCGCTCCAAAGGTTGCATACAGCCGCCCCGCCTCAATGCACGGCGTGGGCGAGGCGTAACTGTTAAACGGGATGCAATACTGCGGCGTTTGAATGTGGAACAGCACCTTGTCGAGCGTGATTTTCCCGCTGCCTTTATCCACGCACACGACCGAAAGCTCATGGCCATCCTCGGTCGCGGTGGTCATCCAAACCTGATCCCCCCAAATCACCGGCGAAGACCACGCCTTGCCATGAATGGCCGTCTTCCATTTCACGTTCTGCCCCTCGCCCCAATGCAGCGGCAAGTGCGCCGCATCCGAAACCCCCTGGCCGCCGGGCCCCCGAAACTGCGGCCAGTTTGCCTCGGCCCCGGCATGCGCGCACACACCGGCCAGAAGCACAAACAACACGCTGAGGAATGATCGCATCATGGCTTGGAATCATACAGCAATCAGATCCAATTGAGGAATTGGATGAAACCGCGGATGAACGCAGAGCAGCCGGACCGCGAACCGCGCAGCACCTTAATTGCGTGAATGATGCGGTCATGGCATCCAAACCCCATCGATCCTATACTCGTACGATTAAACCCGCCGGCCACTTTTCCGCCGGCTCTGGCCCCGTATATCGAAACGATCAGGAGTGAACGCCATGCCCGGCATGACCATGACCGAGAAGATCCTCGCCAAGCACAGCGGCAAGGACCGCGTTTCCCCCGGCGAAAACGTCTGGGTGAATGTGGACATCCTCATGACCCACGATGTCTGCGGCCCAGGCACCATCGGCATCTTTCACGAAAAATTCGGCCGCCAGGCGAAAGTCTGGGATGGCGACCGCGTGGTCATCATCCCCGACCATTACATCTTTACCGCCGACGAAAAATGCCATCGCAACGTGCAGGTGCTCCGCGATTTCGTGCGCGAGCAGGGGCTTCGGTACTATTACGACCCGGAATTCGTGCGCAATGAGCCGGGCATGCCCAGCCCATATCGCGACCCCAACAAAACCAACTACAAAGGCGTCTGCCATAAGGCCCTGCCCGAAGAGGGGCACGTGCGCCCTGGCGAGATTTTGCTCGGCACCGACAGCCATACCTGCACCGCCGGCGCTTTCGGGCAATTCGCCACCGGCGTCGGCAACACGGATGCGGCGTTCGTCCTGGGCACCGGCAAAACCTGGCTCAAAGTTCCGCCGACCATGAAGTTCACCTTCCACGGCCAAATCCCCCCCTACCTCACCGCCAAGGATCTCATCCTCGCGGTCATCGGGGAGATCGGCGTCGATGGGGCGACCTATCGCGCAATGTACTTCGCCGGCCAGGGCGTCAACTCCCTCACCCTCGAAGACCGCATGACGCTCACCAATATGGCCATCGAAGCCGGCGGTAAAAACGGCGTCTGCGATGTCGATGAAAAAACCCTCCAATACGTCCGCAATCGCTCGAACATCCCGACCTGGGATGTGGTCACCGACGACCGCAACGCCGCGTTTTTCAGCGAGCACGAATGGGATCTGGCGACGATGGAGCCGATGGTCGCCAAGCCGCATTCTCCTGACAACAAGGACACCGCCCACAATTGCCGGGAGGTGAAGGTGGACCGCGCCTACATCGGCTCGTGCACCGGCGGAAAAATCACCGACATGATCTTCGCCGCCAGCATCCTCAAGGGAAACACGGTCAAGGTAAAAACCTTCGTCGTGCCCGGCTCGACCGAAGTGCACGCCGACATGAAACGCCTCAACCTGCGCGGCGTCGAGAAAGGCCCCAACGAAAAGAGCATCGAGGACATTCTGCTGGACGCCGGCTGCCTGGTTGGCCCCAGCGGCTGCAGTGCCTGCCTCGGCGGCCCCGCCGACACCTTCGGCCGCCTCAACGGCGCCGAAACCTGCATCAGCACTACGAATCGCAATTTCCCCGGCCGCATGGGCAGCACCAAGTCCGCCGTCTACCTCGCCTCGCCGTTGACGGTCGCCGCCAGCGCTCTGACGGGGCAGATTACGGATCCTCGGGAGTACGTGAGTGCGCCAATTGAGACGGGGATGGCGGGGGTGGCATGATCCGCACCCGGCGATGAATCAGATTGTGATAAAACATGGCTATCCTGCGTGATCATCTGGATTTACACCGCCAATGACAATGCAGCGCGACTTTCCTCACGCCTCATAGTACGCCTCGATCGTCCGAATCGCTTCGACCGGCTTGATGATCGCCATGCACCGCCCCACCGGACGGGCGAAGGTCGTCACCGGCTGCTCGCACAAGCTCCCATCCTGCTCGCCGCCGTCGTTCAGGCGCACCACGCGCGAACGCGAGCAGGCTTTGGTGCGGCAGCAGCTCAGCTTCCCCATCGTGTGCAGAGTCGTCTGCAACGGATACTGCACCCAACTCACCGGCTCGCGCCCGCCGAGCAGGGCGACGTAGGGCTTCTCGAACGCAGCGCATAAATGCTGCAAAAACGTGATCGGCCCCACGCCGCCCTGGGCGTGGTAGGCCAGGCGGATGAGCTGGCGAGTGTCGGTTTTGCCGATGAGGTTTGTTACGCCGTCCAGAATGGGATGGTCATGCTCCGCGCTGCCGACTTGCACGAAACTCACTTTGCCGCGAAAGTGATCGACCACCTCCTGATAATACTCGACGGGCCATTGCTTGAGGGTGAAGTCGCTCTTCACGCCGGCGTTCACCAGCCAGTATTCACCCGGCAATCCAAGGTCCGCGAACGGGCGCGCCTGCTTCTCGTCCTCGGCGAGATAGATGTGCGGGCGATTGGTCGAAAGCTCCAGCGCGATCCCGAGCCTTCGGCCCAGGTCATCGCAGTAGCCGCGAAGGAACGGAATGGGCGCGCTGTCGCAGCGGTGGATCAAGTCGTAATGCAACTCGATCGATTCGGCTCTGCCTTCCGCGAGCCGCGTGATTCGCGGATTGTGCAGGAACAGCTCATCGCAAGAAGTGCGCACATCCGTCAGATAGTGGCCGGGGCAGGCATCGTGCAATGAATGGATCGCGGCCGTCAGCGTACAGAGGTCGCCGGGCGAGAGGTGGCATTTTAAGATGATTCTTCGAGGCATGGGGAGCTTTCGGGGCGCGGCCAACGCGGCGCGTCAAAAAAATAATCTGGATTTCCCTTGCTTCGCAGTCTGGGTGTCGTATGCTGAATACAACGACATTGCAACTTGGCGGTTCTGTAGCGTTGGCGGCGCTTCACAACGAAAGATCGGAGTTGACGCATGTCCTCGTCATCCAGTTCTTCGCCTTCGTCCTCGTCGTCGCCCTCGCCCTCGTCTTCCTCTTCCAGTTCCTCAGTGACTCCGCCGCCTTTGCCTCCCTACCAGCCGCCGCCGTGCCCGCCTGTGACGCCCGGCGATTGCCCCACGAATGATTGCCCGCCAGCACAAAGTGGCGGTGGCGGCGGGCCCGGAGGCGGTCCGGGCGGCGGGCCCGGAGGTGGCCCGGGCGGCGGTCCCGGGG
>DASRLH010000493.1:0-5995 GCA_035648595.1 Tepidisphaeraceae bacterium
CACGTACGCCGCTTCCCTGCTCCCCACCTTCCCCGGCCTTGGCGTGGGCGATGGCGGCGGGCTGGTTTGCAGATCGACCATCTCCCGGTATCGCCCGCTGGCGGCCATCAGTTCTTCATGCCGGCCTTGCTCGATGATCCGGCCATTTTCCAGCACCAAAATCCGGTCGGCGTGGGCGATGGTGCTCAGGCGGTGGGCGATGGCGAAGCTGGTGCGGCCGGCCATCAGCGTTTGCAGACTGCCCTGGATCAAGCGCTCGGATTCGGTGTCGAGGTTGCTGGTGGCTTCATCGAGAATGAGGATGCGGGGGTCTGCAAGAATCGCGCGGGCGATGGTCAGGCGTTGGCGCTGGCCGCCGGACAGTTTCACGCCGCGCTCGCCGATGAGCGTGTCATATCCCTTTTCGAGTTTTGCGATGAATTCATGGGCGTTGGCTTGTTGCGCGGCCCAGGCGATTTCCTCGGCGCTGGCGTTTCGCCGGCCATAGGCGATGTTCTGGGCGATGGTGCCGTCGAATAAAAACGTGTCCTGCTCGACGATCCCTAAAAGCCGCCGATAGCTGTCGGCGGTGATATTGCGAAGATCAACGCCATCCAGCGTAATCGCGCCGGCGGTGGGATCGTAGAAGCGGGCGATGAGATTGCACAGCGTGGTCTTGCCCGCGCCGCTGGGGCCGACCAGCGCGATCAGTTCGCCGGGCCGCACGTCCAGGTTGATATCCTGCAATACCGGAGCGGCCGCGCCGTTGTAGGCGAAGGATACATTCCGCAAAGTGATCCGCCCGACGACACTTTCCCGATTCACCGCGATTGCCCCGGGCATGGCGGGCATTTCCAGCGGCTCATCCAATATGTCCAGCACGCGATCCAGGCCCGACAAGCTGTTCTGCAAAGCCGTCGCGCTGCTGGCGAGCATGGCGATGGGGCCCAGCAGGGCGGCAAGGTACGACAGGAACATGACCAGATCGCCGACCGTCAGCGCCTGCGTGGGCAATAGCAATCCGGCTTTCACCTTTTCCATGTCCGACAAAACCCGCATTCCGCCGAAGTAGAGCAGCAGCGCGCTGGCGACAGGGATGAGCACCGACCAGGCCAGATCAATCCCGCGCGTCCACCACCAGGCGAAAACCTCCTGGCGGGCCATGAGATGGCCGTTGCGCGTGAAGGTGGCGGCTTCGGATTGCTGCCGGGAGAACGAGCGCACCACGCGCATGCCGCCGAAGGCCTCGGTGGCGTGTGAATCCATCGATGTGCGCGTGTTGCGGATGTCGCGGTAGATGGGCCGGATGCGACCGATCCAGGTGCGATGCGTCAGCCAGACGGTCGGCAACAAAAGGAGCGATCCCAGCAAAAGCCGCCAATCGACGAATGCAAGGATTATCAGGCTGCCGATCAACTGCACGATCGCGCGCCAGGGGTTGTAGAGCAGCGAGAAAATCAGATCGGCCACGCCGCCCGCATCCTCGCGCAGGATGGAGGCGACCCCGCCGCTCTTAAGTTCATACACGCGATGCAACGGCAAACGGACGGCGTGGTCAAACACTCTCTTTCGCACGGATACCTGCACGCGCTTGGTCATCCGCGTGGCTTGCCAGCGGCTCCAAAGGCCACTGGCTTCCGCCGCCAGCGACAGCAGCACCATCCCCACCGCGACAGCCGTCAGGAGCTGCCCGCGGTCGCTGGGCAGATGAACCCAGTGCGGCAGCCGGGGCGGCAACGGCTTGTCACGCAGCACACTGTCGAAAACGATCTTCGTGCCATACAACGGCACCAGCCCAAGCACCGTCGAAACCGCCAAAAAACACAGCGCCAACACCAGCATTCGCCGATGCCCGCGCAGCAAGCCCCAGAAGCTGGCCAGAAGGCGCGTGAAGGGCCGCGAACGCTTGTGCGGCTTCTTTCGCTCAGCCACGCCATGCCCGGAAACAACGGTAGTGGCCTTATCGTCCGGTGTCTTGGCGCCCTCCCGGCGCCGCTCTTTCAATACGCGGCGATACTCGCGATAACGTCGGCTGCTGGAGCGTGTCGGCAGAGGCATTGCCACATAGTAGGCCCGATGGTGGCCGGGAATTTGCCTCTCGGTTGGCGAGCCTTATGTGGTTTGCGGTTTGCAGCGAGGAGATCCAGCGCGGTCGAACGGTGGAACGGTGTTCGTATCACGGGGGTCCCGCCCGTGCCCGGTGCATGAGATTTAGAATAGCCGTGATTCTGCTTACCGTCCGCGCCATCGGCACGGGCGAGACGCCCGTGATACGAGATATGTTTTAGTCGCCAGGAGAACACCGTCTCATAACGGTGAGTCGGAAGAATAGATTCCGATGACAGACGAAAACGCGCCAGCCGATCCCCCGCCCGCGCCGCCTCCGACGCGCAAGCCGCGCCATTGGGTGCGCGTGGTTGGAATTATCGTGGGCGGATTGCTTCTGCTGGCGATTCTGGCGTCGGGCATCATGGGAACCGTGTTTCGATCCCGGATTCAGGCTGCCGTCGCGCAGAACACGGGGGCAACGCTGACGGTGGGGTATGCGTGGTATCTGCCGCCGCTGGGCATAAGCCTGCATGGCGTGCGCCTGGCAAAGACAGGCGCGGATGGGCGGGAAGTCGAGTTATTCACCGCAACGCGTATCCTCCTGAAGCTCCGCGAGCGCCCCAGGGAAGGCCATCCGCTGCTCATTCGTCGGCTCGCGATCGATGGGCCCTATGTGCATATCGCGCGCGAATCTTTGGTTTCAGGAGCCGATGGACGCGAAGTTCCGGCACCGCGCCAGAAGTTGATTTCCATCGGCACGCCCGCCACCAATTCCTCCAAGCCTTCCGAGCCCAAACGGCCCTCCCATCCCGGCCCGCCGCTGTCCACGAAGTTTCAGATAACGGACTTTGAGATATCCAACGGCCAGTTCACCTTTGAAGACCGCACCGGCCCGCGCGGCGCGCCGATCGTGATGGAGAACATCAACGTCCGCGCCTTGCCGCACCGCGCTTCGTTCAATGCCTACGACTTCATTCTCTCGGCCGATGATCCCAACTGCGCCACGATTCATTCCGCGGGCTTGGTCAACGTCGATAGCGGCATCCTGAACATCGCGCAATTCAAGCTGCGGGCGAAGGTGGCGGCGCTCATCACCCAGGCGCCGGTTCCCCGATCCCTGCAAGCCAGCACCCACGACCGCGCGACCGACGGCGCGCTGGATATTGACGGTTCGGCGACGGTGCCGCTTCGCGACCCGCGCGCCGCGGATTTTCGCGCCACGATTTTGCTCAACGACGCTCAAACGCTCCTGCCGCGCGTGAATCTGGCGATACAACACGCCAACGCGAAACTTACGGTTGCAAGCACCCATGCCGGCGGCCAGCGCGGCGCATCCGCAGTCGTCGAAAAACTGGAAATGATGGCCGGCAAAACGCTCTTTCATCTCGACGGCGCCACCCTCGCCGGCGATTTCCAGAAAGGCGTTTGGAGCATCGCAAAGCTGCAAGGGCGGCTCGACGTGAACGGCGGGGTGCCGGCGCTCGATCGCATGCGCCTGCGCGGACGCTGGGCTTTCACGGCCACAGCCAGCGGGCCATGGCACGCGCCGCCGGGCGTTTCTCCATTCGCTTCCATTTCGCACGAGATCATCGCCTATCCGCGCGATGTGTCGGTTCAGCCTCGCTCCTACCCGCTTCCCGTCGAGCACCTGAACGGCGGCGAGGTCTCGCTCCGCGGCGGCGTGATTCGCATGCGCAACCTCATGGCCAGCTACGGCAACGACAAGCTCCTCCTGGAGCAGGCGCACCTCACCCTGGACGATCCCCTGCAAGAGCAAAACGTGCGCGATCTGGCCCGGCAGATTCGTGTCGCGGGAATCGTCGGCACCATCCAGTTCCACCAACCCGGGCCGCCCTACCCCGCGGGGCTGGGAAAGGTGATCGCGCAGCTTCGCCCCTCCGGGGATTTCACCATCGGCGATGGGAGCTGGTATGCCATCAACCGCCGATTGCCCGGCCAATTCTTCAAGCCCAAGGCCGACTATTTCTTCCGCGTTTCCACAGCCGGCGGCGCGTTCGCATTGACCACTCACAAGGTGCCGCTGACCGGGATTCGCGGCGATGCCACTGTTTCGCCCATGCTGGTCGATCTCACGCATTTTCATGCCCATTCGATCGACGGCACAGTCGATCTTGTCGGAACCGTGGTGCCCGCCGCGCCGGTGCGGTACGAGGGAGAAGTGGGGCTGTACGACATTGATCTGGCGAAACTTTCCCAGACTTTTGATCTGCGCGAAGGCACGCACGGCCCCCTGCGCGGAAAGGCGTATGTGAAGGCGCGCCTGATCGGCGCGGGCCAACCTTTGGGCCGATCGCCCGCCGCCGCGCTGGCCGCCAGCGGCGAGTTCGAGGTAATCGGCGGAAACTTCGGGACGCTGACCATCGTCCGCGCCGCCGCCGACAAAGTCGCCAAGCCCGATGATCCGCTCGACGGCCAGGCCGCCGGGGTCTTCTCCATCCGCAACGAGGTTGTGACGCTCAAGCGATGTGCCGTCGGGAATCCCACGTTTGGTCTGGAAGGATCGGGCACGGTCGGCTTTGACAAGCGCCTCAATCTTCACGTTGCCGCCGCGCCGCTGGGCGACTGGCGCGATGCGCTGCGCCAGAGCAACATCCCCATCATCGACGGCATCGGCAGCAACATCGCCGGGGGCATCCAGCAAATCTTCAACGGCGCCCAGCGCGTGCTTCTCTGGGACATCCATATCGAAGGCACCACCGCCGCCCCCAAAGTACAAACCACGCCCGCTCCCGCCATCACCCAACCCGTAGCCGCCTTGTTCGGGCAGATGCTCGGCGGCAAAAAGGACCGCCGGCTGATCGACAGCGTGCGCGACGACCAGAAAGACGCCGGGGCGACCCAGCCCTCGCGGGGAGTACTGAGTACGAAAGACTAATCCCGGATTATTCACCACGCAGTCACGAAGGCACTCAGAGCGGGCGAGCTCGCAACCCAAAGAAAGAGGGAAACCACGAATGGACACGAATGCACACGAATGAAGATTGATTATTCGTGTCTATTCGTGCTCATTCGTGGCCGTCTTCTCTTTCGATCTTCTGAAATTCGTGTAATTGCGACAAGGTTCCGCGGGATATCTTCGAAGAAATACATTCAGGGTCCCAAGACGCTTTCAATCAAAAGTCGTAGCCTGCGCAAAGGCATGAGTTGGGAATGACTTGGTTTTCTTTGTGACTTCGTGACTTCGTGACTTCGTGGTTAATCGTGCATTTTTCCGGGCTAAGGCGCCGGATATCTCGGCTTTCGCCCTTCCATCACCTCGATCACATCGCGCACCACCCAGCTCATATTCTCCATGGCGGTAAAGGTGCGGGCGGCGATGTGGGGGGTCAGCAGGACATTCTTCAGTCCCAGCAGCGGGAAGCCGGGCCTGGGCGGTTCGGGGGAAAAGACATCGATGGCCGCGCCCGCGAGTTTGCCGGCGCGAAGCGCATCGGCCAAAGCGGCGGCATCCAGCACTTCGCCCCGGCTGGTGTTGATCAAGATCGCCGTCGGCTTCAATTGCTTTAAGACCCGCGCATCCACGAGGTTTTCGTTTCCCGGCTTCATGTCAATGTGGATCGTGAGGATGTCCGCCTCGCGATAGAGGGTGGGCTTGTCCACGCTTGTCGCGGGGAAGTCGAGTTGGCCGTGCACTTCGAGAAGATCATTGTAAATGACGCGCATTCCAAAACCCGATGCCCCAATGTGGCCCACGCGCCGGCCAACGCGGCCCATGCCGAGGATGCCCAGCGTTAGCTCGTTGAGCTGCCGGCCCCTCACGGTGTTGCGGATGCGCTTGAACTCCGCCGGCTCATGCACCGCCTCGCGGAAAAAGTTCCAGGGGCGCAGCAGTTGCAACAGATAGCCGAAGACAAAATCCCCCACGGCCAGCGTGTTGGCATCGGGCGTGTAGACCACCTCGACCCCCCGGCGCCGGCAGGCCGCCACATCGATATTCTCCAGCCCC
>DASRLH010000494.1:0-2141 GCA_035648595.1 Tepidisphaeraceae bacterium
CACCACCGGGCCATTGGAAGGCACAAATAACAAGATCAAAACCATGCAACGACAAGCATACGGCTTCCGAGACCCCGACTTCTTCAAACTTAAAATCTTCGCTTTACACGAAACTACCTACGCATTAGTCGGATGAACCGAAAAAAGGATCTTCAACCATCTTCCCGAGTTTCAGGTTCCGAAACCCAATCCCATGGGCAGGCTGATTCGGGACGGGATTGTATTGCCGCAGCTTCCTCAAAAGCGCGGTGAGTTTTTTGTCATCCGTGCACGTACATCAGATACATGCCCGCTCCCGGCCCACAGCCCATACGACCCCGCCACACGCTCGTCGATTTCCTTCTCCCACGCATGGCAAGCCGCGCCCTGGACGGGTATACTAACCACCCACGGAGATCACAAATGAAAAATGAGTATCGCAAGCCCCGATGCGCCATGGCCGAGGCGCTCGAAGGCCGGCGACTGCTCAGATCCAGCCCTTTCGCTGGCGGCGTCGAATCATTGCCGACTTATTCCTTCGTGTTCGGGCCTCAGAACCGGCCCGCGGAAGTGGAATACCTGGCGGCGTTGCCCAATGGAGGCACGTTCGAGGCGGGCGTTTATCCGGTCAGCGCCGGCGGCGGCGGGTACGTCTTATGCGAACGTGTTGACTGATACATCCGGACGTTTCATGTTTACCGACGTGCCGCCGAGCAGATATGGTTTGTTGATTCTCAACTCGCCATCGGGGAATTCATTCACCATCACGTCGCCGGCGCGCCGGCAATACGCGGTGACGGTTGGGGCGGGGCGTCGAATCGTCGGGAAAGATTTTGCGATTTCAATTGCGGACTGAAAAAATAGATAACCGCGAAATTGCTGATGTGGCAAGGCAAAAGCATGACCCAACCTACCTCTCTACCCGACCCTCCGCTCGACTACGCCTCTCCGCAAACACCCAATTGGGGAATGAGCGGCCCGCAAAAGGCGCTGCTGATCGGCCTGGTAACGGCAGTCGTGCTGGCTTTGGCTGTCTCGATCATGCTCCCGCAGCTCGGCGTCGCCCGCGAGCCCGCGAATCGTGTCAAATGCTCCGCGAACCTCAAGCAGATCGGTTTGGCCTGCCTTCAGTATGCCAACAGCCAGCCCGACGGCCAGTTCCCGGATTCATTCCAAACGCTGCTCAATAACGCCGACATCACCGCCGAGGTCTATGTTTGCCCGTCCACCTCGACTACCCGTGCGACCGGGGCTCTTCTACCTGCGAATGTTTCATATGTGTACGTGGGAAAGGGACTGACCAAAAGCGCGGCCTCGAACGTCGTGCTGGCGTATGAGCCTTTGACCAATCACCGCAATGATGGAATGAATGTGCTATACGCCGATGCGTCGGTGGCATGGGTGCCCAAGGCAAAAGTGCCGGCGCTGATGCGGCAGATTCAGGCGCAGACACCGGCGACGAAGCCAAAATGATGGAACCTTGCCGACGGGTGATGCCGACTTCAGCCTGGGAACGCCGTGACGCAACCCAAATCTGAAATACCCTTGGCCCCCGCCCCACCGAACACCAGAAGGCGGAGCAGACGCCGGACGCTCATGGAATTGGGCCTCGGCCTGATAATCGGGCTTGCGCTCGTTTATGCCGCCGCGAACCTGCTTGTCGGCGCCCACGAACGTCTCAATCGTGCAAAATGCGCCGCCAATCTCCGCGCCATCGGCATGGCGTGCATCATGTACGCCAACGGTCAACCGGGCAGTGAATTTCCGGATTCCTTTCAGACGCTGCTCAAATACGAGAACCTGACGCCCGAGATTTTCGTCTGCCCTTCCGATCAGCACACAACTGCGTCCAGCGGTCTTTCAGCGGACTCTCTCTCCTACGTCTACCTCGGCAACGGCCTTACAGAGACGACTGCTTCGACGAAGATCATCGCGTACGATCGCCTCGGTAGTCACGGCAAAGACGGAATCAACGTGCTGTACGGCGATGCCACGGTACAATGGGTGAAGATGGCCGATGCGCTGCGATTGATCCACCGGCGGTGGACGCCGGCGACCAAGCCGGAGTAACGCGAAGGGCGCGGATGGTTCATGCGGGGCGCATAACTGATTCGGCGTCGCCTCATTTCCCTCTCCCGGTACTCCGGGGGAGGGCCAGGGTG
>DASRLH010000495.1:0-9477 GCA_035648595.1 Tepidisphaeraceae bacterium
TTCTCGCTGAAAACGGCCCGTTGGCGTGTATGCCAATCCATGAAGATGGCCCACTGACTGGAAAGCCGGATGCGGGAAATCCGCCCGTCCGGTTTGGCGGGAGGGGAGGCCGAAACCAATCGGCCTTCCCTACCCCGATCATGAAAGGATCTGAATCCACGAATGGCGCGGGTTCGCGCATGGCTATTTTTAGAGCGGAGTATTTAACCTCGAAGGCACGAACCCATTCGGCGCGGGCCGGCCCGCAACCCAAGTAAAGGGCCAAAATCCGAAGCACGAAATCCGAAACAAATTCAAAAACAAGAAAAGCGGAAAATTCAAAGGGCGCGTCCGTCGGGCCTTTCTTCAAGCCTCCTTCCTTTACGATTTGAGCTTGCCGCGGATTCCAGATGGGTGTTCTGGAGCACAAATAGTCGCGCCTGGTTTGTCTTCATTCGTGTGCATTTGTGCCCATTCGTGGCTCCCTCACTTTTGGTTGCGGGGACATCAGTTGTCCGATCGCCAGTCTCCGCCGATCTCGCGCACGATCACGCGCTCCGCGTCGCGGCCGGCGGCGGTGAGCAGGCGCTCCATGGGCTCGCGCGTCGGCTCGTAACTCAATCGAAACGTGCCGTGGTGCATCGGCAAAATGAAATCGGCGCGGCAGTGGTCGGCCATCGACCAGGCCTGCTCGGGCGTCGCATGCGACGCGACGTAGGGGTCATAGGCGCCGATACCCATGATCGCCAAATCCACCTTGCCCAAAGTCATGAACTCCTCGTGATAGGCGGTATCACCTCCGTACAGCACGCGCCGCTTACCGGCGTTGATCAGATAGGAATTGAAGCCGCGATAGGTGTCGTGAAAGGTGCGCGCGCCCCAATGTGCGGCCATCATCGCGCCGATCCGTACGTCGCCGGGGAGTGCAAGCTCCTCGCCCCAGCGCAGTTCGCTTACGTCGCGGAATCCCAGATCGACAATTAGATCGCGCGTGCGCGACGCGGTGATGATGGGGATGCGCTTGGGCAAACGCGCCAGCGTCGGCCGATCCAGATGGTCGAAGTGGGCGTGGGAGATGAGGATGAGATCGATCTTTGGCAATTCCGCCAAAGATAGCGCGGGGGCGGCCAGGCGGCTTGGCCCCGCGGTGATCAGCCCCAGCCCGACGCCGACGCGGCTGGAAAGCACCGGATCGGTTAGGATCGTCATCCCCCCGACGCGCAGCAAGACGCTGGCATGCCCAATCCATGCCGCCGCCAGCTCGCGGGTTTCCCATTTGCGAATGTCCGGCTTCCGAGGCGCGGGCGGGGGCGCCATCAGCCGGTTCAGCGCCGCCAGCCGACCCCGGCTCCGGCCCAGACGGTCGGCAACCTTTAATGTCAAAGGCCGATGCTTCGCCCAGTTCGATACCGATCTCCAACTGCTCAAGTGTTTTGCGTCTCCTCAAAACTACGCAAGTAATACGGTGCGCAGGATGTATCGTTCCCCGCCATTACCAGGGAATCGAGACATTGCGGGCCGGCTGCAAGCGGTTGAGCCGGGCGTCATGCCGGGCAATTCCGCGAATTTTGCGCTCGATTTTTCCGCGCAGCATCGCGGGGCTGGGGAGCTGGCGCTGATCGCTGTAGCGGCGGAGCCACGCGGTGCGCTGGGCGTCGGTAATGGGCAGGCTCAGCGTGCTGTACCAGAACTGCGACAAGTCCTTCACCAACCATCGTCCGCGCGTCAGGAAATTGGGCATGGCGCGGACGCGGGCGGGGTCGATCAGACGGACATTCATGGGCGCGGCGGATGAACCAGCGTGAAACGTCGGGTTGTTCTCCGCAAGAAAATGGCACAGATACAGGTCGCGATGATGCAAGCCGGCGTCATGCAGCTTTGCCGCCAAGTCGGCCGTCGGCTGCAGCAGGCCGTCGAACGCGGCGCTCGATTGCATCAATTTATCGGCGGGCACATGCCCGGCCAAATCCTCGAAAATCACAAAACTTCGCCGATCGTCCAACACCCCCCACGCCACCAGCGGCGCCGTTGGGATGCCGTTGGAAACGAGCAACTGATGGCCGGCGAATTCCTCCTGCGCCGCGGTGCGCGGGCGGCCCGTGCGCGCATACCGCTTCACATGCAGGCGGATTCGCTCGCCGCCGGCCTGGGCGTCGAGCGTGCAGTTCTGCCGATCCGGCAGGGTGCGCCAGGGCCGGATCAGCGGATGCGTGAAAACCCCAGGGGCATCCAGCCCCAACTCCCTCATCACAGGCTGCCAGCCCGCGGCGACATGAAGTTGATTCTCACCGGGCATTTTGCGATCAATTGATAAGAGTGAAACCATCGCCTGGGCATAACACACCGCATACTTGCGGCGGCGGTCAATGGCGCGGCGCGTGCTCGGGCGCGCGGAAAAACCGGCTGATGCCGGGCTTGAAGATCACCTTTCCCTCGACCACCACCAGTTCCTCGTCCAGGAAAAGTTGCACCGCCTTGCACAGCGTTTTGGCTTCCAGTTCCAGGCCGTTCTCCTTTACGTCTTCGAGCGTGTCCACCCCAACATTGATGTGAAACACGTCTTGCAAGATGACCGGCCCCTCGTCGAGTTGCTCGGTGACGAAATGCGCGGTGCAGCCGTGAACGCGCACGCCGCTTTCGTAAGCCTGCTTGTAAGCGGCAGCGCCCGGGAAAAACGGCAGCAGCGACGGATGGATGTTGATGATTTTGCTTCGCCATGCCGCGATCAACTCCGGCGGCAAAATCCGCATGTAGCGGGCCAGCACGACCAGATCAGCCCCCTGCGACTGAAGTTGTCCGGTCAGCCAGCCGAAATGGGCCGCCAACTCATTATGCCCTTTCCACGCGAACGGCAGGCCCGCCTCGCGCGCGATCGGCTCAAGGTCGGGATGATTGGACAAGACCCCCGAGATGTCGCAGTGCAGCTTGCCTTCGCGGTGCTGCTCGATGAGCCGCCGCAGGCAGTGCGGCTCCCTGCTCACCAGCAACGCCACTTTCTTTGGTTTTCGCTGCGCATGCAGATGAACGCGCACTTCCATATCAAGGTGCCGGCCCAGTTCAAGCAATCCCGTAACCAGTTCCGAGAGGTCGCAGGTCAGGTCCTTGAGATCGACCAGCATGTCCATCACGAAAAAACCGCGTACCACGCGCTGCTCGGTGTCGTCGATGTTGATCCCGCGCTGGGCCATGTACGTGGCGAACTGCGCCACGACCCCCTTTTGGTCCTTGCCCAATACGCTGACAATCGCCAATACCGGCTGCGCCACGAAATCTCCCGTTGCAATATTGTCCCCTTAAAATGCTATCAGGTTCCGGAAAAGAAGAAATGCGTGAGATGAACGGATGCTAAATTCCCCCCGCAACTCAAGCCGGAAAGGCTGCCACGAATGGGCACGAATGGACACGAATGAAGGCAAATCATTCGCGTCGATTCGCGGCGCAATCACGCAGTTTTGGCGAGCAGGCGCAGCAATGTTTTGCGTGACACGGGCGTCCCGCCCGTGCGAGTGGCGCGGAAGTTGATGAAACGGCCCTTCCCTGATTCCAAAATGCCACGCATGGGCGGGACGCCCGTGTCACAAAAGCCTGCTCAACCTCATTCGCGATGTCCATACGATCGCAGTACCGCTGAAATATTTCGTGCGCAAGCCAGTTCGAAGTTTTCACTTGCGCGCCGCCCGCAATTCGGCTTGCGCATCGGCCAGTCCTTTCTGTGCGGCTTGCGCGGCGGCCAGTTCTTTCTGTGCGGCCTGCGCGGCGGGATCGGCGGCGAGCGCGGAAGCGGCGGCCTTGTGAAACTTCGCCCGTGCCTCGATCCAGCGCCCGCTGGCCTCAACCACTTCGGGGCTGCCTGGGCCGCTGGCGCTTAGCGCTTGGTTTCGACGTGCTTCGGCGGCGTCTGCCTGGGCTTTGGCGGACTGATAGCCGGCGTTCCCGGCGAGAGCGCGGTTGAGCGCATCGGCGGCAGTCCGCACCTTCGCGCGCGCTTCCTCAATGCTCATCACCGGTTTGCTCGATTCGAACTGCGTTGACGTTTGGAGCGGCGCGGTGTCCCAGTCGGCGGCCGCGGCGGGCGGGGGCACGGCCGCGGATTTGTGCGCGGAGCCCGAGTGCTCTTCGCCGGAAGATGCGGGTGATGAGTTGTCGTCGCTGTCAAAAATAGAATGAACCCGCGGCGGACCGCCATCGTGCCGCGGCGCCGCCGGCGCCGCGGGCGACGGCTGGGCGTTGCCTTGTTTGGGATGCAGTCGGGCCATCCAATTCTGGAGCGTGCCGTCTTCGTAGCCGGCCAATGCCAGCACACCCAGGCAGAAAACAATCCCCAACGCCGGCGTGCCGCTGCCCCAGCGCCCGATGACTAGCGCAAGAACAAATCCCAATACCCCCACCGCCAGCCCGACGATTGCAATGAACCTGGATCCATATCCCAGCAGGGGTGCTCGCGTCGCCGCCAGAGCCGCGCCGCCGATCAGGATCGACAGCACTCCCAACAAATTATGCCCAAGCCGGCGGGTTGCCATGCGTATTTGGTAACACGGACAAGCTGCTTTGCCAAGCATTTTATTTGGCGGTCCCCTACGCAAAAACACCCCCGGCCTTTTTCAGGCCGGGGGCGTGGACTTGCGAGAAAAAATCATTCCGCGCGAACTTACGATCATTCGCTACTCAGAGCCAAACCGCCGTTAGGCGTGTTGGATGAGAGTCAAGAGAGTCTGCGGCGTGCTGTTGGCGGTTGTCAAAACCGTCGTCGCCGCCTGCTGCAGAATCTGAGCGCGGGTGAGATTCGCGGTTTCCTGCGCGATGTTGGTGTCGGTGATCGCGCTCTCGGCAGCCGAAGCGTTTTCATAGGCGACACCCAGGTTATTGATGGTCGAGCCGATCGTGTACTTCTGGAACGATCCCAATCGGCCACGCAGGCTGCTCACCTGGTTGATCGCTTCATCCACGATCTTCTGGGCATTCACCAGGCTGGCGCTGCTCAGCGAGTTGGTTCCGCCGGCTCCCAGGGTGCTCAGAAAGCCCAGCCCCGAGTCGCCAAGACTGCCGGTCGAGACGTTCTGGATGCCCAGGCTGGCCTTGTCGGTGTCGGTGACCTTCTCGCCCAGCGAGAAGGTGGCGCCGCCGCCGGTGATGCCAAACGTTTTTGTCTTTCCGGCGTTCATACCCGCCGAGAGCGTGAGGTTCACGTCGAGGTTGTTGGTGGTGTAGCTGACGTTCAGGCCGCTGGCCTGAGCGGCAGCGCCGTTGACGCTCACGACCGCGTCCTTGCCCGAGGCCTTGCCATTGGCGCCGCCGGTGACAACGAATGCACCAGCAAGTGACTGCACGCTGACATACTGGCTTGAGCCGTAGTTGCTGGCCTTGAAGTCGATCTTGTTTGTGCTCGCCGAAGCGGTGACGCCGGTTGTGGAGGTGATGCTGTTGACCGCGGCGGCGATGGCCGACAGCTTGGTGGTGGCGGCAAAGCTGAGCTGCTGGGTGCCGGCGTTGCCGGCGATTTGCAGCGTAACGGCGGACGTGCCCAGCGCGGAAGTCGCGCCGGTGTACTTCACATCGCCCTGCGTCGCGCTGTTGGCAACCTGCACGACAACCGCCTGGGTCTTGTTGGCCGGGAGGTTGGCGGAGTTAATCTGAATCTGAGTGAAGGCGCTGGTGGCGACGCTGCTGGTCGAATAAGCCAGATTGCCGTTCAGCAGCTTGGTTCCGTCGAAGCTGGTCGAGCCGGCGATGCGGTCAATGGTGCTGAGGATCGAGTTGACCTGGAGCTGGTTGGCCGCGACTTCGCCGGCGCTTAGGCCGCCGCTGTTGGCCGACTGGTTGACCAGGCCGCCCAACTGGTTGAGCAGGTTGCTGACTTCGTTGAGGCCGCCCTCGGCGGTGCCGACCACGTTATTGGCGCGGTTGGCGTTGTCAATGGCCTGATTGATGCCGGTCTGCTCGGCTTTGAGGCTCTCGCTGGCGATGAGGCCCGCGGGATCATCGGCGCCGCTGTTGATCTTCAAGCCGGTGCTGAGGCGCTGCAGGCTCGTTTGCAACGCGGTGTTGTTCTGCCCAAGCGCGCGCTGCGCGATAAGTGACGCTACGTTTGTATTAATGACGCTCATGGTGTCTTTCCTTGACGGGAGAGGTCCGGCGCGTTTGCGCCATTTTGCCTCCCCGGTTGCCTTGCGCGACCGGACGGGATGCCCGATTCGCGCCTTCATTCCCTTGAAATCTCGTGCTGGCGGTCAGGGTACGTTCGCCAGCAGCCCAAGGGGCATATTGCCCCTGCGAGAGGCGCCATGGTTTTTCGCGGCGCTCGCGCGGTCGATCTGGGGGGAGCTCCTTTCTCACAAGTCCGCCGAATCTTGCGACTCGGCCTAGCACCCGTCTCATCGACGGCAGCGCAGGGGGTACTTTAGATGTGGGACGCCTGGAGAAAGATTAGCGGTTATAGGGCAAAAGCCGGGAAAAACAGCTGGGCGAGAAAGTCCGACGTGTTATCAGACGAGCAACCCCGACGGCAGTGCCGGCAAGGAGAGCAAAATCCCGAAATCAGAATTCCGAAACCCGAATGTCGAATGGAATGACGTGCGAAGCCTGGGATTTGATCGGCGATGCTCAAACTACCTTGAGCAGCGCGGCAACAAATGCGGCATGCTCCGGACTGGCGAGGCCGGCGTCCAGAATTTCGATCACGCGCTTCAAATCGCCGCGCAATAGCGCCAAAGCGTCGAGCCAAAGTCCAGGATAGATGATGGAACGATGAATGCCGTCCGGGCCGGCAGGCATTTCCGTGAACGGCACGCCCGGCTCAATTCGTGCAAACCAGACGGCTCTTTGCTCGCGCAAAAGCAGGACCAGATACTCGCCTACGCCGTGCCGCTCGTAATCGGCGCGCTTGCGATGAAGATCGTACGATTCGCTGGCCAACGCCACCTCCACCACGAATTCGGGCGTGCCCTGGATATATCCATCCTCATTTTCGCGGGCATTGCCCGCGAAGCGCAAAAGCGAAGCATCTGGCTGCAATTCGCTGTCGGGGCCCAGAATGTGAGTGGCATTATCAAGTGCGCGGGTTCCCGGCGTGTTCAATCCATATACTTTCAGCCACGCCATGACATCGCCATGCCTGTCGCCGTGATCTGCCTTAAGAGGTGATGGCACGTAAACGACTCCTCCCACCAATTCCGCCCGAAAGCTCTCGGGCATCGCCAGGTAACGGTGGTGAAACGTCGGCTGGTCCATCTCATCGCCCATTTCCAGCCGCTGAACGGGCGCTTTGGAAATGGAGGGGCGGAGCGGAATGGTTTGGGCTAATGTCATGACGACAATTAAGGATATGCCTGGGCGCGGTAAAACTCAATCATTTTTGTCAGCCCCTCTTTCCGCGGGACCACCGGCTCCCAGCCGAGCACTTCACGGGCACGGGTGATGTCCGGGCAGCGGACGCGCGGGTCATCCGGCGGCATGGGAAGATACTCAATGCGGCTTTTGCTTTGGGGCACCAATTCCAGCACTTCCCTGGCGATCTGCAAAATCGTCACTTCATCGGGGTTGCCCAGATTGATCGGCTCGTGGAAATCGCTCTCCATGGTCAGGTTAATGCCGCGAACAAGGTCCGATACATAACACAGGCTGCGCGTCTGGAGGCCTTCGCCGAAGACGGTGAGCGGCTCGTTGTCGTGCGCCTGGCGGATGAAGCTGATGACCACCCGGCCATCGTGCGGATCCATGCGCGGGCCATAGGTGTTGAAGATTCGGATCAGCCGCGTGTCGGCGCCGCGCTCTCGGTGGTAGGCCATGGTGCAGGCCTCGCTGAAGCGCTTGGCCTCATCGTACATGCTGCGAAAGCCGATCGGATTGACGTTGCCCCAATAATCCTCGCGCTGCGGATTGACGGCGGGGTCGCCGTAGCATTCGCTAGTGGACGCCATCAGAAATCGGGCCTTCTTTTTAAGCGACAGTTCCAGCAGATTCCACGTTCCCTGGCTATTCACTTTGAGCGTGGCGACCTGATGCTTCACATATCCCACCGGAGAAGCCGGCGAAGCCATGTGGTAAATGCGGTCGATCGTGCCGGGCACCTGCAACGGCTCGATCACATCGTGCCGAATGAAGCTGAACGCGCGGTTTCCTTCCAGATGCGCGATGTTTTGGGACCGGCCCGTAATGAAGTTATCGACCCCGACCACCTCATGGCCCTGCGCCAGGAGCAGGTCGCTCAAGTGCGAGCCAAGGAAGCCGCCAGCCCCGGAAATCAAAATACGCATGGATTGGTCCGTTGTCCGTTGTCCGTTGTCAGTGGTCAGTTGTGGGTTGTTGGTTGTTGGTTGTCAGTTGTTGGTTGCGGGTGGTCTTTTGGGGGCATAATGGTATCTGAGGCCTCATCCATGTCGGCGGCGTAGTCGGGCGTCGGGATCTGTCGCCACGACCACTAACACCCTACAACCGATAACCAGCAACTGACAACCCACAACTGACAACTGACAACCCACAACCCACAACTGACACTCCACACCGGACCAACATTTAATCGGCAAATTTGAAGCGTAGAATAGTCAGAACGGCCTTGATGCCGTCTTTCCAGGTGATTTTTTTTCCTTCTTCGTAGCTGCGGCCATAGTAGGCGACGCCGACCTCGAAAATCCGCAGGCGGGGCCGCATGCGGGCCACCTTGGCGGTGATCTCCGGTTCGAAGCCGAAGCGGTCGCATTGTATTTGAATTTTCCCGATGATCTCGCGGCGGAAGACCTTGTAGCAAACCTCCATATCCGTGAGATTGAGGTTCGTGCACATATTGCTGAGAAGCGTGAGCATTTTGTTGGCGACCGAGTGCCAGAAATAGAGCACGCGGTGCGGCTCGCCGCCCATGAATCGGCTTCCGAAAACAACGTCCGCTTTATTTTCCAGGATCGGAAGGATCAGCTTGGGATAATCATCGGGGTCGTATTCCAGGTCGGCGTCCTGGATGAGCACGATATCGCCGGTGGCAAGTTTGAAGCCGTCGCGCAAAGCCGCGCCTTTTCCCTGGTTTGTCGGCTTGTGGACGATCCTGAACACTTCGCGCGGGAAAAGCGCCGGCAGTTCGTCGAGCTGACTGCCGCTGCCATCGGTCGAGCAATCGTCGATGCAGACGATCTCGCGCACGACGTTGGGAAGCAGCGGCGCTTCAATGACCCGCCGCACCAATTCCTGAACGAAGTGTACCTCGTTGTAAACCGGGATGACAATCGAGAGCTTGACTGGCGCGTCCGACCGATTCGGCGCGCCGACGGGCTGTTCCACCATCGCACGCTCCCGCGCAAAAGCCGTTGGCCCAAGCGCCCACGCCGGGCACCCACGAAGCGCGGCATAATAACCATGCCCGAAGGGTTTGAAAAGACTGCCATGTATGAATCGGTGAGTCACGATTAGCGCGTGGACTCTACGCGGCCGTCACGCGACGGCAAAAAAGAGATCGCGATCAGAGGTGAAGCTCGACAGGCTTGTGGAGCCACCTCTCTCGTTGGATGGGTC
>DASRLH010000496.1:0-21398 GCA_035648595.1 Tepidisphaeraceae bacterium
TGGGGTGGGGGTCACAGTCGCTTCAACATCATCCCCCCATCGACGCTCACAACCTGTCCCGTGGCGTAGGGAAAGTCATTGCGGGCCAGGGTGGCGACGGCTTTTTCCCACGTCGCCGGGGGTGCCCCAGCGCTTTTCCAGGGTGAGGCCGTTGGCGATGAGGGCATCGTATTTTGTCTTGACGCCCGCGGTCATGTCGGTGGCGATAATACCGGGGCGGATTTCGTAAACGTCAATGCCAAACTCCGCCAAACGCACGGCCCAGAGTTGGGTTGCCATGGCGACGCCGGCCTTGCTGATGCAATAGTCGCCGCGATCCACCGACGCCGCCGCCGCGCTGACCGACGACACGTTGACGATGCAGCCGCGAAAGCCATATTCGCCCTTCGCTGTTCGATCATCCACCGCGCGACGGCTTGCGTGAGAAAATAGGGGCCGCGAAGATTGGTCGCGATCAAGCGGTCGAAGCTTTCCCGCGGCCAGTTCAAAAACGCGCGATGTCGATGCGTGCATGTCGGCGGCGGTAATTTGAGGATCAACCTTCATTGAAACAATCCGCGTCTCCTGCGACAACTGATTCGCGAACTGATTCGCGAGCGACTTCCATTGTACATCGGAACGGCTGGACATTTGACATCGGTGCAGACCCACGGCGTCGAGAACATCTTCGCATTGATGATTCCCACGGGCGACCTGGCGCGAATGCCTCAGTCATGGGTCGAGGGACTTGCGGATTTGGGCGTTCGCGTCATCGAGTTTGACGGCGGGACGGGGCGGCAAATCTCCAGCAGGATGGCGGGCGTCGCAATGGGCAGTCCAGGAAGGGTTTTTGGATCAGCCGTTTCCGTTGCGACGATCGCGAGATGCACGCACGCCATCACGCTCGACGCGGGCTTCCTGCCGAATCGTGAGGATATGGCTCGCCTGCTGGAAGCCAGCCGAGCGAATCCGGGCGCGATTATTCAGGCTCGGCCCCCGCGCCCGTCGCCGAGACTCGCCGCACGGCTTCCAAGCCTGTTGGTATTTTTGGAAGCCGGCGTGCGCGTGGCGGATGGCGGATGCGGGTTGCGCGTTTATCCATTGCGTCTTTTCGAGATACTGCGGGCGCGTGTCGATCCCTGGATTCATCCGGCGGAAATCCTCGTACGGGCGGCATGGGCGGGATGCCCCATCATCGAAATACCCGTCGAGTCCGGCCTCGCCGCGCCGCAAGAAACGCCAACGCCTTGGCGGAAATTACGCGCACTTTCCGGGAACACATTCATGCACGCGCGGCTTCTCACCCGCGCGCTGTCTGGATGGCGCCATCGGCAATACCACGCGGGCGCGGAGGCTGCTGTTGGCCAACCGTTCTGGTCGGGGTTCTGGCGCTGGCTCAATCCAATGCGCGCCTGGCGGGAGCTCCGCCAGGGCGGCGCCAGCCGAAGCGAGATGGCCGCGGGAATCGCGATCGGCGTGTTTATCGCAAATCTGCCCGCGTATGGCGTGCAGACCCTTCTGGCGCTCTATGCGGCCCGCCGGCTGCACCTGCATCCGGCGGCGGTTGTCGTTGGTTCCAAGATTTCAACGCCGCCGGTCGGGCCGATTCTCATTGTCGCCGCGGTTTGGCTCGGTCATCTGCTGCTGCATGGATCCCGCCTGACGCGGGCCGACTTTGGGCCGATCAACGCGCACCTTTTCGCCCGCATGGCGCCGATGCTCCTGGATTGGCTGGTCGGATCGGTGGTGATTGGCGCGGCCATGGCGGTGGCGGCGTTTGCCGTGGCGAAGGCGCTTTTCGGAATGACGGGGACAAAAGATGAGCGATGAGTGATCAGTGATGGGCGATAAGCGAGGAGTAAAGATGTGCTGCGAACGCAATTGTAAGATCGGCATAGAAGCCTGCCACGAATGAACACGAATCATTTGTCTCGATTCGTGCCCATTCGTGGCTCAGGTTTTTATTTCGGTTGCGAGCGTTGCACTTCGCGGCGAAGAATCGCGGGCGATCAGGCTTGTCCAACCGCCATGCGTGGCGGGCGGGGGGAGTTGCCGTTGCCGTTTGCGTGGGCGCGGCCATCGCTGTTGGCGTTGTCCGCGTGGCCGTTATCAGCTTCGTCTTCGGCGGGAACCAGGTCGCTGAACCGCACGATGCGCGGAGTTGCGTCGCCGTCTTTGTTTGGGTCACCCATGAGGAGAGTCAGTTCAGGCTCGTCCATCGTAATGTCTGCATCGTGGGGCGCCGGCAGGGGAGCGTTGGCCGACATCCCAAGGGCCGCCATGATCTGGCCGACCGTAGATGCGGTGTTATTGGTCGAGGCGATCTGCTGCTCGACGGATTTGGTAATGGCGATCAGCAGCTTGGGCAACGCCGGGAAGCTCAAGACGCGCTCGTTGCGGTCGCATTCGATCCAGGGGCGTGTGACAAAGTGCGTGGAGCCGTCGGTATTGGTCAACGCGATTCGGCACGCGCCGTTCACCGAGGCATACCGCAGAAGCGTGACCGCCTTGCCCTTGTCATTATATTGCAGGGGCACCTCGGCCTCGACGCCCAGCCCGCATTCCTCAATCAGGAAGCGCTCGACGAGCACGACAACGCGGTCGGCATCCAGCACCGCCGAGTTGAGTTGCGGAGACAACGCGCGCAGCTTGTTGACGGCATGGCGAAGGTCGTTCATCATCACTTCTCCCTCACGAGCAAAGACACCGGTCGTCGTTCGCATACAAGCACCCACTTGAGTTGGAAGACGCCGCAAGCCTGCGTGGGATGGAACGGCGTCTTGAAGCTTTCACCAAACTTCAAATTCGCCGTCCGCCTCTCGCGGGCTTGCCAGAACCATACCCCACGAAACGACTCGGGGTCGCGCAATTCCTGCCGATTGCGCCCAAAAACATTATCGGTCGTACCGACTGTGCCGATTGTAGGCACCGCACCGGCCATTCACGCAATGCCAAAAACTCCCATGACCTTCGCCGCGGCCGCAAACGCCAGATTGCTGAAGTTGCCTCCGCGATTCCTGAAACTTGATCATTATCGGGCTATTATCAACGCGGCCAATAAGAATTCGGTAACACTTGGGCCGAATGCAACGTGGTGTGATACAATGGCGGCATTCAACCCTTCAAATTCGACACTCATCCGTCGCAGACGGCTGAAGTGTTACAAAATTCGCAATTCTCAGGAGGATTTATGACACTGCTCGCCGCCGCCCCCCTTGTTTCGGATATTGAGCCGGTCGATCCCGAGCACCTCGTTGGCGACAAAATCCAACCCGGCCATGCACTCTTCGGCCTGATCTGGATCAATCCCCAGCGCGTCAGCGGCACGCCATGCTTCTACGCCTCGCGCGTGCCGGTGAAGACATTGTTTGATTGCTTCGCGGCGGGGCAGACGCTCGAAGAGTTCCTGGATGACTTCGAGGGTGTCACGCGCGAGCAGGCATTGGCCGTGCTCGATTTGTCCTGTAATGATCTTTTGCACGACCTGGAGCAATTGTGAAGGTGCTGTTCGACCACAATGTTCCAAAACGCTTCCGACACCTCTTGATCGGCCATGCCGTCACGATCACGCTTGAGATGGGCTGGGAGCGCTTGGCGAATGGAAAGCTGTTAAATGCGGCGGCCTTGGCAGCCTTCGAAGTTTTCTTGAGTATCGATAAAAAGCTAGAGCACGAGCAGAACCTGAACAAGCTGCCAATTCCCGTTGTGATTCTCGACGCCGTTTCAAACGCACTGCCACAGTTAATCCCATTCGTCCCGCACGTACAGGCATTGTTGGAGCAACGGCTTCAGAAAATCCTATATCTCATCGAGAGAGATGGACGAGTCATTCGAAAAGGCACGGGAATGGCTTGATCTGGATCAATCCCCAGCGCGTCAGCGGCACGCCATGCTTCTACGCCTCGCGCGTGCCGGTGAAGACGTTGTTTGATTGCTTCGCGGCGGGGCAGACGCTCGAGGATTTCTTCGACGGCTTCGAGGGTGTTACCCGCGAGCAGGCGCTGGCGGTCCTTGCTTTGGCGGGAAAAGGATTGCTTGAGGAACTGGAGCAGCTTGATAGAGCGTAAGGAATCGGCAAGCCGGTGGGTTATAATGGGCTGATGCGAGTGGTTCATTGCGTTTACCGGCGAGTCCAGCCCACGACACTCGAAAGAGTGTCCCCCGCCAATCCCCTCGAAGGCGAATCTCCGATGCTGTGCCAGACGTTTCATGAGGCCCTGCTTAAATCGCCCGAGGGATTCAGCTACGGCCTGCTTCTCGAAGGCTTTCCCTGCATTCAAGTGCAATGGGCGCCGGTCGGGCAAACGGCTGGGGTTCTGATTGTTCCGACATTTGTTCCTCGTCCGGCCCAAACCGGACCGGACATCATGGGTTTCCTGCTGAACGGCATCGAGTCGCCGGCGGACCTCGCCGCCCTCGCCAAGCGGTTTCCGGTTGGAGCCGACGTGTGGCAGGAATTGCTCAACGCCAGCAAGCCGGTGGCGTTCAATCTGGTTTTCACCGTCGGCCGCCTGCGGGAGCCGGCGACTATCACGATCATCAACGCCTTCGCCAATTCCTTTTTCAGCCTTTTCGGCACGAACGAGACGTCGGATTTTCCGACGCCCGCATGATGCCGCCATACTTGCCACCTGCGGATGCATGATCGAAACTGGGGCCAGAACTTCGAGGAGGGGTCACTCCCGTCGCTCTTCGCGACTCGGCTTGGCGTGGGGCGGCACTTGTTCCGGCGGCATCGACAGCCATTCCACATCGAAGTGGCCGTTGTAGCCGAACAGCGGGCCCCAGCGCCGGTTGGGGCAAACAAAGGGGATAAGGCAAACAAAGGGAAGGCAAACAAAGGGGATAAGGACATATATTGACGTATCAAGCTCTTGCGGATAACCTGTCGGCATGCCAAGAGTCGCTCGTGTCTCGCCCGGCGGGATGATCTTCCACTGCCTCAATCGCGGCAACGACCGGCGTGCGGTGTTTGACGATCCGGGCGACTACGCCGCCTTCGAGCGGGTGTTGGAAAAGACGCTGGAACTCGTGCCGGTTCGGCTGCTGGCGTACTGCCTGATGCCCAATCACTGGCACCTGGTGTTGTGGCCGCGAAAGGATGGCGAGCTTGGCGCATTCATGCAGCGATTGACCACGACGCATGTGCGGCGATGGCATCGCCATCGGCACAGCGACGGGCGCGGACACCTGTATCAGGGAACGTATAAGAGCTTTCCGGTGCAGGATGATCGCTATTTTTTGGTGCTGGCGCGGTATGTCGAACGCAATGCCCTTCGCGCGAATCTGGCGGCCAACGCGCAGGACTGGCAATGGAGCAGCTTGTGGCGGCGTGAGAAGGGATCGCCGAAAGAGCGAGGAATCCTGAGCGAGTGGCCGCTGCCGCGGCCGGCGAATTGGGTACAATGGGTCAATGAGCCGCAGACGGACAAGGAACTGGAAGCGATCCGTGAATCGCTTCGGCGTGGACGCCCGTTCGGCGAGCCGGGATGGCAGGCGGCCACCGCCACGAGGTTGCGGTTGGAATCGACGTTTCGGCAGCGCGGGAGGCCGAAGAAGGCGTGAATATGTCCTTATCCCCTTTTTGTTCTCCACATCAAGAAAACCTTTACATGGAGGTAAGACCAAACAACAATGCTAATCACTGCCCAAAAAACCCGTAGAGATGCATGCATCTCCACAAATCAACCTGATTAGTAGGTCCGGCGGGGTCGGCCGCCACTATTCGGACAGGCTGGTTATTTTCATTTTTCCGATTCGCCGAGTAACTGGGGGCTGCGCAAACATCAAAGTGAGGGTCGAGCCAATACGGATAAACGGCCGTTTGTCAATATTCCCCTGTGGCCCCGGAGGATACTTGAGGGCAGCAGCGTCACAATGAATAAACCTGATAGATATATTCTAGTGCATTGTCACGCAATGATTTTGGGGTAAATCACTAGAGTTTTACCCGCATTTGGAAGCATGACAATGCACTAGATTATAGTACCCCAACACGGGGTGATGCCGCCAAATCAAAGCACCGATTTCTGAGGTTGATAGTCATTTGGCTTATCACTTTGGCGTTTCTGTATTGGCTCTGCTATGTTATTTTAGTTTATGGCCTACATGGATTGGACACTTGATCGCGGGAATGATACCGGGACGCAGCTAGAATTCGTTAAAATGGCGAAGGAGCAGACCTATGAACAGCACAAACGGCGATAGCCTCCCGACACAAGACCCGCCGGCCCGGCGAGGCCCGCAATGCCGGGGCAGCGGGCGGGTGTTGCTGCTGACCAGCGCCGGGCCATGCGCGGCGTGCGGCGGAACCGGAATCGCCGGCGGGAACGCGGCGGGCATGGATACGCCCATCGGCCCGGTTAGTCGTAAGTACAATGAGCGGGGACGGCTGGTGAGCGAGGAATGGCTAACGTCGGCGGCGCGCATCAATTGCTTTTATGATCCAGAGACAGGGAACCTGATCCAGGTGTCGGAAACGTCCCTTGAGGCGTCCGCAGCGCGGTTGACGACATACAGCTATCATTGACGCGGGTGCTGATCCCCGACCGAGCCAAGGGGCGAAGGACAGGCGTGATCCAAGATGAACCAGGAATGTACGGGAACGGAGCGCCCTCGATCGGTCTTGTGGTGGGGACATTCGCGGCGGTGCCTTACGTGCATTGTCATTTGCTTCAAGAGCGGCCCATCGCCGGATTGGATCGTGCGTATATGGCAGCCGGCTTCGCACATCGCGTTTTTTTACACAACATTACTTACGCCGACAACCGGGACCGCCCTCCGTTTCCGATGGATCGAATCATTTCCCGCCTCGGCAATCCAAAACGGAAACGAACCGCGGATGAACGCAGATGAACGCGGATCAGAAAGAGGAAGGCTACGCTTTCCCGCCACTCTCGCGCCTGGCATAGTCCGCCGCCGGTATGCGATGCTCATGCCCGGCGTCGCCGGCGGCGGGAAAGCAGGCCAATGGCGCCAAGGCCCAGCAGCGAGAGGCTGGCCGGTTCGGGGACGGCGTTGGTCTCGCTGGTCAGCAGCACATCGTGGCCCGATGCGTTGGGGTCGCCGGTGACGTTGTAGTTGATCTCGTAGCTGATGCCGTTGGGGCCGGTGAAGCTGGAGCTGTCGGCCAGGGGCAATCCGGCGTAGGAGAGTTCGCCGCCAACAGGCGTACTGCCGGTGGTGCCGTCCATGATCCAGAACGAATCGCCCTTGACGGCATTGGGAGCGTAGGTCGAATCGTTCAGGAGCAAGTTAGCGCCGCCAAGCAACGCGGTGTTCCCGAAGGCGATCTGGTCGTACCCGATTCCCGGCGCGGCGGGGGACGCGAGCAGGATGCCCAGGGAACTGGTGTTGTCGGCGAGCGTGATTGGCCCGGTGATGGTGAGCGGCCCGCCGATCAGGCCGCCGGCGCGTTGGCTGGGGGCGAGCATGCCGCCCGAGGCGATGTTGACCGGACCGTCGATGGTTCCCTTGCCGCCCAGCGCGCCGCCGCTGTTGATGCTCAGGATGGTGGCGCTCAGGTGAGTGTTGACGCGGAGCAGGCCGGCGTTGACGGTGCCGATGCCGAACGTGCTGGTGCCGGAACCCGCCAGCAGCAAAATGCCGTTGTTGGTCTTGTTGACATTGCTGGCCGTGCCGGTGATGTTGCCGAGCGCGAGGGTACCGTCGCCGGCCCCGTTGTTGGCCACGTCGAAGGTGGCGTTGCCGGTCAGCGTGGTCGCGCCCAGCGTGAGGGAGTAGGGGGCGTTGGACGCCAGCGTGCTGCCGGTCACCTTCAGAACCGAGGCGTCGCCCATGGCCAGCGTGCCAAGCCGGGCGTTGTTGCCGTTGGACGCGGAGGCCACGTCGATCGTGGCGGCCTGTGCGGACGTGACGCTGACGGCGTTGTTCCAGCTCGCCAGGCTTGGATTAGCCGAAGCGCCGGTGAAGCCGAAATTGCTGACGGTTTGAGTGGCGTTCTGGCCGCCGGTGCCGCCGGTGAAGCCGACGTAGCCGACGTTCCCGCCGAGCAGCGAGGAGAAGTTGACTCCGGTGTAGGTGATGGTGCTTGCGGCGCCCGTGGTCTGGTCGCTGAGGTTTTCGCTGAGGGTTTGGAAGTTGGGATCGTACGCCAGTTGGATTTGGATTGGATCGCCGCTGGCGAGGTTGACGGGGGCGGTGGTCTGGTTGGCGACGATGGCGCCGTTGGTGCCGAAGGAGGTTCCCACACCGCCGCCCGCGCCGGTGTAGACGTTGAGTTCGACCGCGCCGCTGTTGGCGATGCCGCCGTACCCGAGGCTGCCTCCGCTGCCGCCCAGCGCGCCCGCGCCCAATTGCGCGTTATGGATGGTGAACGTGATGCCGTCGGCGTTATTCGTAGCGCTGTTGGGCGTGTCCTTGTAAACGAATGTTGTGCTGAATCCCTTGCTCACGTCCTGCGGCGTGGTGTAGAAGGCGCTGCGCGCCTGGCTGGCGGCGGTGGTGGTGAGGGTGAGGACGTTGCTGGCCAGGGTAGCGCCGTCGTTGAGTTGGAATCCGCCGAAATTCACCAGCGGCGCCTCGGTCTGCGATCCCAGGCGAAGGGTTCCGCCGTTGAGGGTGATCGGGCCGGTGCCCAGGGAGCCCATGCCGTTGGCGCGGAGGACGCCGGCGTTGACGGTCGATCCACCGCCGTAAGTGCCCGAGGCGTTGAGGACCATCGTGCCAGCGTTGGACTTGGTGATGCTCGAGGTGGCGCCGCCGTTGATGGCGGGGATGGTGAGCGTGCCCGGTCCGCCGCCGGCGCTGGGCGCCAGGTTAAACGTCGCCGCGCCCGTCACGTTCGAGATGCCGGTCGTCAGGCTATAGGGGTTGGCGGTGGTATCGGCGCTGGTGAGCGAGAGCTTGTTGCCGCCGATGGTGAGCGGCCCGACGGTGGCATTCAGAGATCCCGATACATCAATGTTTGAATCCGCGCTCAGCGCGACGCCGGCGATGTAATTCTGGCTAGTGCATTGTCATGCTTCCAAATGCGGGTAAAACTCTAGTGATTTACCCCAAAATCATTGCGTGACAATGCACTAGGCAGTTGCTGCAACGTGGCGGCGCCAGTCATCACCTCGGTGTTGAGCAGCGTATGGAATCCGCCGTTGCTGCCTGGCGGCGCCCACTGCACGAGCAGTCCGCCGCCCCCGCCGCCCTGGAAGTAGCCAACGGTGATCGGATACAAGCCCGGCTGGGGAAAGTAGAAGCTGCCGACGTGGTTGGTGTTGCCTTGGAAGGCGTTGTTGTTGACGATCGGCACGTTTTGGTTGTCGATATAAACCGTGCTGCCGTCGTCGCTGTTGGTGCTGAACTGGCCCCAGCCCGCCGCCGGGACATTGATATAGCCGGTGAAGGCGGCCTCATAGTTGGTCTTGTTGCCAAAACCATAGTTGGCGGTGGTCGTGCCGGCGGTACCGAACTGGGCGTTGGTGCCGTAATTGGTATTGCTGTAATCGAAGTTGGTCTTTCCGGCGGTGGTGGTATTGACCGATTTGGTGGGAGTCTGCCCGCTCAGGTGTGTGTTGAACGCCGCATAGGTGTTGAAATTGGGATTTTTGTTGCTGCCGCTGGCGGGGTTATTTCCGCCGTAGAACGAGCCGGTAAGTCCGGCGGCCAGGCCGGCGCTGGAGGGTTGTTCCTGGCCCTGGAGCAGGAGTTTGCCGCCGGAAAGGGTGACCGTGCCATTGCCAAGCGTGCCGACGGCGGTGCCATTGGCGGCAACGAGGGTGTTGCCCGCGCCCACGGAAATGCCGCCGCTAAACGTGTTCTGATTGGCGAGCGTGAGGGTTTGGCCGGCGCCCCCGAAGGCCACCGCCAACGGCTTGCTGCCGTCGGCGAATTGACCATTGAAAGTCAGGGAGGTCAGCGGCGTGCCGATCGTCAACGTCGATGGGTTAGCGCCGTTGTTGATGAACGTGCCGGCCGTTCCGATGCCGCCGGCGGTCAGGTTGTTGATCGTCTGATTGTGGCCATTGAGATCGATGCTTTGGGCATTGAGCGTGAGCGGGCTTGAAAGGGGAATGGCATTGTCCAATCCGAGCTTTAGGGTTCCGCCATTCAGGCCGCCGTTGTTATTTCCGGTGAGGTTGGTTGAGCCGGTGTAGGAAGGGACGGCGTTGAGGGTGAGGGTCGAGCCGCCGACCACGTTCAGGTTGCTATTGCCGCTCAGCGTCAGTGCGCCGAGGTTGACCGCGCCGCCGGTGCCGCCGACCGTCAGGTTTCCGCCAACGGTCGTGGCGCCCGGCACATTCAGCGTGCCGCTCGCGGGGTTGATGGTCAGTACATTGGCCGCGTTGACCGTGCTGGAGAAGGTGAGTGTGTCGGCGTTGGGCGCCAGGGTCATCGGCCCGGCAAACGAAGCGGGGCCGGCAAACGTAAAGTTAAATCCATTGCCGGCGTTCTGCGTGATGGTTGTCGCGCCCGTCGCCGTCGAGGTGAGCGTCTGGAAGACAAACGTGCCATTGGTGAACGCGCCGTTCTGGTTGCCGTCGAGCGTGAAGCTGGCGTCGGCGGTGATGTTCTGCGGGAGCGTGTAGGTGGTGGTGTTGGCTCCGCCGCCGCGCATGAAAAGGGTTCCGCCGTGAAGCACCAAGCCGTCGGCATTGCTGCCGAAAGGTTGGTCGGTGGCGAGGTTGACGTTTCCCTGGATATTGGCGGAGGCGGCATTCAACGTGACGACGCCGCTGTATCCCGTATTGCTTGCATTGAAGATGAGGGTGCCGCGGCTGTTCGTGGAGCCGGTATTGAAATTGGCGACCGTGCTGATGCCGCCCGATCCGGTGATGGGGCTGTCGAGCCGAAGGCCGCCGGCGCCGACGGTGCCATCCGAGCTATAGATGTTGACGTTGAGGTTTGACCCGCTGGGAACGGACATCGCGTTAGTCGCGCTGCCCAGGTCGATCGTGACGCCAGAGGGCTGCATTTCAATGGTGCTGGTCCCGGTGACATTGACGCTGTTGGCGTAGGCGACGTTGCCGATCTGGGTATCCAGCGACAACGTGCCGCCGCTCAAGGCGAGGGTCGCGCCGCCCAGCGGATTCACCGATCCGGTGGCGCTGCTGCCGATCACCACGGCGCGCCCGCCGGTTGGAATGGCGATCGTGCTGGCGCTGGTCATGGGATTGGCGGTGATCGTGTTATTGAAGATGAGTTGTCCGGGACCGGCGGCGGTAAGAGTCGTTCCAGCCTCCGTGCCGCTGAAGCTCACGGGCCCAACAAAAACATCCGGCGTGTTCGCGAAGGTATTGTTCGAGCCGCCCATCACGCTGGTTCCCGCCAGATGGAGGCTCGTGCCGGCGTTGCCGCTGACGGTCAGCGTTGCCGCGGCGGGAGTGGCCTGACCGAAAGTGAGCGTGCCCAGGCCGACTTGCGTAAAATTGCTTCCGTTGAGGTTGATCCCCGAATCCTGGGTCAGGGTGACGTTATTGCCCATGGATACGGTATCGAGGGTCTGAATGCCGTTGGTGATGCCGCCGGCGGGCGTCACGCTGCCCAGCACTTTGTTGGTATTTGCGGTGTCGGCGCCGTTGTAGTTGACGATTAGCCCGAAACCTCCGCCGCCCTGGATGTAGTCCACGCGGAACTCGTGAAGACCTGGCGTAAGGTTGACCGGCTGGCTGGTCAAAATCCCCATGCCATGCCCGCCATCATCGGCCACCACCAGTTTGTTATCGATGTAGAGCCGGTTGCTGTCGTCGGAGCTGGTCTGGAAGGTGTAAGCGCCGCCGGCGGCGATTTGCACCGCGCCGGTGAACTCGCCCAGGAAGTTGGTAATCGGGCCGCCGGTGTAGAACGCGGGGCCCGCGCCGGTGGGATTGAACACCAGGCCGGTGGTCGTTGTAACCGGCGTGGTGCTGGTGTTGTTCTGCCCGGACATGGAAGTGGGGCTGCCGGCGAGCACGGCGGCGTTGCCGAAGTCATTGAGCCATAGATTGTTGCTCTTATAGCCCGCCGTGCTGTACTTGGTGTTGAATTGGCCGGGGGCGCCGTTCGCGGTCGGGGTGATCTGCAACGTGCCGCCGTTCAGCTTCACCGTCCCCGCGCCCAGCGCATCGGCGCCGGTCATGGCGTTGAAATTGAGCGTGGCCCCGGAGGCCACGTTAAACGCAGTCGCGCTGTCAATTGAATTGGCCGAACCGGCGGTCGTGTTGGTTAAGGCGAACGTGCCCGAATTGACGTTCACCGCCGCGCCGCTCAGGTTGAGTTGGGCGGAAATCGTGTTGATGCCGGTGGTCCCGGACTGATTGACAATGCCGCCGCCGGCAAGCGTGAGGGTATTGGCGGCGTTGGCGCCGTTATCGATTGTGTAGCCGCCGACCAAAAAATTGACCCCGCGCGCCGTGATCGGCACACCCAGCGAAACCGTGCCGCCGGTGGTGGTGAAAACCGCACTGTCCAACGTGCCGCTGGTTTGCCCGGAATTGTTCCAGGGGACCTCGGAATTGGTCGTGGTATCAATCCAGTTGACCGTTGAGGTGTCCCACGTGCCGCTCCCACCGCTGCCTGGAGGACCGATCAGCCCGGGATCCCATGAGAGGTCGTCGCCATGGACCGACGGGGAAAGCAGGCTCAGACTCGCGGCGGCAGCCGCGGCAAGAATGCGCAGACGCATGGACTTGGAACAAGTCATTTTCTCTCCTCCAAATTGACATGTCGCGGCGAAAATGCGCCGCCAAACCTCAAATAGCACCTACGCCCCGAAAGAAAACATCTCTTTCGGGCGGATGGCGATAACCGCAAGCGCGCGGAAATGAATATCGGATGGGTTTTCTCGCCCTCGCGCCCACTCCGATCACAAGTATACCGCGTGTCCGGGGATTTGCAAGAGAATTCCGTGGCACGATGACGGGATTTTTCCCATAATGGAGGGTACATTGATGACCTGATAGGGCACGCGATGATTGAGCAAACTTCAGACAACTCGGATTCCGAGCCCGACCGCTGCCCGTGGTGCGCGGCGGCCGTCGGGCATGATCAACTCAGTTGTCCGGCGTGCGGGGCGTCACTGACCTTCACGCCTCGGCGGGATGATTCGGGATGGATCGAACTGCCGCCGATCAAGGACATGGCCCGGCTGCGCGTGGGGAGTTCCACATGTCAAATCGAAGGCAGCTATGTGCCGGTGGCGGATTTTAATCTGGCACATGGCGACAGCGTTTATTTCTCCAGCCATATGATGCTGTGGCGGGACGTGGAACTGGTGGTGCAGCCGTTGGTGTTGCCCCAGGCGATCAATCGCTGGTTTTCTGGCTTGCAGGTGGTGATCAGCGAGGCGGCGGGGCCGGGGCATATCGCGCTCTCATTTGATGAACCCGGAGAGATCATCGCGGTTCCGCTGCAGCCGGGGCAATCCATTGATGTGCGCGAGCATGCTTTTCTGGCCGCCACGCATCAGGTTTCTTACGACTGGGCCCCCACCGGCGCCTGCTTTTACACCGGCAGCGGGGAAGATCAAAAGCCGCATTTTGCGACGGGGCAATATCTGGACCGCTTCGCTGCCGCAGAGAAGCCGGGCTTGTTGCTGCTTCATGCCGGCGGCAACGCGTTCATCCGCGATTTGCGCGATGGGGAATGGCTGCTGGTGCGGCCGGGATCATTTTTGTTTAAGGATCTTTCGGTGCGCATGGGAATGCACATGGACCTGATCCAACGGACGGTGGGCTGGCAGCAATTCATCTGGCTGCAACTGGTGGGGCCAGGCCGCGTCGCGGTGCAGTCGGCTTATCCGCGCGTCGAGGGGCACGAATCCATCACCGGCACCTCCGGCCCCGTGCCCGGCGCTTGGGAAGGCCGCTCACAAGGCACGAGCCGGGAACGGCTCACCCCCGCCATCACCCGCACCGGCTCGCGCAGCTCCTTCGCGGTCCGGGCGCCCACGCCGTCCGCGGCGCGGCAGATCGTCGTGAAGCTAATTGCCGACGCGATGGTGGATGGACATGTGCCGGAATCGGCGATGGCGCGCATCACCGCCGAGGCGCGCGAGCATGGATTCACCGAATATGACGTGCGGACTCTTATCAACCACGTCAAGGCGGACGCATATAGAAAGATTGAACGCACCGGAGGACACGCATGAAATGGAATAAGCCGCGTTGTGTAACCGCAATTACGATTTGCACTTCTTTAGCCATGCTGCTGGCCGGCACGCTCGGCGGGCCGCGCGCGCTGGCACAGGCGGCCGATTCGGAAAAAAAGCCGGCCCCATTTGCCCAGCCCCAGCCTTTGCAGCCGGGCGCAAAGGTGGTGACGCTATGGCCGGCGGGTTCTCCCGCCCTCAAGTCGCTGACCGGCTACGATAAGCCCGAAGACTTCCGCCGATCCCGCAGCGCCGGCGCACGGGTGGAGGCGGTCACCAATATCCACAATCCATCCGTCGAGCTGCATCTGGCCCCGCCGGACAAGGCCAACGGCATGGCGATCATCGTGGCCGCTGGCGGCGGCAACACCACCCTCAACGTCGGCGGCGAAGGTCTCGACATCGCCAAATGGCTTAATTCCCTGGGCATTTCCGCCTTCATCGAGCGATATCGCCTGCGGCCCTATGGTTCGGCGACCGACGCCCTGGCCGACACGCAACGCTCCTTCCGCCTGATCCGCGCCAACGCGCACGAATGGAACATCGATCCAAAGCGCGTCGGCATCATGGGCTTTTCCGCCGGCGGCGAGCAGGCGGCGCGGGTGGCGCTGAACTTCGACGCCGGCAACCCCAGCGCCGATGACGCGGTGGATCGCCAGAGCGATCGGCCGGATTTTGTCGTCCTGGTGTATGCCGGCTGGAGCAAAATGGATTTGAGCAAGGTTCCGAAAAACGCGCCGCCGGCCTTCCTGACCTGCGCCGGGATTGATGATGCGTTCCACGCGCGGGAAACGGTCGAGTTTTACAACGCCTGGTTTAACGCGAAAATCCCCGTCGAATTGCATATCTATGGGCATGGCGGACATGCCGGCGGCATCCGGCCGCGCAATGGCATTCCGTTCGGGACGTGGCAACTTCGCTTCGTGGATTGGATAACCGACTTGGGGATGATGAAGCCACAGGGCGTCCCGCTTCCAGGTCGATCGTGATCTTTTTGTCGTCGGGCTTCCCGCAGTGCGAAAATCCGAAACCCGAAGCACGAAATCCGAAACAAATTCAAACGCGGATAAGCGGAAAACCCAAAAACAGAGTGGTGGGCGTCCCCGTTTGGACTTGGAGCTCGATGTATGCCTCAGATAATTCGAATCTCGCTAATCTTAAGCTACGCCATCATCGGCGTAAGCGCTTTCTCGCGCATGTGTGATGGGGAGCAAAATAAGGACGCCATCGGCAGATTCGACGCCCATGACGACGTAGGCGTCGTGCTGCATCCCGGTTCCGCGCAGTTTGACGCCGCGGCCAAGTCCTACATCGTGGCGGGCAGCGGCGAGAACATGTGGGCCGCCAAGGACGCCTATCAGTTTGTCTGGAAGAAGGCATCCGGCGATTTGAGCTTGTCGGCGGACATCTCCTTCATCGGCGCCGGCGGCGATCCGCATCGCAAGGCGTGCCTGATGATCCGCCAGAGCCTCGACGCCGACTCGGCGTACATTGATGTCGCCCTTCATGGCAGCGGCCTCACATCGCTCCAGTTCCGCGAAACTGGCGGCGCCGCGACGCATGAGGTTCAGGCGAATGTATCGGCCCCCAAACGGCTGCGGATCGAGAAACATGGGAACTATTGTTTGATGTATCTGGCCGGCGAGGGCGAGCCGGTGCATTTCTCGGGGGCGGCGGATCGGATCACATTTACCGAGCCGTTTTATGTCGGTATCGGCGTGTGCGCTCACAATAAAGATGTGACGGAGAAGGCGGTTTTCTCAAGCGTCGAATTAAATGCCAATGTTCCCGTAGTGGTTGCCAAGCCGGTGCTTTATAGCACGTTGGAAACACAGACGATTTCGTCCACTGATCGCCGGGTCTGTTACGTCACGCCCACGCACATCGAAGCGCCCAATTGGATGCGCGACGGCAAGGAATTGATCTTCAACAGCGGCGGGCGGCTCTATCGCATTGCTGCCGCGGGTGGAAAGCCGGAACTCATCGACACGGGATTTGCCACGCGATGCAACAACGATCATGGCATCTCGCCCGATGGCGCGATGCTCGCGATCAGCGATCAATCCCAGGGAAATCACCAGTCGCTCATCTACACGCTGCCCATCACCGGCGGCATGCCCCGGCTCATCACGCCAACCGGACCCTCCTACTTCCACGGCTGGTCGCCGGACTCCAAAACCCTGGCCTTCTGCGGCCAGCGCGACAAGGAGTTCGACGTCTACGCCATCCCCGCCATCGGCGGCAATGAGACGCGCCTCACGACCGCCAAGGGCTTGGACGACGGCCCGGAATATTCCCTTGACGGCAAATACATTTACTTCAATTCCGAGCGCACCGGCTCGATGCAAATCTGGCGCATGAAGCCCGATGGGAGCAACCAGGAGCAGGTGACATCCGACGACTTCAACAACTGGTTCCCCCATGTCAGCCCCGATAGCCGGCGGATTGTGTTTGTCTCATACGAGAAGGCCGTCACAGGCCACCCGGAAAACAAAGACGTCACACTTCGGCTCATGACGCTGGCCGACAGGAAGGTACTGGTGCTGGGCAAAATGTTTGGCGGCCAAGGGACGGCCAACGTCCCCTGCTGGTCGCCGGATGGAAAGCAGATCGCGTTTGTGACGTATCAGCTTCTGCAACCGCCTGCCAAATAATAGTGATGCGGCATGATGGAACAGATGGCGGTCATTCTCCCGGCGGCGGGCCGGTCGGTGCGGTTTGGCGGGCCGCGCAACAAACTGCACGAGCCCCTCGCCGGCGTCACGGTGATTCACCGCTCCGTCAGCGCATTTTTGGCGCGGGAGGACGTGGCGCAGGTGATTATCGCGACCCAGCCGGCAACGGAGATGGAGCCATCTCCGCCGCCGCCCATAGAGGGCTTTGATCGGCGCATCGAGTTCACGGCCGGCGGGGAAAGCCGGGCGGACAGTGTCTGGCTGGCGCTGCGGGCGGTGTCGGCGGATGTGCAGTGGGTTGCCGTTCACGATGCGGCGCGGCCGCTGGTGTCGCGGGAACTAATTGACCGCATTTTCGCCGCCGCCTGCAAATACGGAGCGGCCGCGCCAGCGCTGCCGGTCGCGCTAACCGTTAAGCAGGCGGATGGCCCGCTGCCGGCGCGGGTGGGGCGCACGCTTCCCCGGCATACGCTCTGGTCGATGCAGACACCGCAGATCATGCGCAGGGCCGATCTTCTGGCGGCTTACGACAAATGCCCGCTCCCATTGGAACAAGTCACCGACGATGCGCAGGTTCTGGAACTGGCGGGCCTGGATGTCTGGCTGCTGGCCGGCGAGGAGCGGAATCTCAAAATAACCACCCAAGCCGACCTTCGGCTGGCCGAATGGTTTCTGTCCCAGGGAGCGGGCTGACCCCCGAATTTCCCATACTTGAATTCTTAGTGGGAACCAGCACCTTAACCTATCACGGGCGTCTCGCCCGTGCCGATAGCGCAGTAGTTCAGCAATTACGATTTCGCGAAGCATTGAGCACCATGCACGGGCGAGACGCCCGTGATACGCTGGCGGTATCGTCATAATGCATTTAGCAAACGATAGTTATGCACTATTCCACGCCGCATTCTTTGTTGCCATGACAAGAACCCACCCCCCCACCGGGCGTAGTATGCATGCCGGCCCGCCTTGGCCTGCTGCCTTGACACGCCGCTTTGAAGTCGTTCAAACTGCCCGCCCCTCGAAAGGGGAATAGCCGTCGAAACGACAACGAGTTGCAGCGAAAGTCCGATGTTTTCGGACCACAATGTTGTCGTCGGCGAACCGTTATAACCGGCAATGTCGTCAAGACCCGCCCACGGGCGGTCGATACGACCGCCATCAAGGGGGCTGGCGACGCCGGCGGATATAAAATGGCAAAGACTGGAAAAAACCTCGTGATCGTCGAATCGCCCGCCAAGGCCAAGACGATCAACAAGTACCTGGGCGACGATTACATCGTGAAGGCCTCCATGGGCCATGTGCGCGATCTCCCTTCAAGCGGCATGGGCGTGGACCTCAAGACTTTCGAGCCGGCCTACGAGGTGCTCAAGGACCGCTCCAAGGTCATCACCGAGCTGCGCAAACTGGCCAAGGAGAGCATTCACGTCTATCTGGCAACCGACTTGGACCGTGAAGGCGAGGCCATCGCCTGGCATTTGAAGGAGGCGCTGGGCGTATCCGACGCCAAGGCCAGCCGGGTGATCTTTAACGCAATCACCAAGACCGAAATTCAAAAGGCGTTTCGCAACCCCACCAAGATCGATATCGATCGCGTGAACGCGCAGCAGGCCCGGCGGATTCTCGACCGCATTGTCGGCTACGAGATTTCGCCCCTGCTCTGGAAGAAGGTCGCCCGCGGCCTGAGCGCGGGGCGCGTGCAGAGCGTCGCGGTGCGATTGGTGGTCGATCGCGAACGCGAAATCGAAAAATTCATCCCCGAGGAATACTGGAAGATCGGCGCGATCTTCTCCGCGCTGGGCGGTCAGCAGGGCTGCTCCAAATTGGCCGGCGCGTGGACCGATTTCCTGGCCAACACCGGCAACGGCCCGCGCACCAAACAGGAGCGCGAGAAATGGCTGGGCGAGCATGGGGCCTTCGTGGCCGAGCTGATCGAGCTGGCCGGCAAGAAATTCGAGGCCGGCAATAAGGACGACGCCCGCAAGGCCGCCGAGCTCCTTGGATTCGTGATCGAAAAGGCGAACACCACCGAAGATGCCGAGGCTAAAGGTTCCGCCAAATATCTCACCGCCTTCACCGGCCACTTGGCCCATTGCCCGGATTTCGTGGTGCGCTCGATCGAGAAGAAGCGCACCACCAGCCGCCCGCCCGCGCCGTTCATCACCAGCACGATTCAGCAGTCGGCGTCCAGCCGGCTCGGATTCGGCGCGCAGCGCACGATGAAGATCGCGCAGACGTTGTACGAATCGGGTCACATCACTTACATGCGTACCGACTCGACCCATTTGTCGGCCGAGGCGCTGAGCATGGTGCGCGAGTACATTCCCAAGGCGTTTGGCAAGCAGTATCTGCCGGAGACGGCCAACGTCTATTCGTCCAGCAACAAGAGCGCGCAGGAAGCCCACGAGGCGATACGACCGACGGATGTCGCGCTTACGCCCGAGGCGGCCCGCGCGAAGCTCGGCAACGATGAATCGCGGCTCTATGACCTGATCTGGCGGCGATTCGTCGCCTGTCAGATGCCGCCGGCGCAGTTCGATCAGACCAGCGTCACGATTGTCACTCAGGCGAAAGCGGCCCAGGCGGTTTTCCGTGCCACGGGCCGCAAGCTGGTGTTCGACGGGTTCATGAAAGTGGCCGGCATCAGCAGCGACGACCAACTCCTGCCGGAATTGGCCGAGCGCGCGCCGGTCTGGCCGGTCGAGATCAGCCCGACGCAGCATTTCACGCAGCCTCCGCCGCGCTTCACCGAGGCGAGTTTGGTGAAGACGATGGAGCAGCTTGGCATCGGCCGGCCCAGCACCTATGCCAGCATCATTCACACGATTCAGGATCGTAAATACGTCGAGCAGATCGACCGGCGGTTCCATGCCACGCTGCTGGGCAGTGTCGTCACCGACAAGCTGATCCAGGCGTTCCCCGAGATCATGAATGTGCAGTTCACGGCGGGCATGGAAGGCCGGCTCGATGAGATTGAGGAAAAGCATCTCGACTGGGTCAAGCTGCTTCAGGATTTCTACGGCCCGTTCCACAAGATCGTCGAAGGCGCGCTGGATAAGCTCGACCACGCCGGCGGCGCCCCCAGTCCATACACCTGCCCCAAGTGCGGCAAGCAGATGCTCTACCGCATCAGCAAGAACGGGTTTTTCCTGGCCTGCTCCGATGCCGAGTGCAAGACGACTCAGCCGGTCGATCAGCAGGGCAAGCCGACGCTGCGCGAAGTGAGCGAATTCAAGTGCCCGGCGTGCGGCCGCGAGATGATCAAGCGCAAGGGCCGCTTCGGCGAGTTCCTGGGCTGCTCGGGGTATTCGGAGAAAAACGAAAAGGGCGAGCCATTGTGCAGCACGATCATCAATCTCGACAAGGAAGGCAAGCCGCTGCCGCCCAAGCCCGCGCCCGTTCGCACGACGGTAAAATGCGAAAAGTGCGGCAGCCCGATGCTGCTGCGCGATTCCAAGCGCGGGCCGTTCCTGGGCTGCTCCACCTTCCCCAAATGCCGCAGCACGAAGATGGTCAAGAAACTGGAGGGCGCGGACCTCAAGCAGGTGGAGGCGCTTCTGCCGCTGCTCAAGGAAAGCGCGGAAAAGGCCAGGGCGATGGCGGCGAAGGTCATAGGCGAAAACCCCGCCGCCGACAACGGCAACGGCCCCACCAACATCACCACCGACATCGACTGCGACGAGTGCGGCAAGCCCATGCTCATCCGCTCGGGACGCCGGGGCAAATTCCTGGGCTGCAGCGGATATCCCAAGTGCAAAAACACCGGGGAAATCCCCGCGAAACTGCTCGAAGAGCTGGGCCTCAATGGCAACGGCGCCAACGGCTCGGCCAAGCCCGAGATCCCGCCGCTGGGCGCGGAAGCCGAGGAAATTGAGACGGACCTGGGAATCGAATAGTTATGGTGTCCCCCATGCGTTTGCGGGGATTTGGATTTCGCGTGAAGCAAGCGGTCAGCGTATCACGGGCGTCTCGCCCGTGCCGATGGCGCGGTAGTCTGCTACACTTCCCGCATGGACAGCCCATTCCCCGGCATGGATCCGTACCTTGAGCGGTTTTGGAATGACGTGCATGGCACGTTGATCACCTACATCAAGTACGTTTCACGCATTTTTGTACACCTTGTGTCGTGGGCGGCCGCGGAGAATTTCCGCTTTGCCCCAGACGACCACGTTGCGGAACTCGGGGCTTTGGAGAAAAGTTTGAAACGCTTCGTGGGTCTCCCATTCGCTGAAGATCAGGTAACTGCCGGTGGAATGGACATCTTCATAGAGATGCGATTCGACATGACCGGCAACGGTTTTTAGAAACGCGAGAACGGAAGTGAATCCATTCTCAAATTCCGCTTCTTTCCCCGCGATCACATCGTAGTGCATGCCAATGGTTGTCATGGGGCGGATTCTAAGGGAGGGGACGGGGGGAAGAAATGATGAATGATCAACGATGAAGGTGGAAGCGGATGTGAAGGGCTTATTTTGTCGACTCGCGGTACTCTCAACCCTCGACCCACAACCCACGTAACAACCCACCACCCTACTGATCGTTGCGCAATGAAGTTTAATCTTTGAAATAGGCATAAGATAGGCATGGAAGCCACGGAAGGCACGCTGAAGGATTGGCGGCAGTGGCGTCGTTTCCAAGCACTGCGTTTGAAGCGGCAGGGCTGGTTCCAA
>DASRLH010000497.1:0-8314 GCA_035648595.1 Tepidisphaeraceae bacterium
TCGCTGCCGGTGCCGGCGGTGGTGGGGATGGCGATCATCGGGAGCATCGGCTTGGCCGCTTTGTCGACTCCCCAGTAATCCTGCATTCGCCCGCCATTGGTGTGAATGAAGTTGGCGCCTTTGGCGCAGTCCATCGCGCTGCCGCCGCCCAGACCCAGGATCAGGTCCGGCTTAAAGTCGCGGGCCGCGAAGACGGCATGGCCGACGTGAACGGTCGTCGGATTTTCCCCGACGCCATCGAAAACGCGTACCGCGATGTCGGCGGCATAAAACGCACGCACCGCCCGCTCGACATGCCCGGCATCGCGAATGCCGGGGTCGGTTATCAGCAACACACGCCGCGCGCCCTCGGCCCGGCAGATGTCGCCGATGCGCCCCAGATTTCCCGCCCCGAAACTGACGCGAACCGCTGAACCGGGAATGGGAAGGGGGGTGGCCGAATTACGAAAGTGCATAGCTTTGTTCACCACAAGAAGAATCACCACGGAGGCACGGAAACACGGAGGCGCGCTCAACCAATCCACGGACGTCGTCAAACTTCATAAAACAAGCATCCGTTTAGCTTTGTTGCGGATCGGCGCATTGCCTCGAATGCGCCTCCGTGCTTCAGTGTCTCCGTGGTCAATCTTCCGTTCCCGCTACACGGCGGCAGGTCCCGGCACGCGTTCCTCGCTGGCGGTTCCCGCCAACTGGAAGGCTCGCTGGCGATACAAATGCTCGAATAGATTCCCCTCATGCGGCTGGTCCCAGCTCAACTGCCAGGTCGGCACGGGGCCGATGTTCAGGCGGTCGATGTGGTCGCACGCCATCATCGCGCCGCGGAATTTGCGGTCGTGAGTCAGCACGGTGGCGACCAGCGTGTCGCCAATGCGATCCGGCATCTCGCTCGTCGGGCATTCGATCACGGATGCGAAGGGGAACAGATATTCCTTGTTAGCCAGCGGGTGTTCGATATCGCAGCGAACGATGGTCGGCAGCAGCCAGGCCAGCCGGCCCTGCCGCACCAGGCGCGGGGAGCCGCGATATTTTTCAGTGAGGTCTGTCGCGCCGGGCATTTGTGCGTTGATGGACGTATTCATGCGTTCGGCCATCTGCGGATTCGCGAACGCCGCGATCTGGGCATCGGGATGATCGGCGGGCAACGCCTTGATCGCCGCCAGCTTCCGCGCCAGGGCGTCGGCGATCTTGTCGGCGTTTTTTGGAGTCCAAACGCCCGAGGCATTGATGCACGACCGCCCGCCGTTGGCGCAGATCGAGCTGGCGATCAGGTCCAGATGCGGCTCCCAATTCTCGGCGGCGTCGTCGCCGAGGATCACCTTGCTCCAGCCGGGGCCATGCAGTTCGACGCGCGGGTCCTTCGCCCAGGCCTTAGTCGTTCCGGCATCTCCGAAGAGCATCGAGCGATCGACCACCTGCAAAAGCGTGCTGGCACCGCCATGGTCAGTGGGATAAAACCCAAACGCCTCGCGCGGCATGCCCGCCGCCATCATCGCTTCGATCATCCGCAAGGGCGTCCAAGGCTCCTCGCGGCCGGGCTTGAGGACAATCGGCGCCTTGAGCGCCACCGCCGGCGCCCACAGCGAATGAACGCCCGGCGAATTGCTCGGCAACACCGCCCCGAATATCCGCCCCTCGCGGTAATAGCTAAGCGTCCGCCCATCATCATCGCCCCAGCCGCGATCGAGAATCGTTAGATCAAACCCGCGCGTCAGCCCGGCCAGAATCACGTCCATTTCATCAAGCACGCGATGAATCTTCCTGGCATTCCCCCGGCAGTAGCTGTACGGCATGCCGGTGGTGGAGGAGAGAAGCCGAATGTAGTCGTCGAAGGATTGGCGGGTGTCGCCGATGGCGATCGAGCCGTTGAGAAAGATGTCGGCGGCTTTTTTGCACATGCCGACCAGTTGCTTGACGGTGAATTGCTCGAGAATGCCATCGTCCATCGCGTGAACATCACGGCTGATCAGCCCCGCGTTGGCCATGCTCACCCGCGCCACCGGCTCGCCGGTCGCGTGATGAACGATCTCGATTTTATCCACCGACTCGTACGGCTTGCCGTGGCGCAGGATCGGAATATGCAGCATGACAGTCTTACCTCGGGGGCAAAAGGCACGTTGATCTTGGCGATGGCGATCTTAGGATCGTCATCATGGAACGGCCCGACGCAGACACGGAAGGAGAAAAGCCGCTAAAGCCGGAAACGGCGCCGCCGGTTCCCTTGTCGTATCAAGCCCCGCGCGACCGGCTCAAATCCGAGCGCGCTGATAACCCGCTGCTAATCATCTTCGTCTTCTTCGCAGGAGGCTTCCTGACCGTATTCGCCACTGTGTTCGCCAGCGCGTATTTGTTCATCGGGACCAACAACGTCGTGGGCCCCCGGGATGCGAGTGAAGCGACAGTGGATCGTTGGATTGCCGTCGCCTACTTCCTATGCGCGGCGGGCATCGGGGTAATCGTGGCCAAAGGGACTAAATACCCCAGCTGGCGCGCCGCCGGCAGGTGGTTTTCCCTGGGAACGCTTCTTGGCGCGGGAATCGCCATGCTGATCGAAGGGGTCTGCTTCGCGGCGCAGTGACACATCGGCTTCATCCGGCGCAGGCGATGGTTGCCCGCTATTTCCCGATACTTCACGCCACCTCCACCAGCGCCTCGGCCCAGACAATCTGCCCTGCCGCCGGCAGGTCGATACCGGCTGGCAGCGGCCGGCCCTGCTCGGCGTACAGTTCCAGTACAGCACCCAGGGCGTCCCGCACATTCGCGTACGCCTCCTCAATGGAATCGCCTTCGGTGAGCAATTCGGGCAAAACGGGGGAACTGACGGTATAACCGCCTTCGGGTTGGGGAGCGAAAATCAATGGAAGCCGTCGGAGCATTGCGAATTATAGGCATCGGATCGTTATTATGGAAAAGCTCGAAACCGACCCCCAAGTCGAAAATCCGACATTGCCGGCGGTCGCGCCACCGGTTCCCCTCGCCTATCAGGCCCCGCGCGACCGGCCCGAATCCGAGCGGCCCGATGGCGTTGCGCGTATCATCGCAGGGCTTTTCACCGGGTGCTTCTTATTAGGCTTGGCCGGCTTTATTCTGTACATCCGGATCAACAGCGTAATACGCCCCGCGGACCCGAGATATGCAAGAGTGAATCATTGGGTTGCCATCGCCTACTTCCTATGCGCGGCGGGTATCGGGGTGATCATCGCCAAAGGCGCCAAACGCCCCGGCTGGCGCGCCGCCGGCAGGTGGTTTTCCCTGGGAAACCTTCTTGGTGCGGGAATCGCCATGTTGATCGAAGGAATCTGCTTCGCGGCGCACTGATGCCGGACAGCGTTCCCAATCCGGGGCGTCGCCAGTACGCTTTGCTCCGGCGTGGAAACCGGAGAATGGTCCCGCTCGCGTTGATCCTGGCGGAGGCGATCCTACGATCCATCCATGGAAGCCCCCGAACCTGGCCATGCGGATGAAAAGCCCACATTCCCGGAGGCCCGGCCGCCGGTTCCCCTCGCCTATCAGGTCCCGCGCGACCGGCCCGAATCCGAGCGGCCCGCCCCCTTGCGGACCCTTTCCGGCGTCTTTGCAGGCGGCTTGCTGACTGTATTCCTCAGCGCGATCTTGTTCCTCGGGATCAATAACTACGTGGCCGCCACGAACGCGCACGAAGCCAGAGTCGATCATTGGATCGCCATCGCCTATCTGCTAAGTGCGGCGGGCATCGGCGCAATCGTCGCAAAATGGTTCAAGCGCCCCGACTGGCGCGCCGCCGGAAAATGGTTTTCCCTGGGGAATCTGTTGGGCGCGGGAATCGCCATGCTGATCGAAGGGATCTGCTTCGCGGCGCAGTGAGGGGCCGCGATATGCAAGTTTCTCGCCTTGTTCCTTACCCTGCTGTTGCCCCAATTCCGGTGTCCACGCCGGGGCACAGCGGCGCGCGGAAATCTGGATCATGCCGCACGCGAAGAGCCGCGCCGCCCCGGATTGCGTGCGCGTCTTCGTCACTTGATGCCCGGCAGCGTTACCAATCCGGGGCGGCGCGAGTACGCTGTGCCCCGGCGTGGACACCGGAGGATGATTATCAGCATTTGATGCGACACCTGCCCGCCGCTACCCACCTTCGTCGGCAACGGTCCCGGTTGATCGCTCCGTGCGCTTGGGAGTGCGTAAGAAACGCCTCCTTATATTCACCACGATTGAACATATGGTCGATAAAGACGCGCGGGATGGCGCCGCCATTCAGGATCATGTGGGATTTCCGCAAAGGATAATTGGATGCGGCTTCAACTTATTCAAACGTGTGCCCCTGCGATCGTTGATTACCGCAACCGGTCGCTGGACCGTCATCGGATGATTGGGCGATTATTCCGCGTTCTCTCGGGGGTGCTGGCAGTATTCTTCGGTTCGTCCGCCTTTTTCGCGTGGTGGAGTGGTTGGCGCGTCAATTTTTTTTGCGTCGCAGCCGCGTCGGCCGCCGTCGCAATGGGATTGAGGGCATGGAAGCCGCCGCGGATTATCTTGCGTCGGTCGGCGTGGGCACTGGCGTCGGTGGTTTGCGGACTATGGACGATTCTTTTCTTTAGCAATCAATTTCACGGGCAGCCGCCGAAAAGCGACACCTACCTGATGGGCTGTTGGGCATTATCATGCTCAATATCAATCCTGGGCCAGCTGTTTGACACTCCCGACTAACGTCCCCTCGACTCTCGACGCCTTCGACAGATTCAAAAGACGCTGGCGGACGGAAGCGGCGATGTTACGCGGGGGATTTTTCATGCCGGTCGGTCGCGTCGCGTAATCAAGTCTGCGCGATCGTGTCGAGGTATGGTCGCATGACGTTGGCGACTCGACAAACTTTGGCGAATTGCCAGAGCTGATCCGCGCTCGCCGCGCGTTTGCCCCAGGCATCGCGGAGTGCTTCAATGGCGATGTCGATGCCGATCTTGTTGCGGTACTTGAAGCAGTCGGCCACGGTTTTGGCGGGCGAGTAAATACTGACGTTCACACCGTCGATGGGATGGTGTTCCACGCCTTCGCGGAACGCGGGTCCTGAGAATCGAGCGACATGAACCGGCGGATGGTCGATTCGCGGCTTTCGGCTTGCCGGCGTGACCGCCAGCCAGACCTCCCACGGATTCTGTGTCGTCAGTCCGTGAAAGCGAAGCGCCGAAAGGAGGCAGACCACTCCCGCCGGCACTCGCGCGCAAACTTCGGCAAGCGACCGATGCTCGCTGGCGGGAGCATCCGCGAGTGAATAGAGCCCGCGTCCGGATCGCAGCAGCACACCTTGGGCGACCAGTTGGGCCAGGTGTCGCCGGGGGATGGCAAGAGGACGCAGGTCGCGGGCGCGGAGCAGACCCTTGCGCCGGGCGAGCTTTACGATTTGCCGCTGCGCGCTGGCGCCGCTCCATGTTGTGGTAAATGTGGCCGTTCGCATCGCTGTACCATCCGTCTGTAAGTATGGTCATCTACAGGCACATTGTACAGAAGAATTCTCTGATTTTGGCGGCAGCCCCGCGTATCGGAAATTTCTCGCGGCAGCCGATTTCTCGCCGCAGCTTCTTCTGAGTCTCTTGACGCGGCTGTAACTCAGCGCGGCCAGACCATGAAGACGTGGAACATCTATGACGCGGAAGCTATCATTCTGCTGATGGCCACGCTTATTGACACTCTGGACAATCGGCGGCACATCGTTCTCCGCGGCGTGTCGTGGTCTTATTATGAACAGACGCTTGCGGAGATCGCCGATCAGCCAATCAAGGTTGCATTTCTCGACGGGGTAATGGAGTTTATGTCGCCAATCCCAAAGCACGAGGGTGCAAAAAAGGCGCTGGGCAACCTGATCGCCAATCTCGCGGTCGAGTGCCGAATCCCGCTGAAATGTCTGGGCTCGACCACTTTCCGCCAGGAATCGAAAGCTGCCGGGAGCGAACCGGATGAATGTTTTTATTTCAATGAAATCAATTCGGTGCGCCGGATGGAACGGTTCGATCCGCTCGTGCATCGCGCGCCGGATCTTTGGGTGGAAGTGGACGTGCTGAATCCATCGGTCCCGCGCGAGCCGATCCACGCCCGGCTGGGCGTGCCGGAAGTTTGGCGCTACGCTGACGATTGTCTGTCCATCCGGCTCCTGACGCCCGCGGGCGTCTACGCCGACGCCGCCGCGAGCCTGGCGTTTCCCTTCCTGCCCATCGACACATTTGCCGGTTTTATTCCAAAGATGATCGACGGAGACGAAACGAGGGTACTTCTGGAATTTCGGGAATGGGCGCGCGGTCTGCGGCGATAGTGGGTCGCCGACTTGATCGCGTTCCTCGGCGCGGCGCGGGGCGCCATCGATGGGCTTGCGGCCTCAAATGGCGAATTACATGACCTGCGCCGAGCGGACATTCCGCCTGCGGCGATCCTCGCACTTGGCTCTGCCTACCCGGATCATACCATGCATGCACTATTACGCACTTGGAAACTCAATATGTGCTTCCCTGGTAAAAAGCGTCGCGCGAGCTTCGTCGCGCTGTCGGCCACGGTCCTGCTGGCATTGTGTTGTGAGCTTTTGAGTCCATGGCCGCATGCGCCGCGTGCTGCCGCCGCGGCGCCGGAAACGTCCGCACACGAAATCAACGCCGACGGTTCCTCCCATTTCGGTCCCGTCCACGCCGCGGGCCTCAACTGGCTTCATCTGAGCAGCCGGCACGGCGATCTGCCCGTGCCCGGCACGTCCACCCAGCAGACCGGCTGCATCGTCGCCGATCTGGATAAGGACGGCATCAATGATTTCGTCCTCTCGTTCCGGCAAGTCGCGCCGGCGCTGGTCTGGTATCGGCGGAACAATGCCAAGAATAAGTGGGATCGTTACGTGATCGACAACGAGTTCCTCACCGTCGAAGCCGGCGGGGCCGTGCTTGATATCGACGGGGACGGCTATCCCGACCTGGTATTCGGCGCCGACTGGCAGGGGGGCGATGTCTGGTGGTGGCGAAACCCGGGGCCGCCTTACGATCCCAACAAATCCTGGGAGCGGCATCTGATCAAGCATGGCGGGGCGCATCAGCACCACGATCAAATCTTCGGCGACTTCAAGGGCACCGGCAAGCCGCAACTTGCGTTCTGGAACCAAGGGGCCAAAAAGCTGTTTCTCGCCGACATCCCGCCCGACCCCCGGCACGCCGGAACATGGCCCATGACGGAGATCTTCTCCGGGCCGGCAGGCGAGGGGCGCGGCTGGTACGCCGAGGGCGTTGCCGCCATCGACATCGACGGCGACGGCACGATCGACCTGCTCGCCGGCAATTATTGGTTCAAGCATGTCAAGGGCAATGAGTTCAAGCCGATCAAAATCGCCGACTTCGGCGGGCGCATCGCCGCCGGAAAACTCATCAAGGGCGCCAAATATCCGCAGGTGGTCATAAACAGCGGCGACGGCGTCGGGCCGCTCAAGTGGTATGACTGCAAGGGCGATCCGCAAAACCCCGCCGACTGGATCGGCCACGATCTCGCCGGCCGCGACGTGATCCACGGGCACAGCCTCCAGATCGCCGACATCGACGGCGACGGCAACCTCGACATCTTCGCCGCCGAAATGGCCAAGTGGACCGAAAGCAAAAAAGAGCCCGACAACCCAAACGCCAAGGCCTGGATTTTCTTCGGCGACGGCAAAGGCCATTTCCGCAAGGAAGAATTCGCGGCGGGTATCGGCTTCCACGAAGCCCGCGTCGCCGACCTCACTGGCGACGGCCGCATGGACATCCTCGACAAACCCTACAACTGGGACGCCCCGCGCGTCGATGTGTGGATGCAGCAACCGGCGGGGAAATAACGGGCGAAGCACGCAGCGACCCACTCTGGCGATGCCTGGGAATAAGCACGATGCAGGACGATCAAACAACCCGTCCGCCCGAATCCATCGGCCCATCGCCGGTGAATCCCGACACGCCCGACTTTCAGCCTTCGGCAAAGCAACTCGGCCCCATTCGATTGATCCGGCTGATTGGCCGGGGCGGGATGGGCGAAGTGTGGTTGGGGCGGCACGAACTGCTTGGGCGCGACGTGGCGGTGAAATTCCTGCTTGCCGCAGCGATGGATCGCAACGACCCGGCGTTTGGCACCTTCATCGCCTTCACCGGCCTGCCCGCCGTCACCGTCACGCCAATCATGGTCGTGACGGATCAGGCGGCGATGAATCAAAATGTTAATACCGTTCGGCACGGCGATTGATGAGTTTCCCGCACCCCTAACAAACGCCGTATTGCGCCAGCGACGGGTTCGTGGCACGATCCGGGGCCCATGGAACAGGAACTGACGGCCAAGGATGTCCGGGGACTCAAGC
>DASRLH010000498.1:0-9220 GCA_035648595.1 Tepidisphaeraceae bacterium
TTGGAACCAGCCCTGCCGCTTCAAACGCAGTGCTTGGAAACGACGCCACTGCCGCCAATCCTTCAGCGTGCCTTCCGTGGCTTCCATGCCTATCTTATGCCTATTTCAAAGATTAAACTTCATTGCGCAACGATCAGTAGAAGCGAAATGGCGTCGGCGAATGACGCCATGTCGTGCCGCCCGCCGCTGAACCATATGTTGTGGATGGCTTGTGCCGCGACGGGCCCGCCGTCGGCTTGTGGAAGGGGCCCAAGCGTCTTTGGATCGGGCGCCTTGGCCAGGCGCCACGCCGCCGGGGCGCGATCGCACAATACCCGGCGCGTTGTCTCATGTTTCCCTCCGGGGCAGGTGATCTCGATCTCGAGTGATTCAGAAACGAATTGCGGCGGCGGCGCCGCCGCAGGCCCGCCAAGGGCATCCAGCGCCGCGCCCAGGCCGATCGGTTTGGCCGGCGCATTTCCCACCGCCTCGGCGCCGCTGTAGGTGATCGGCTTGCCCATCACGGGCTCGCCGGCGATCCACAGCATCGGCGTGTAGCCCCCCTTGAGCCCCGCAACGGCTTGTCCGACCCGCGTCAACCCGCCATCGGGAACATGAGTAAGGAAAATCTGCCGGTCGATGAGATCAACGACGGGCCGCGATAGCGAAAGCATGGTCTGCCGCGTGAGCGTCGCCCCATCGAGCTGCTCGACGATGACGCGAATTTCGGCGCGCTGAAACATCTCCGACGGCAGGGCAGCGACGATCCGATCGGCGCCGCAATACGTCTTTCCCGGCGCCGCATCGGCGAACGACGTGTCCAGATCGACCCACTTGTCCTTGTCCCTGGCCTGCACCCAGACATGATTGGCGATCTCATCGAGCAACGCCTTGCGCGACGCGCCCGCGCTGGCGGGGAGATGAGAGCCCAGCGCGCCCAAAACGACGGCATAGTCGCGCGCCGCGCGCGTGCGCAGCCGTCGGACGAACGGGTCTTCGGGCGCCTTGCCATCGCCTGCCGCCGGTTTGCCGCGCGGCATGGGGGCGAACATGCGGTCGAACAGCTCCTGCGCCCGCGCGTCGGGAAGATGCCCCAGCGCGAAGCGCGTGGCGATCCCCTTGGAATTGAGAAACTGCGACAACAGCAGCGACCGATCCGCCGCGTTGCCCGCCCGCGAGATATACGCCCCCGCGCCCCCGCGGAACACGCCCGCGTAGCACTCGAAGCGGATTTGATCCCGCACATATTCAAAGGAAGGCGCGATCCCGGCGCCCAGCTGCCGCGCCCTGGCCGCGGGGTCATAATCGACGCTCTGATAGAGCTCGGTCATCCGCTTGGCGTGGGATGCGAACGCATCGAGGGAGGCAAGCCCCGCCGCCGGCGCCGCCAACACCGCCTTCGCCGCCCCCGCCAACTCCGAATCGGCCGGCACGTTGAAGCGCACCGGCTCATTCGACTCCGCCGCCATCGCGGGGATGCAAGCCGCCAAAACAAACAGCACAGCAATAAACCGCTGGAAAGACATGCGGCCTCCTGGATTAATTTCAGAAACCACGTTTGTGAAAAGATTACGAGCAACTCCCGGGATGTCAACCGCGGCTTCCCCGTCATTCAGAGTGGTTTGGCTTCTTCCAACACGATGGTCTCAACATTCTTGCCGATCAGCTGCGCCAAGTCTGGCAATTCCGGAATTGACCTGTCCAGGTGCTTTCGTATTCGTACGGCATTCATCGCTATTCTGTTTTCCGTGTTTTCGCGTTCCACTCGTGTTCTCAACATATAATGTTTCCGATGCGCGGCCCCCATGCGCCGGATCGTGCTATGATGGCGGGCATGAGGCGCCGCCTTTTCGCAATCCTCGCCGCGATTTCGCTGGTTCTGTGCGTGATGACTGTGGCGATGTGTGCCTGGAGCTATTGGTCGGCGGTTTTGGTGGAATGGGTCGGAGCGTCGTATTCGGCGACGGCCTGCACATTCAAGGGCCGCTTCCTCGTGGCAACTCACCCGCCATTCACTAATCACGCGCGTAAGGTTTTTTCGATTACTCGTGCCGATCCATCGGAAGCGGTATCGCAGGCACGAGATCTATTGGCTGTCGACGCGGAATACGCCGACGAATTCAATTGGCGGATTGGACCGCTGGCTGGATTTTACTATCGAGGATTCACCGCCAACGGCGCGATTCAATCCACCCACCACCTGATGGGACCAATTTGGACGCCCGCGATTGTCTTGGCGCTCATGCCCATGTGGTGGGCCTGTTCCTACGGCCGCCGAAGGCGGCGGCGGGCGCGATACAACCTCTGCCGCTCATGCGGCTACGATCTTCGCGCCACGCCGGACCGCTGCCCGGAATGCGGGACGAATTCAGGAACCGGCTGCGGACAAGTAGAGCCGCAATTGCGGCAGGAGCGTGGAAGTGATGGACGAGGATCGTCGTATCGAAAAGTATCACAGTTCGCTAATCGCCCGTAATTCCTCAACGGCCTCAAAGTCCATCGCATCGGTCCCGGCGATGGCGTCTATCGCGGCGAGGTCAATCGGCGGCACTTGTGCATTGCCTTCTTCCAACACGATGATCTCAACGTTCTTGCCGATCAACGGCGTCAACTCCGGCAATTCGGGAATTGCCTTGTCCAGGCGCTTTCGTATTCGTACGGCATTCATCGATATTCTCTTTTCCCGTGGTTTCGCTTTTGTGACCGCCTTCGCAGTATATCATGTTTCCGATGGGCCATCCTCGTCGCTTCATTCCCTCCTTGCATTCGAGACAAAGCGGCGAGGACGCCGCTTCTACGGTAATTCCTCGAACGATTCACAACTCAACTCCCAGAAGGACGGCCCCCAGAATGGACGGGGGCGGCCATTTTTTGTGGCCTGGGCAGCCTGCCCGTGGGTGCGGTATCCCGCACCAATCAGCGGATTTCGATTTTTGCTTGCTGCGTACGGCAAGCCACGGGCGAGCCGCCCGTGCCACAAATTCAGGTCACACCCGATACACGAAACCTTCGCGCTGCGGATACCCCCGACCGGCGTTGGCGGTAAGATGTGGGTCATGCGACGCCGACTCTTCACCATCCTGTCCGGCCTGTCACTGCTGCTGTGCGTGGCGTTGTGCGTGCAATGGGCGCGCAGTCTGGGCATGACCACACAGGCCCGGTGGACTCGTCCAGAACTTAGTTTGGCAGTCGTGCAGGCGAACGGCGTCATCGGATTATTCGTCGTTCGCGACAGCGGGCTCGTGCCTCCGTATGGTACCGGCAGGCTTTATGGCTTGTTCCACTGGCGACACTCACTGGGAAGTGCCAGTTCCTTCGGCTATGCCGGCATCTCCCCGGGTCCCGGTCGCTGGGGATTTGGGGCGAGCGTCACATTGAACGTCGGACGCCCGAGGGGCAACTGGCGGCTTGGCGGGCGCCGTCTCTGGGTCATCTGGATGCCCTTCTGGGTTCCGATTCTCCTGACGGGTCTTTTGCCCGCATTTCGCATTCGATCGTTGGTTCGAGGAAGGCGAAAACGCCAGTTGGGCCACTGCCGGTCATGCGGCTACGACCTCCGCGCCACGCCCGATCGCTGCCCGGAATGCGGGACGCAAACCGCCGTGAAACTGATCACCCCCGAAACATCCCGCGCCTGATCACATTCGGATTTCGGAATTCGGTTTTCGGATTTCAAACTTCGGATTTGCCCCCGCCGCGGTGATTCATCACGATGCCCAGCGCCGCTAGTGAATTCCATTCCGTTCTCGTATACCATCCCCCACCCTATGCCCAAGATCACCATAGACGGCAAATTGATCGACGCGAAGGATCGGCAAATGATCCTGCAGGCGTGCAACGACGCCGGCATTCCGGTGCCGCAGTATTGTTATCATCCGGGGCTATCGATCCCGGCGAGTTGCCGGATTTGCCTGGTGGAGGTGGAAGGCTTGCCCAAGCTCGTGCCTTCCTGCCAGACGCCGATCCGCGACGGCATGGTCGTCTACACCAAATCCACCAAGGCCATCGCCAACCAGAAGCAGGTGATGGAATATCTGCTGATCAATCACCCGCTGGATTGCCCGGTGTGCGATCAGGCCGGCGAGTGCTTTTTGCAGGATTATTCCTACGAATATGGCCGCAGCCAGAGCCGATTCGAGGAAGACAAGATCAAGAACCCCAAGAAGGACGTCGGCGACGGCATCTACCTCTACGCCGACCGCTGCATCATGTGCAGCCGCTGCGTGCGCTTCACGCGCGAGGTATCGGGCACTTCCGAGTTGTACGTCGATGGCCGGGGATTCAAGGAGGAGATCGACATCTTCCCCGGCAAGCCATGCAACAACAAATTGGCGGGAAATGTGGTCGATCTGTGCCCGGTCGGCGCGTTGCTGGACAAGGATTTTCTGTTCAAGCAGCGGGTCTGGCTGCTCAAGCGCGTCGCCTCGATCAGCCCCGCCGACGCCGGCGGGGAGAATATTTATCTCGAATACAACGAGGGGATCATTTACCGCGTTAAGCCGCGCTACAACCATGATGTGAATACCTGGTGGATCAGCGACGACACGCGGTACAGCTACAAGCCGGTGCATGATGAGAAGCGGCTATGCGTGGCCCGCCGCCCGCAACTGGGCGCGCCCACCGACACCACCTTCGGCGACGCCCTGCAAGCCGCCGTCAATGAATTAAAGGCGATCGTCGAATCCAACGGCCCCGGCAGCCTGTACGCGATGCTCTCGCCGATGATGGCCTGCGAGGAAGCCTGGCTGCTGGGCAAGGCGATCCGCGCCATCGACCCCGAAGCCGTGCTGATCACCGGCCCCGTCCCTACAAGCGGGCAGGATGAGATTTTCAAAAACCCCGCCAACGGCAAGCAGACGTTCGTCATTAAGGCCGAGAAAGTCCCCAACGCCGCCGGCATCCGCCGCGTGCTGAAAATGCTCGGCGGCCCGCAAGCCGCGTTCGAGGATGTAGTGGCCGGGCAACGCCCCGAAATCCAAGCCCTAAAAGGCGGCTGGATCGTCGGCGGCTATCTCTCCAACTGGATTCCCCTCAATCTTCCCGAACTCTTCCGCACCGGCTACCGAGTGGTGCAGGACATCCTCCCCAACGCGCTGACCGCGCGCGCGGACGTGCTGCTGCCCGCGGCAGCCTGGGCGGAAAAGGACGGCTGCTGGGAGAACCACGCCGGCCGCCTGCAACCCTTCGGCGCCGCGGTGGCCCCGCCGGACGGGGCACGGCGGGAGGGGGATGTGTATTATCAGCTATTAGGCCGCACGGGCCTGTACAACGCGCAGGTGATCCGCCGGGAAATGGGTGAGCCGTTCGCGGGGATCAAGGTGCCGGAGGAGGCGGAGAACGAGCCGGCGCCGCAGTTTGTGGAGTTGTAGGAGGCGACGTGGCCGCGCAATCCCCGCAAAACCCCTCGGAATTACCCGGCAACTTTCGCTCGCGCGTTTTTATCGGGGGGAGCTATCGCACTTCCACGCCTGATGCGCCATTGGTTGCATCGCGACAGACGTTGGACGAACTTGAGCGATTGGTTCAGTCACTTGAACTACATCCCGTGGTCGCCGATCAGTTTCGCGTCGATGAGCCCGACGCTGAAATCCACCGCGATGCAATCTTTCTGCTTCACGCATGTCGATTTGCCATTTTTGAATTGTCCGGCTTTTCTGGCGCACTGATGGAACTGGAGCGCAGCGTCGATTTTGGAACCAATTGCCTGATTCTCTATCACGACCCCGAGGGCAAGGGATGGCGGCTCTCGCGCATGCTCAGCTCATTCGCGGTCGAACATGCCGCACGCGTCCGATTATTTGGCTATACTCATTGGAGTTCAGCGATAGATTCTGCTCGGAATTGGCTGGAAGAAATGTTGAGGTTGCGTCATGCACGACGATAATTGGGCTGCATTGCAATCCGGAAAACTCACCCGGAAACAAATCGAGTACACGGTGTACACTGGAGAACGCCTCGAACGAGGGTCTGCGCGGGAAATACTTCAACGAATCAGAGACGGCGCGCGCCCGGATTCGGAATTAAGCCGGATCACTCTCGACCAATATGCGCGCGGCTTGGTTGAAGACGCGGACTATTTCATTCCAAAGCCCACGCTGACTTTCTTGCGGCAGCAGGTGTATCCCACGATCTTTGATCAAGCATTGGTCTACCTCGCTCATATGGATTCCAGTCAGGTCGATGTATTGGCAATTCAGACGGTGAATGCAGGGGAGCCGCAAGTCAGTACGACCTGAGAATCAGACGAGCGTGAAAGAACTGGCGGCGAACAACCGGCTGCGAAGACCGAATTCCAAGCCCATGCGAAACGAATTCACGGCGATCATCGAGCAAGCCGACGGGTGGTTTATCGCTTACGCGCCGGAGGTTCCCGGCGCGAACGGCCAAGGGCGCACGAAGGACGAGGCTATCCAAAGCCTCAGATCGGCCATCGAGTTGATTTTGAACGATCAGCGCGCGGGGGGCTGACAAGTATGCCCGCGGGTTCCACGAGGGCCAGTTTCCTCCCAGAAATCCCTCGCAATGTCGCTGGCAATCGTCTCGACCGTTGAGTCGCCGATGCCAAGCGTATAGCCGTTTATTCCCATCAGATCGAGTCTTTCAAGAAGACGGCGCTTAAGCCGCGCCTTGACAATAATTCTTCCGCATTCGGATATGCCGAGTTCGGCCATCTTCGCCGCATGGTCCACGCCAAACTTGCCAGCGACGGTCACGAACGCACCTTGTTTGACCGCACGGGGCATCCACGGGGGAAAATGTAGCTTAACGAGCACGTTTCTTTCCACGCCTTTTCTAATGTCTGCTTCAAAGCGGTCTTCAATATGTCCAGACACTCTGTAGGCGCGCCTCCACTGATTGCTCATGCAACTCTCAAGGTCATTGATGCCGACGTACCAGAGGGTGCCATCTTGGTGGGGAGATCGGCGGCACGCGAAGAACAAGGCCGTCAACGGGGCGGACGTCCAGTCAATGCATCGTGTCGGAAGTCCGAAATGGCGCGCGACGAACATTGTCCCGGTCGTGCGGTACGTGTTCCAACGCAATCGGGCCAGTTCGATATGGATTCTGGACTGCGGTTCCAAGTGGCGATAGCATTGGCCAGCAAATCGCGTGAGGATTTTTCTTTCCGCCTGAAACTTCAGGGCTGGCGCGATCTTTGAGTTGAACTTGCGATCCAAAGATGAGCGAATCGAATCCCAATTCTCATGTGAACCGTGAAACTGGAATGCATCCTTTACGCGGACCGGGTCCAGCAGTTGCTGTAAACAGGCATCCACGGTATGCGGCGTGTCAGCGGGCCACTTTTTCGCAGCGTCGTAGCCGGAGTCCTGTTTTTTCGGCCGCTTGGGGTGTTCGGTGTCCATGTATTGTAGTCGTGTCTTCCTATCAACGATTCTCGGGGGCTTCGAAACTGGATGTGAAGGGCTGGGCACGCAAGCAATTTATCACGTTTCAACCACCATCGTCCCCGCCGCGTCATTCCCGAAAACATCAACCACTCGGACGGCAATCGTATATTTCGCCCCAGTGTCGAGCATTCTCGCGGTGCTGGTCGCAACCACTTTCGCTTTTTTCCCATTGCCGCGGATCGCCTGCCATTGGCTTTTGAAAGTCGCGCCGTCGTAGTTCCAATCGACGGCCCAATAGTCGATCAGCACCGCGAAGTTTTCCTTGATCAGCTCGCGCAACTTTTCCTTGTCCTTCTCGGGCACCGGCAAATCGAACAAAACATAGCGGTCGATGCCGACGGTCACTTCGCGCTTCCCGTCCTCTTTTTTGCCGACCTTTGCCTTGGCGAGCTTGAGGTACGGCTTTTCGTGGAACTGGATTTTGTTGACCAGCTTTTCGATGTCCGCCTCGTCCTTGGCTTTTTTCAGATAATCATAAACGTCCGGCGGAATGAGCTTGCGCTGCACGTCGGCGGTGGCCGGCTTCCTGGCCGCCTTGCGAAGCTGCTCCCAGGCTTCGTCGAAGTTGTAGTCATAATCCCAGGCAAGAATCACCAGCCGCTTGTATCCGTCGCCGTCCAGCGTTTGGGCGGATCGAGCGAGTTCCTCGACCTTGCGGGCGGTGGTCGGGCGATCGGGGTAGCCGACGTACACGAGTTCGATCACGCCGTCATCGGCCTTGCGCGTGCCAAGGTCCTTGTACGCCGGGTGCGGCATGGCGCCGTACAGCTTGAGAATGATCCGCTGCATCTCCCCGATCCGCCCGCCGCTCAGGTAGATCATCTCACGCTGGTAATTGCCGATGTTTTCGATGAGAAACGGCTTGGAATCCTGCTGAACCAGCCGCCCGCGCGTCACCTGGATGCCGACTTTGCCGAGGTCGGAGGTGATCCAACGCCGGCCAAGTTTCTCGGCAACCGCCGCTGTTGTGCCGGAGCCGCAGAAGAAGTCGGCGACGAGAGAACCTTCGTGCGAGGACGCTCTTATGATCCGCTCGATGAGCGCTTCCGGTTTCTGTGTCGGAAATCCGAGAAGCTCTGTCGAGACGGGATTAACGGGAGGAATATCGTCCCAAATAGATTGAATGACGGTGCCCTCTGTGTCGTCGAGATACTGCTTAATATTAGGCTGCCCTGTTTTCGCATAAACAATCTTTCCTGATTTAAGCCCCTCATCAATTCGATCCTGCGACCATGCCCAATGCCGTCCAGGGGGCGGCGCGATCTCCACCTCGCCAAAGCGACGCACGGGACCGGGGCCCGCACCGGATAGCGTGACCAACCGGAACTGTCGGCCGTCATTGTCCCGCTGACTATAATGGGAACCTATGTACTCGGCGGAATGCGCCTTAAATGCCTTGTTGAATATGTGATCCACACTCCTCGAATAAAACAGAATGTGGTCGTCCACGGTGCCATAGCGAATTGCATCACTATGCGCGTAGGTTCGCTTCCAGGTAATATGATTTAGATAATGTTGCTTACCGAACACCTCATCCATCAATAATTTTATGTAATGGCTGACGTTAGGGCCGAGATGGACATAAATACTTCCGCCGTTGGTCAAGAGGCGCTTGGCGAGTTGGAAGCGCGGGTACAGCATGTCCAAATATGAGTCGATGCCTCCCTCCCAAGTATCGCGATAGGCGAGCCGTTCGATTACAGACGGCTCTTTTGTAATCGAATGCCCCAAGATCGGGATGCGGTGCGAGTAGTCCGCCTTGGAATCAAACGGCGGATCAATATAAATGAGGTCGATCTTCCCCTCATACCCCTGAGCGAGGAGCGCCTGCA
>DASRLH010000499.1:0-2319 GCA_035648595.1 Tepidisphaeraceae bacterium
TTGGAACCAGCCCTGCCGCTTCAAACGCAGTGCTTGGAAACGACGCCACTGCCGCCAATCCTTCAGCGTGCCTTCCGTGGCTTCCATGCCTATCTTATGCCTATTTCAAAGATTAAACTTCATTGCGCAACGATCAGTAATTCACGGGGTGTGCAAATGACGGGCGAACTGATCGCGTGATTCGTTCCACCACCGCCGAGTCTCCAGCATCTGGCCCGCTACGATGATATCCCTCGGCAACCGCGAAGTCAGATGCCCCGCGATAGTCGTCTCGATATATACGGTTGGTTTCATTTTCTGTAGAGAATACCCGCAGCGCCTTCAAGTTAAATCAATTCTGCCGCCCGCGGATAAACGCGGCAGCTTGAGCCATGCCTCTCGCATCCATCCCATCCCTGCGGGGCGCAGGCGCTTCTTCGGCTATAATCCCGCCATGAAATACCGCAGGCTCGGCAAAACCGATCTCAAAGTCTCCGTCATCGGCATCGGCACCTGGCAGTTCGGCGGCGAATGGGGCAAGGATTTTACTCGGCAGCAGGTGGACTCCATCTTCGACGCCGGCCGGCAAGCGGGGATGAATCTGATCGACACCGCCGAGTGTTACGGCGATCATTTATCGGAAAAACTCATCGGCAACGCCATCCGCCGCGATCGCGACAAATGGGTGCTGGCCACCAAGTTCGGCCATCATTTCCACGGATTCATGGATCGCACCGTTCACTACGAGCCGGCGGACGTGCTCGCGCAACTCGAAGGCTCGTTGCGCGCGTTGCAGACCGATCATATCGATCTCTACCAGTTTCATTCCGGCGACAACGAAAAGTTCCAGACCCCGGGCCTTTGGGACCTACTCCAGAAACAGGTGCAGGCGGGCAAGGTCCGTCACATCGGCATTTCGGTCAGCCCCAACGACAACCTCTTCCAGATCGATCGCGCGACGGAGGTGGGCGCGCAGGCGGTGCAGGTCGTTTACAATCGCCTGGATCACAAGCCCGAAGCCGCGTTGCTCCCGGCATGCCAACGGCAGGACTTGGGCGTGCTGGCGCGCGTGCCGCTGGCAAGCGGGCTGCTCAGCGGCAAATACAAGCCCGGCGCCACCTTCAAGTCCGGCGACGTGCGCGCAACCCACGACGACGAGAAAACGCAGGCCCGTCTCAAGGAGGTTGAGGAGATCCAACGCCAGGAGGTTCCGCCCGGCGCCGACATGGCCCAATGGGCACTGGCCTGGTGCCTGCGGCATGATGCAGTCGCCTGCGTGATCCCCGGCTGCAAGAATGTCGAGCAGACGCTATCCAACGCCGCCGCCGCCGACTTGGCGCGCGACGAGCATCCGCAGGCGTGGAGAGATTGAAATGACGGACGGGCCAAACTACTTAACGGGCGATTTATACGTGTTTTAACTGGAGGACTTCGTCATGAGCCACTCAGAATCGTCATCCTCGGAGATGAAGGTCGTCGTCAGCGAGAACGGGCCGTACCTCGTGTCGGGCGGTCCGCCGCTGCGGCTTCAGGTCATCGTCCCCAACCAAGAAGGGATGTCATGGGATTGGCGGACCGAAAAGACTTTTGAATCGGGAAAGGATTACGCGCTATGCCGATGCGGGCAGTCGAAGACCGCCCCATTCTGCGATGGAAGTCATGCGACAACGGGATTCGACGGGGAAGAAACGGCAAGTCGCCGTCCTTACGCGCGGCAGGCGGAGCAGATCGATGGACCGACGCTTGTCCTGAGTGATGTGGAGCATCTTTGCGCCTTCGCCCGCTTTTGCGATCCAGGCGGCAAGATATGGGGTCTTATCGAGCAGACGGACAACCCCGACGCACGTAAACTGGTTATTCGCGAAGCCATGCATTGTCCGTCGGGCCGCCTCGTTGTTCACGACAAGGCAACGGGGAAGGAAATCGAGGAGCCGCTGGAACCATCGATCGGTGTCGTCGAAGATCCCGCGCTCGGCTGCAGCGGGCCGCTCTGGGTCCAAGGGGGGATTCCAATCGAGTCCGCCAACGGCAAACGCCATGAGGTGCGCAATCGAGTGACGCTCTGCCGCTGCGGAGCCTCCGACAACAAACCGTTCTGCAATGGCAGTCATGCCAGCATGAAGTTCCAGGACGGCATCAAGAAATGACGCGCCACGTCCACGTCGTTTACCAAAGAAGACCTGAACAATGAAATACAAGATGGTTCTTCCGGCTTTTGCGTAGGTAGTGCTTGAAAAAAAATGGACATGGCCGTCTCCTCTGGAGTTACCAAGCTTCAGAAAGGAGACAAACTCATGTCCACAAGCCTGTTGTATCACGGATGGGGTATTCGCGGCTACC
>DASRLH010000500.1:0-51854 GCA_035648595.1 Tepidisphaeraceae bacterium
GGTCACTCCGCTTTGATGCTGCGCGCTATTCGCCCCCTTCCAAGGCGCTGGCGCCTGGGGCCCGTGCAACCACCTCGCGCCTGAACCCCATACTCGTGCCCAGCATATAATAAAGCAACCGGCGAGCCGAACGGCATTATCAACATGACACGGGCGCCCCGCCCGTGCATGGTGCTTTGAGATGGGAAGACCGTGGTTCCTCCACTGCCGCTGCCATCAGCACGGGCCGGACGCCCGTGTCACGGTTCACAGCGCCTGTCTTGGAGCCTTTACGAATTCTCGCGGCTTCGCATTCCCCATAATCGGGGGCAACTCAGTGTCCACGGCTGTTTGGGTTTCCAACCACGGCGGCGCCCGCAATTCACCCCTTCACCGACACCTGCGCCGGCGTGCCCAGCCCCGCCTCCCGGGTTTTTTTCTGATACTCGGCGTTGAGCTGATCCACCTTCCCCTTGATCGTGGCCATCGCCTTGGCGGCCTCGCCGGCGGCGGCTTTCTTGAGGGGGCCATCGGCCTTTGCCTTGGCCATCGCTTGCCGCAGCGCCTCGATCTGTTTGGGCAGGCTGGCGATTTGAGCTTGCTGTTTGCCAAGATCCGCCTGTGCCCTGGCCAGCGCGGTGGTCGCGGTCTTCACGGTGGCGGCATTGGTAGCGGCGGATTGCGTCGCGGCCTGCACGTCCGCCGTCAGGGGCTCTACAGTGGCTTTGGCCTTGGCGGCGGCATCGGCCAGGGGTTTATCCGCCGGCGTTTTCTTGAGTTCCGCCTCCAGCTTTGCCGCCAGATCGGTCGCCTGTGCCAGCAGGGATTGGCGGGCGGTGAGTTGGGCGTGCGAAGCCGAAAAGGCCTTGTTTGATGCGGCCAACCCGGCAGTTTCCTTAGCGATCGCATCCTGCCGGCCTTTAAGAAGCTTGGGCGCGTCGGCCTGCGTCTTCTTCGCCTGCTCGATGCCGGCGGCCATGTTGGCGGCGTCGGTTTCCGCGCCCTTGGCGGCGGCGGTCAGTTGATCGACTTGGGCCTGCCTGGCCGCCAGTTCCTGCCGGGCCGCGTAGACGCCCATGTAGAACTGGCCGACCTTCAGTCGGTTCACCTCAAGTTTGGCTGCCGCGAGTTGGGATGTGGCCAGATACGATGCGGCCTTCGCCTTCGCGAGTTGTGTCTGCGCATCCTTGGACTGCGCCGTTCGCGGCGCGACCGCCTTTTGGGCGGCGGTTGCATCTGTCTTGGCCTTGGCCAGAGCATCCTCGGTCATCTTGCGAGCGAGCCGCGCCTTTTCGGCTGACGCGGTCCGGTCGGCGACGGCGTTTTTCGCCGACGTCAGCGCCTCATTGGCCTTCGCCAAATCCGATTGAGACTTGGCAAGGGCATCGGCCAAGATTTTGAGTTTATCGGTTTGCGCGCTGGCGGCGGATTTGGCGGCGTCGAGTTCCTGCGATGTCTTGTCCATTGCCGTCTGCTTCTCCTTTAACGTCGACGCGAGGCCGGCGTCATCGGGCTTTTGTTGCGAGGCGGCTTTGGCGGCAGCCAGGGCCTGCGACGATTGATCAACCGCCTTTTGCCTGCTCGTCACCACGTCCGCAAGGGACTTGAGCTCCCGTGCGGCGGCTTCGCCCGTCTTGACGGCATCATCGCGGGCCGAAGTCGCGCGGGCGAAAGCCGATTGAGCCTGTGGCAATGCCGCGATTATCTCCCTTAATTTGGCGGAAGCAGTTTGTCGCACTTCCTGCGCCGATTTCAACTTCGCCTGCGCTTCCTCGACTGCCTTCTTTGTCGCGGGAACTGCGGCCACTGCGGCGGCCTGCTCGCGCGCGGCCCTATCTGCCGCGGCCTGGGCCTTAACCAGTTCCGCGGCGGTCTTGTCGGCAGGCGCCTGCAACTCGGCCGCGTGCTTGTTGGCCGCATCCAGGCGATCGGCAAGCGGGGCGGGGTTGGAGCTGAGATGGCCGACCAGCTTGCCGTTGGAAACGTCCCACACGCGCAGGTCGCCGGTCCAATCGCCGGCGATCACGCGCTTGCCGTCGTGGTCGAAGGTGGCATGCAGGGCAATATCGGTAAATCCATCGAACGTGCTGATTCCAGAGCCATCGGGCTTCCAAAGGCGCACGACCTTGTCGCGCCCGCAGGTGACGATGCGGCCATCATGGGTGAAGGCGACCGACAGCACACCGCCTCCGTGCGCCTGCCAGCTTTTGATTTCCTTGCCGCTGGGCATGTCCCAGAGTTTGACGGTTCCGTCTTCGCTGGCGCTGGCCAGGACGTTGGAATCATCGCGGAAGGCTACGGCGGTGACGCCGGCCTTGTGGCCCGCGAGGTTGTAGAACTCGTGGCCGGACTTGGCTTCCCAGACGAACAGGCCGCCGGCCCGGTCCGCGCTGGCCAGCAGCACGCCGTCGGGGCTATAGGCGACGGCGGTCACCCAATCCGTGTGCTTCTTGGTGGAATGCAGCAGCGTTCCGTCGCGGGTCGAGTAGATCTTGAATACTTTGGTGGGGCCGCCCAGTGCGACGGCGTCCTGGTCGGGAGAAATATCGGCGGCGAGCACCTGGTCGAATTCGTCGCCGACGGTGGTGATTTTCTGGCCGGTGGTGACGTCCCAGAGCGCGACTTTGCCGCTCCTGGCGGCGACGCCGCCGCCGATCAGCAGAAGCCGGCCGCTGCGGCTGAATTGCACGACCTGCGGCTCGCCTTCGACGAACGGAACGACGCCGACTAGATCGAGCGTGTCGGTGTTGTAGACCAGAACCTGATGTTGCCCGCCGATTGCGACGACCGGCGCCCAGGGGCTGGTCGCCATGCAGCGCGTCGCCCAGGGGCGGCTGGCGCGCACGACCGGCTCGGGGAGCAGATCTCGCGGCATCGGCGGGGGGCCGTCGGGCTTTTTGGCGCCGTTGGCAGCGACGGTGAGATTCAGCTTGGGCTTGGTGGACGCGACGGGCCTGCCGTTGGCGGTTTCCAGCGCGCTGCCGGCGATCCACGCCTTGATGAGCGCCAACTCCTTTTCCGGGAGCTTGTCGCGCTTGGGCGGCATCGTGGGGTCTTCGGCGTGCGTGACGGATTTGTACAGCTTGCTGGCGTCGGCGTCGCCGGGGTTGATGACCGGGCCGTTCTCGCTGCCGGCCAAAGCCGCGCCGAACGAACTCAGATCAAGCCCCGCCTTCTTCTTGTCGGGATTATGACAGTTGAGGCAACTGTTGCGAAAGATCGGCAGGATATGATCCTGGTAGTTCACCTTATCCGCGCCGCGCGCGGGCGCGCCCCAGAGCAACGCCGCCGCGGCGGCCGAGGCCAGAATCGTCGATCGGGAATACGTCATTACGCGAACCATGCCGACTGCTCCGTTACGAAGAATGATCACCGCCGAGACGCTGAGAGCGCAGAGGCGGAAAGATGGAGACGAGGGCCGAAAGCCGCAATCGTATCACGGGCGTCTCGCCCGTGCGGATGGCACGGTGGTCGAGAAACTGCGGCTTTGCCAGCTCTTGAACACCAGGCACGGGCGGGACGCCCGTGATACAACAGCGCCGTTTCACCACCGAAATTGCGCCGCTCGATCACGAACGCATGGCTCGCGCCAAGCCGCCTTGGAATCTCACTCCTCTCCGCTCCTTCTATCTCAGCGGTCTTTGCGCTTAACTTCGTTTCTCTTCAATTCAATGATTGAACACAAACTCCTGCGAGTTCAACAGCGCCCAGAAGATGTCATCGAGCACCTTCCTGGAATCCGGTCCGGCCTGGGCGACCTGCGCGCCCAGCGACGACATTTCCGCGGGACTCGCGTGGCGGCCCAGGCAACGAATGAAAAGGCGGTCGATGATCTGCGCCGGCGGCTCCTTGGCCTTGAGCAGGTCGGCGATGACACGCCCGTTCTGGATTTTGTCATGCACCTTGTTGCCGTTGATCATGGACAGGGCCTGCGAGAGGTTTGGGTCCATCTTCACTTCGCAGGAGCAGACGGTCTCGCGGGTGGCACGGCCGAAGGTAGTGAGGAAGTAGTCGCTGGTGGTGCCGTCGGCGATCTGCACGGCGTGGGCACCCAGCGGCAGGCCGCGGAATTTGTCTTTCGTGCCGGTCACTTCGCTGATGCAATCGAGCAGCACCTCGGCCCGCATCCGGCGCACCGCGCTGTGCGAGAAATTGCGGTCGTCGTTCTCGTTGCTCGCGTTGGTCTCGACGGCCTCCTGATACGTGCGCGACAGGCAGATGTCCCGCACCAGCCGTTTGAAATCGTAGTGGTAATCCACGAAATGCTGCGCCAGCGAATCGAGCAATTCGGGGTTGACGGCAGGGTTGCTCACGCGCACGTCATCCACCGGATCGATGATTCCCTTGCCGAAGAAATGGTCCCACACGATGTTTGAGAGATTCTTGGCGAAGTACGGATTCTCCGGCGACGCCAGCCACTTGGCCAGCACCACCCGCCGATCCTTGCCCTTCACATCCGGCGTGGCGCCGCCCAGAAACTTGGGCTTCATCACGCGCCCGCCGACCGGATGATTCACTTCGCCGGATCGGCGATTGAAAACGATCACCTCGCGCGGATCCTCCGCGGGCTTGCGGCCCACCTGGCTGAAGAAGGCGGCAAAGCTGTAATAATCATCCATCGTCCAGCGATCGAACGGATGGTTATGGCACTGAGCGCACTGAATGCGCATGCCCATGAATACCTGGGCGCAATTCTCGGAAACCTTCAGCGTGTCGGTCGTGATCTGGTAGTAGTTGGTGGCGGGAGTCTTGAAGGTGCCGCCATTGGCGCCCAGAATTTCCTGCACAATTTGGTCGAACGGCACGTTGCGGGCGATCTTGTCTTCCAACCAGTTGTAATAGAGCAACGCGGATTTGTAGCTGACCTGGTTGTTGTCGGAGCGGATCTGCAGCAGTTCCGCCCACTTCATCACCCACATGTCCACGAATTCCTTGCGCGAGATTAGATCATCGACCAGCTTCTGGCGTTTTTGCGGATCGGTGCTGGCCAGGAATTGATCGTGTTCCTCGGGAGTCGGCAGCGTGCCGTTGATGTCGATGTGCGCCCGGCGGAGGAAAATTTCGTCGCCGCAGATCGGCGACGGGCCGATGCGCAGCTTCTTGAGTTTCGCGTCCACCAGCGTGTCGATGTAGTTGTACTCAGGCACACTGGGGAAGGTGTACTGCAATCCCTTGGGCACGACGATGGATTGCGAGCCCATGGTGAAGGTTGCGAAGCGGGCCATGACAAACGCCTCGCCGCGCGCCCCGGCCACTACCGCGCCGTCGGGGCTGACTTTTGCCGAGTTATCGTTATTGCTCAGGAAGACGGCCAACCTGGTCACGTCGCGATCGGTGCCATCGGAATAATGGGCGCGCACGGTCATCTGCTGTTTGTCGCCTTCCTCGAGCACCATCTGCCGGGGAAGGATTTCCATGGACTCGGGTTTGGCGACGGTGACGGGATCGTCGGGCGCACCGGCCTTGAGCCAGCGCAGCAGCGTGGCATAGCGCGGATCATCTTCCTTGAATAACGTGCCGCCGGTGTGGGGGACCTTGCCGGTGGCTTTGGTGAGAACCAGGCTTTCTTCGGGCAAGGCGAGGTTGATTCGGCGGGTGGAGATCTGGCGGGTCAGCGAGTTGTAATCGCTGGCCGGATCGAAGCCGAACAGCGAGAGGTGGAAGCCGTCTTTTCCGCGAGCGGCCCCATGGCACCCGCCGACGTTACAACCCGACCGCATGAAGACCGGCATTACATCCAGCCGAAAGCTGATCGGCCGCTCGACTTTCGCGCCTTTCACCTGCACCGGCACATCAACCGTCTTGCCTTGATACGTCACCTTGAGCTGCGTTCTGCCATCTGCCAGCGGCTTGAGAACGTTGCCATCGGCTTTGGCCAGGGTCGGATCAGTCAGTTCAAACTTCGCCTGCGCGGTTACATCCTGGGTGATTCCATCGGGACGCGTGGCCTGCACGATGACCGATTGCACGGCGGCGGCGGTATTGAGGTTGACGTCTGCCGGGAAGACGACAAACGGCGCGGCAGCTGCGCCGGGCGCGGTCGGCTTATCGTCGGCCCGCGCGGTGCGCGGAGCGGATACGCCCGCAACGGCCAGCGCGGCAAGCGCGAGATAATGAGCGATGGTCGTTTTCATATTGTATTCCAAAATCGCGCCGTCAATGTAGTATGCACGCTTCAGTGAAAAAACGCGGCAGAGAAATCGGAAGAACCGCGCCGTGGCCAAGAGGCCGTTCGCAATTAAGAGGCCGTTGTCCATCGAAAAGGCCGCGTTCGCTGAAGCGAACCCTGCAAGACTGCGAATCCCGGTTCTCGCGCTCCACATAGAAGCGGCGTCCTCGCCGCTGTGCTTCAAATCGTCGATTCCCAATGCTACTTCTTCTCCTGCTCCTGCCGGAGTTTTTCCAGGCGGGACAGCGGGGCCGGGGCGGCGGCCACCACCGGCTTGGCCTGGGCCTTGGCAGCGACAACCGGCGCGGGCACGGCCTTCTTTTGTTCCGGCGGCTTGTCCACCCGCAGCACCCCGCCGCGTCCGATATTGTGCACGATCGGCTGGCCGTCCTTCATCACCGTTACGCGGCAGAAGAGGCCCTGGTGCGTGCCGACCGGGGCTTTTTCGCCGATGGTCAGCGGGAAAATCACCTGCTGGTCGCTGGAAGCGATCTCAACTTCCTGCGCGGTTATGTTGGAAGGAAGGCCCAGCAGTTTGGCCTTGGCGTTGCCATCAAACTTTTCTTTTTGTTCGAGCTTGCAGAGCATGGATGCCGGCTTACCCTGCTCGGCGGCGGTCATTTGAAGCTGGGCCAGAAGGTAGGGCGGAGCGACCACCAAATCGACCAATTCCGACGAAACCCAAAGCTGGCCCTTGACGTCCGCTTCGCCGACCACGCAAATCTTCCACGTACGCACGCCGGCATTGGGCTCGGCGTTCAGCGGATAAAGCAGTTCGCTCGCGCCCGGTTTCATTTCCACCGCGTAGCTTGCGCCAACGCCCGGCGGATGGAACAACAGCCGCACGGAAATTGGCGACTTAAAATCCTTGGCCCGCTCGGCGGTCACTTTCAGCTTCATCGACCCGCCCTGCACGAGCGGCACGGTGGGCTGCTCCAGGTGCAGCTTGAACGGCGCCTCCGCCGTGACCGCCACGGCGAGCTTGTCCAAATGCGTCTTATAGAGCGGCTGATTGTTGGGGCCATAGACCAGATCGATGGTCTGCTGGTAGCTGCCGTGCCCCGGCGATTTGCCATCGGCGGATTTGCCGGTGAGGTCGGCGAGTTTCGCGGCGATTGGCGCATCGGGCTTGGCCTCAAAGACGACCGGGATCTCATCGCTGCCATCAATCGTCGGCGCTTGCATGGTGACGCCATCGGGCAGGTCCGTAGCCGACAGAGCGACAGGGCCGCCCATGTCCTCACGGGCCACGCGCATGAGGGTGGCATAGCGGTTGCCGCGCGGGACGGGCGCCGTCCACCGCTCCTGCGAGTTTTGCTGGTATGCCGGGATGACCAGCGAGAGCGACGGCTCGATGGGCGTCACTTCAACGCGATAAACATATTCCGGTCCGCCCTGGCGAAGCTGGTCGGTGATGCTGATGACGTATTCGCCGTCGGCGGGCACGCCAAAGCGGATGTAGCTGTCCGGGCCGCCCGAATCGTCGTTTTGCGAAATGCGCCCACCCTTGCCATTGTAAAGTGCCATCACCGAATCCAACGGCGAGCGGAGCTTGCGGGCCAGAACGCGGAGGTGAAGCTGCTGGCCCTTTTTGGCCTTGAAACGGAAGAAATCAATGTCGCCGGGATGCTCGATGATCCCGTTGAAGGCGACCGGAAGATCGCCGGTATAAACCGTGGCGGTTTTGAGCGTGTCGTTGGGCTCCTGTTCGAGCACGTTGGGGAAATTACTGACGCGCAGGTGGTTGGGCGAGGGAGCCGTCAGTCCATCCTGCACGGGGAACAGGTCCAGTGAGTCGACCGGCTGCGCGGGCAGCTTGAGCGTTTGCGCGAATGGCCCGGCAACGTCGCCGATGTATTTGATCTGTAAGTCTTCCCCGGCGCGGCCGCCCAGCGGGTAAACGATGGTGGGGCGGGGGTAGGTACCCACATGCAGAAGGTAGTGCGATTCCCCGCTGCCTCCGTAGCTGCTTTCACGGAGGGAAATGATGTAGGGTCCATCGGCGGGGATGATGCAAGAGGCGATCGGGTCCTGCATCGCCAGAGCGGTGTCGTCCGAGGTGGCAAGCTCGAACTTCTTTTCATCCACGATCGCGACATACGGATCGAACAGATCGCCCAGGCGCATGCCATGCACCTCGGCGGTGAGCCGCTGGCCTTTTTTCGCGTTCACCGCGAAGTAATGAACCTGCTCGCTTTCGACGGTGCCGGTGACGCTGACGTTCAGGTCGATGGATTGCGGGTGCTCGAAATCGTTAATGATCGGCTTGCCCTTTTCGTCCACCTTTTTCTTTTCGATGATGGGGAAGGGCCCGACGTAAAGCGTGCGCATCTCGGAGATGCCGGTCTGCGTGCGCACCCGGCAGCAGTATTCGCCGATGTGCGCGTCCTTATCAACGCGAACGCGGGCATGAAGCTCGGACGCATTCCTGGCGTCGAGCTTCTCGACGGCAATGCCAGGCGTGTAGAAAAGAATCTCGCTGGCGTCGCCAAGCCGAGCCCCATGAAAAACCACATCCGTCTCGGCGCCGCGCTGCACCCCGCGCGGCAGGATCACCCGCAAGTCCGGACTCGAAGCCAGCCCGCTGGCGGCAAAGGCCAGGAGCAGCAGGGGGGCGCACATTGGAAGTTTGCGAAGCGGCATGGTTGGGGTGGGTGAAAATAACCGCGGAGGCGCAGAGACGCGGAGGGAAGAAATTGAGGAGGCAATTAATCAGGGCTTAATGGGTGCATTGCGGGTACCAAGCTGTCCGCCGTATCACGGGCGTCTCGCGCGTGCGGAGGGTCTGGCCGTAGAGAAATCAAGTTTGCCGGTTCACCGCGCAATCGGCACGGGCGAGACGCCCGTGATACGTTGAGCGGCCCTGCATTTCCACCACGCAAGCACCCTTTCAAACTTTGCTATTTCTCCTACTCTTCTCTGCGTCTCTGCGTCTCCGCGGTTGTCTGCTCTTTCCGGGCTTTCAAGCGATGATGTCCTTGATCGGCTTCCCGCCGCGAACGATATCGATCGGGCGGTTGCCGGGGCTCATCAGGCGCTTGTCGGGGTCGATTCCAAGCTGGCTGTATAGGGTGGCGGAGAAATCTTCGACGGTCACGGGGTTTTCGTCGGGCTCGGCGCCGGTGGGGTCGGAGGAGCCGTAGATTAGGCCGCGTTTCATGCCGCCGCCGGCCAACACAACGCTGAACACCTTGGGCCAGTGGTCGCGCCCGTCCTGCTGGTTGATCTTGGGCGTGCGGCCAAACTCCGAGCTCACCATGACGATGGTCGAATCGAGCATCTTGCGGTTGTCAAGATCGCGGATCAGGGCGGCGAATGCCTTGTCGAACGCGGGCATCTGGCCTTTGAAGCCCTGAGTGATGTTGGAGTGATGATCCCATCCGCCGTAGGTCATGGAGACAAAGCGGACGCCGCCTTCGACCAGCCGGCGGGCCAGGAGCATGCGCATGCCCGCGGAGTTCTTGCCGTATTGTTCCTTGATTGATTCGGGCTCGGAGGAAAGGTTGAACGCCTCGCGGGCTTCCTTGGAGCTGACCATGCTGTACGCCCGCGTATAGAACGAATCCATCGCGCTCAGGGCGTCGGATTTTTCGATGCTGCGGAAGTGGTCGTCCACGGTCGCCAGAATGCTCTGTCGGCGCTCGAAGCGATTGGGATCGATGCCGCCGGGCAGTTGCAGATCGCGCACCTTGAATCCGCCGGCTGAGGGATCGGCGCCCAGGCTGAAGGGGCCATACTTCGTGCTCAAATACCCCGAACCGGCATACGGATTGGGCATACTCGGGACGCAAACATACGGCGGCATGTTCTTGCGCGGCCCAAATTCCTCGCTGATCACCGACCCGAAGCTGGGGAAATTGAGCGCGGGGCTGGGGCGATAGCCGGTGAACATGTTGTGCGTGCCGCGCTCGTGAGCGGCTTCGCCATGTGTAAGCGAGCGGATCACGCAAAGCTTGTCGGCCACGCCGGCAATCTCTGGAATGGTCTCCGAGAAAACCTCGCCTTCGACTTTGGTTTTCACCGTTCCAAACGGCCCGCGATATTCAACCGGAGCATCAGGCTTGGGGTCAAACCATTCATGGCTGGAAATGCCGCCGGGCATGAAAATATGAATGACGGCCTTGGCGGGGCCTTCCTTCAAACCCACCGTAGTGCCCGGAATGGCGATCTGCCCGCCCAGCGCGCGCGCCTGGAGGTAATCGCCCAGGGTAAGCCCCAGGCCGCCCAGAAGGCCGACATACAGGAACTCGCGCCGGCTGGCGCCGGGCCGAACGTGTTCCTTACTTCCACACCACGATGTATCGCCATTTGCCATGTTCCACACCTCTCGTGAATTACATATCGGTTCCATTCATTGTTTAGTGGGGCCGGCGCTTTGTGTTGAGAAATCCAGTGAAAAAGTTATCGGCATATCCGCGGTTAATTGACACCTCTCTTCCTTGTTTAGATTGCGCGCTTTTCGAAATAGTGGCGCAATTGATTCCACGTCTTTGAACATCGCGCGTATAGAAACGGCAAATGGATGGCAGGGTGGGAAGGGAGTAGCGATGGTAGTGCCGTTGACGGTTCGCAGGAAGCCGGCCGCCCTGGATGATTTCTCCGAGCGGGTGCATCAAACGCTTGGCCTGCCGCTTCGGGCGGTGTCGATCCGCGCCGTGCAGGTCAACGTGAACGGCCCGCGCCAAGCCGCCGCCACGTTCCAAAAAAGCGAGCCTGACTCCGGGGCAAACCAGGAGATGAACTGGCAGACGATGCAACAAATCCTGTCGGCGGCGACGAAAATAAAAGCTGCCGGAATTGACATCCTGGGCGCGCCGCCCGAAACGCACCCTCGATTCCGGCAGTTTGTTAAGGCCGCGCGCAACGCGGATTTGCAGGTGATCGTCCGAAGCGATTTCACAACTTTGCTGGAAAGCCGCCGCCGCGATTTGCCGGCGTTTCTCAGGCAGCATCGCGCGCAGTTGGTGGCGCCGCTGCCTGGCGCCTCCGACGGCAGTCCACGTTTCCACTGTGAGCGCCACAAAAACGACGACTGCATCAAATCCATTCAATTGCTCAACGCCAATGGCTACGGCATCGACCCCACGCTCCCGCTAGGGCTGGCCTTCAGCCCCGCCGGCCCGGTGCTGCCGCCCCGGCAGACGGGGCTTGAACAGACCCTCAAGCGCAATCTGGCGGAGCGCTTCGGCATTCTTTTCACGCATTTGCTCGTGATCGCCAACATGCCCATCGGCGCCTTTCTGCGCGATCTGCGCCGGCGCGGGCAGGCGGATGCCTACCTGCAAAAGCTGCGCGCCGCGTATAACCTGGACACGATCCAGGGCCTGATGTGCCGCCATCAACTCCACGTTGCCTGGGACGGGTCGCTTCACGATTGTGTCTTTAATGCCGCGATCGGGCTGCCGGTATCGAAAGAGACGCCGGGTAATATTCGGGATTTCGATGCCTCAAGTTTCCTGCGCCGGCGGATCGTGACCGCCGGGCATTGCTTCGGGTGCGCCGCCGGGCATGGTTCGTCCTGCGCGGGGGCGATTGTGTGATAGAACTTCCCGCGACGAGAAGATTTGCGCAGAGTCACAGAGGCGCAAAGGCGTGGAGTCGCGACGGCCACGATGATGCGGTATTCTTAAGGGAAGTAAGCTTGAAGAGAGAACCGACGAGCGCGACCTTTGAATTTTTCGTTTTCCTTGCTTTTGGATTTGTTTCGGATTTCGTGCTTCGGATTTCGGATTTTCAGATGTCACTTGGGTTGTGGGGTTCGATCCATCGCGTTTCATGGTGAATCCCGCACCTCCGCGTTAAACTGCCGCCAATGAGCGAAACCTTCCTCGTGACGGGCGCGGCGGGATTCATCGGCAGCCGGCTGTCGCGCGCCTTGCTCGATCGCGGCGATCGCGTCATCGGGCTGGATAACCTCAACGATTACTACCCCCTCGTCCACAAACATCGGCATCTGGCCGACCTGCGGCCTGACCGGGCCTTTACGTTTGTGGAGGGCGACCTGCGCGATGCCGACGCGATGCGCGAGTTGGTGGCGTCACACAAGCCCGACGGCATCGCCCATGTGGCGGCGATGGCCGCCGTGCGCTATAGCGTCGAGCATCCGCTGATTTATGGCACGGTGAACGTGCAGGGCACGATGAATCTCATGGATGCCGCCCGGCTGGCCAACGGCCCGCGCCTGGTGCTGGCCAGCACCGGGTCGGTGTATGGCTCGAACACGCCGGTCCCTTTCGCGGAAACCGCCCCCGCCGACCGGCCCCTGGCGCCGTATCCGGCCAGCAAGCGGGCGATGGAACTGCTCGCCCACAGCTTCCATCATCTCTGGAAATTGCCGATCACCGTCCTGCGTTTCTTCAACGTCTACGGCCCGCATGGCCGCCCCGACATGATGCCCTGGCAATGGTCGCGCATGATCCTGGCCGGCCAAACGCTCACGCTCTACAACGCCGGCCACCTGAAGCGCGACTGGACCTACATCGACGACATCGTCACCGGCTTCATCGCCGCTTTGGATAAGCCGATGGGCTGGGAAGTGATCAACCTTGGCTGTAGCTGCCCGATCGAGAATATCGACTTTGTCCGCACGCTCGAAAAGCTGCTGGGCCGGCAAGCCAAAATCACCCCCGCCCCCACGCCCGCCAGTGAGCCATTGATAACCCACGCCGACATCACCAAAGCTCGGCAACTACTGGGCTATGAGCCAAAAATCAACGTGGAAGAAGGCCTGCGCCGATTCGTGGAATGGGGGAGGGCGGGAAGGCTGTTTGAGAGCTAATCGGCGGCCCAGAGAGGGCTTGGTGGAAATCCGAGATACGAAGCACGAAATCCGAAACAAATCCAAAAGCAGCAAATGCGGAAAATTCAAAACGGCGTGCGCGCGTCGTTTTTTTTGAAATTTCCTCTTTTCCAGTTTTGAGATTGTTTCGGATTTCGTGCTTCGGATGTTCCTCCCGCTCTCGCAAAAAAAACCGCACGCCGCCGTTTAGCAGGCCTCGCGGGATAAATGCGGCCGACTGGAGTTGAACCAGCACGTCTTTCGACACAAGAACCTGAATCTTGCGCGTCTGCCAATTTCGCCACGGCCGCGGCAGTGAGCGGCGTATCTTAAACGCCCACCAACACGAGTCAAGCGCGCCCGCCAGCCCCTTGACGAATCCCCCGTCCGCTCCCATAATCCGCCAAGGAAGTTAGCGCCGGACGCCCCCATCGTCTAGTGGCCTAGGATATCTGGTTCTCAGCCAGAGGACAGGGGTTCGACTCCCCTTGGGGGTATTGGGAAGCGATTCCTCGCGATTCCCCGCGATTCGCTCCACCGCCTCGATCACGTCCCGGGTGGTGATCATCTCAAGGCACTTGGGTAGACGGCAGCCGTTGCGAGTCGTCACCGGGTTCTGGCATAGATCGTGGTCCTTGGCATCGCCGTCGCTCAGCGGCACGATGCGGCTTTTCCAGCAGCCGCCATCGTCGCAGCAGGGGAGGGCGCCGTTGGTATGGAGATATTGAAGATGCGGATACGCCTCCCATTGCGCCGGCTCGCGCCCGCCGGCGACGACCACGCAGGGCTGATCCTTCGGCCGGCCCGGCTTGCTCTCCACTGCCGCCGACGAGCCGAGGACGCAATGGGAGTTGGATGCGTCGCGCGAATCGGTTACAAAGGAAACGACCCTGTGGCGACGAGAAGGGGTCCGGGCAGACCATTGAGGAACTGAGCCTGGAATCGAGTCGGCGCCGGACCGGTAGAGATAAAAAGAAGGCGGACCCATGAAAAGCGCACCCTTCCCGTTTTCCGCGTCCAAAACGTGCTGCGCCATTCGCTGGAGGTTGCATATCTCGCGCAAGTGATGGCGGACGAACTGGGCTTGGATGGCGCCACCGCCCGCCGGGCCGGCTTGCTGCACGATCTTGGCAAAGCCATGGACCACGAGCAGGAAGGCGGCCACCCCCTCATCGGCATGGAGTTCCTCCGCAAGCTCAACGAAGGCGAAGCGGTTCTCAACGCCTGCCTAGCCCACCACGGCGACGTTCCCGCGACGACTCCCTACACGCCGCTGATCCTGGCTGCCGACGCCATCAGCGCCAGCCGCCCCGGCGCCCGGCGCGAGAGCCTGGAACGCTACATCAAACGCCTCCGCGAACTCGAAGAGCTCGCGACGACTTTCGATGGCGTGCGCCAGGCCTACGCAATACAGGCGGGCCGGGAGGTGCGCGTGATCGTCGATGCGAAAATGGTGGATGACAAGATCAGCGCCAAGATCGCGCGGGACATCGCCAAGAAGATTGAGAATGAGATGACGTATCCGGGGGAAATTAAGGTGACCGTGATGCGGGAGGTTAGGAGCGTGGAGTATGCGCGATAACTGGGCTTCGGTAGAATAAGCCAATCAGTCGGATGTCGATTTCACTCATCTACTGGCCTGGGAGTGCCTCTGGCACGCTGGGATGAAAGTCCCGCCTGGGCCTCCTTTTTGCGCAAAGCCTCGCCATGCTCAAGTAGTCGGGCCGATAGTATCAGTGCAGCATATGCAAAGAACGGGGACCGCGCTGATCGTTTCAGGTATCGGACGGCGCCCGTTGGCGGAGGCAACGAAAGCGAATCGGCCGCCCAACCTGTGCGTCGCCCATCACGCCCGACTTTCCAGGGACACTACCCTTCAATAAAGTGGACAGGATTCCTGGAAAACTCGACCTTGCAATTGACAATACGGCCGTCAAGAAAGCGTATTACCAAGTCCCCATCCTCGCGGCGTTCGCTTGCATTGCGGTCGAAGACTCCTTCGATTCTCTGCGTCCCATCAAAGTTGACGATGTGGACGTGCGTCAGTAAATTTGCTTGGTGTTCAGCCACAACCCACGCGGGCGATGCGCCGGCGGCGAGCAATTCCAAAAGGCTCTCCCGCGTGCGGACCTGCACTGTTAGTTTCGGCATAATGCTCCAAACTTTACTTCCCCGTCCGGGGCAGTCCTGTTGCCCTACGCGGTTGCAGTATATCCAAGTGGTAGAACGCAAATCCAATTCGGGGGACCTCTCGACACGCCGCGAACGGCCGCGCCGAATTCAGCGAAAATTCTATCGTCGCATTTTTTCACTCTGGTTTAATCTTGCGGATCGCATCGAATCCAGCGATGAGTTGTAATTCAGTTCGCAACAGATTATTCTATTGAAATGCTTAGGCTAAAAGCGACTCTTTTAGTGGCGGTGTCGGTCTTATTATGCGCGACCGGAACGTTCGGCGCGGATCGCGAGCCTGATTCAAAGGCGATCGTTCAATCGTATCGAGTTTTCTTTCCTAAGTTCATTGCGGCTTGGGGCAAAATTGAGTGGAAGCACCCGGAAGATGTAAAAGTCAGTGCCATTAAATACGACGTCAAGAAAACCGATAGTTTGGTCAATCCGATTATCGGCATATTGGCGTTCAAGAGCGCGACAGACGCGAAGGGCTTTGATGAAGCGGAATTCACGTTTTCGTTTGAAGACGGCAAATGGACCGTCTTAACCTACAGGTTTCAATTCCAAATTGTGGGGGCACAGCGGCGTCCTCTTGCCGAAGAGGATCCTCCACCGAGAGATTCGCAAAAAGCGGCGGACGAAGCCAACGCAACGGCCAACAACAAGAAGCGTTAGGGAATCGAAAAAGCAGCCAAGGAAACTTCTTGGCCCAATTTTTTTGGCCCTTCCGGCGTTCGCGCAGGTCGTCATGGGGCTCTGCCCCAAACCCCGAAGTTTAGCGCATGTGTGCGTCCAGCAGACTTGCAGCGCGAAAGGCGAATCGGGCCGATCGCATCGGCTCGGACTCTCCGACGAGGCCGCCTTGCGGTGACAACCGGCAATCAGCGCGTTTACCAAGGGGGCGACACTGCCCGGGTTTCCCCACCATCCTGCTGGAGGCACCCGTGCGCAAAACTTCGGAGGTGCGGGGGCGGAGCTCCTGTGATTGGGTGCGAAAGGGCCGCCCTCCTGCCTCGGCTACCTACGCGAATGTCAGATGAACCTTTTTCTTCCTGGTTCCCTGAACGCGCACGGTCGGGTGCCGTTGCGCCGGCGATGAACGGCGGATTTTCCAAGGCATGATCTCAGGCGTCCGCATGGGAAGACATCGCTCTTTACCCGGCCCCATCGCGCATCGCGGCACGGGCTGTTGCGCCTTCGACGCGGCGCTATGCATTTCCGCGCGAAAGCAGCGGCTATCGGACGCTTGAGTCCATGCCTCCAAGAATCCAACCCTTCATTGCCGGCGCAGCCGTCCACGCCAATGCTGTATTTGCGTCCCAAATCCGCTGTTATCCTTAACGCCTCATGATTCCACCATTCACCGATACCGGCGTTCTGCCGCCGGGCGTGCATCCGGCGACGCTCGCGGAAATCGAGGCGCGTTTCGGCGGTTCGTGGGAGCTTCGCCGGGCTCAGATGGATTCCGTTCGCTGGATGCTCGAGCTCGCAACCCGCGCCGGCGTCCAGCGGATCGTTTTGAATGGCAGCTTTGTAACGGATATAATGGAGCCGAACGATGTCGATTGCGTGTTGCTCGCAGCGGCTACCCCTCCCGCCGACAAGGCTGCCGAGTGCGAACTTCTTGAAGGGCTGCCGTTTCTGGACATTCTGCTCGTCGGCCAGACAGACTTTGACTATTTCGTAAATCGATTTTTCGCATCCGATCGGGCGTTGGAAGCGAAGGGAATGATTGAGGTTCTAAAATGACGCTTCAAAACGAAACGGAGTTGGCGAACACGCGCATTAAACTCGCGGAGCTGGAGAAGCGGCTTGACGAGTTGCGTCATGACGCCCACGAAGACCCGCGCGTGCGCGATCTTACGTTGCGATCACTCAAGTGGCTGATCAATCAGATGAAAGAGGAGATCACGCGATTCGGGGCTCATCAGCCGGCGCACTGATTGAGATTCGCGCATCGGAGCGTCACGAAAAACGTTGCGTGTCATTGCTGGAGGGCTGGCGGTGACCGTCGTCCGGTGTCCACGCCGGGGTAGAGCGTGCTCGCGCCGCCCCGGATTGGGCGCGCTGTCCGGCATCGCGGGCGCAAAAAGGCGCGCTCCCAATCCGGGGCGGCGCGGCTTTGAACGTGCGACCCGACCCACATCTTCGCGCGCCGCTTTGCCCCGGCGTGGACACCGGATCATCTTCGCGTCCGCACTGCGGGAAAGAGAGAACCATCTCCATCGGATTTGGTTCATGATATAATGCCCTCAATGGCCCTCCCCCCCGAACCACCGCCAGGCGCTTCCACCGGCGAGCCGATCCCACCGGAGTGGCTGGCGGAATTTGAGGCCGCCGCGCGCCGGCCTTTGCGCGAGCGCATGCGATATGCGTTCATCAAAACCTACAAGCCGGTGATGGACGATGCGCCCTGGCGGGTGTTTGATACGATGGAGCAGTATCGCCGATGGTGCGAGGAGAATCTGCCGGATTGGCTTGGATATGGCCGCGTTTAGTTACCGACAGGCCGAGGAAATCCGCGACGCCTTCGCGCGTCACGGCTGCCGCTATCTGTTCATCGGCAACACCGGCGCGGTCTTGCTCGGCTTTCCGGACACCACGCATATTGTGGAAGTCTTTGTGCAAAAATCGGCGGACAACGGCCGATTTTTGATTGCCGCGTTGCGCGAACTGAATTTTATTATTTCCAATGATCTATCGCGGCAGATCGGGGACGGAAAGGATTTCGTACAATTAAAGAATGGCCCGTTCGACATTGATCTGATTTTCGCCCCCGACGGCATCGAACGGTTTGACGATGCCTGGCGGCGGCGCGTCGTTGTCGAGGGCTTTCCGGTGTGTCACCTGGATGACATTATCGCCAGCAAGGAGGCGACGGGCCGGGCGAAAGATCGCGAATCGCTGCCGCGCCTTAAGTCGTTCCGGGAATACTGGCGCCAGCACCAAAGCTGACGTCCAGCACCCGCACCGCCCGATACTATGCCAGGATTTAGAATCGGTATCCATTGCGTTCGGAGCTTGAGTTTTCGCCCACGAGCAGGAGTACGACGCCCAATCCAAGCAGCGCGAAGCCGGCTTTGATGGATACATCGCGATCGACATTCCCAGCGGGTAAATAATGGCTGATGAATACTGAAGAAGGAAGGGGCGCCTAAAAGGGGATCGATTCCCCGTAATCGGTCCAGAACTCCACGGTTTGTGTCCCGTATTTGCGTTGATCGTATCGTTCCAGGGGTGGAAGCTCCAGGGTGTCGCTCGAATCGTGCCGAAAGACCAGCGTGCCGGCGATTTTGAGATGATCCACCGCCAGGCGGCGCGCCAATTCCTGTAAATCGGCGGCGCGTTCGCGGACGAAGCGGTAGGGGGGATCGAGGAAGATAATATCGGCACGGTCTTGTTCCGCCGGCGCGGGATGGCGCGCGAACCACTGGAAAAGGTCGCCGGGGATGATCTGGCAGAGGTGTTCGTCATCGAGGAGTTGCACGTTCTGATTCAGCAGATCCAGGGCGGAGCGGTCCGCCTCGAAGAATAGAATCGACTCCGCGTCCCGGCTCAGGCATTCCAGGCCCATGCTCCCGGTGCCGGCAAAGCAGTCGTAGACCCGCGCGTCATATATCGCCAGAGAGAGCACGTCAAAAATCGATTGCTTCACCCGATCCGTCACCGGCCGCGTGACATCGCCCTCGGGCGCCAACAACTTCCGCCCACGATGCCTGCCGGCGATGATCCGCATGCGCTGCAATCTAGCCCAGACCCCTCGGCTCGGCCACCGTGCCGTGTACGTGCGGGTGGACCGAAACTGCAGCCGCATGCCGCACGAATCCAGAAGAGTCATCTGGAATCCAGCACATGCTCAAAACCTAAGGGCGGCCATGCCCTTTGAATTTTCCGCTTTTCTTGCTTTTGAATTTGTTTCGGATTTCGTGCTTCGGATTTCGGATTTTCACCCGCTTCGTGAATAATCCGCGTTAGACGGCAGGGGATGGCAGCAGCTTTTTTGCATAGGCCCCTGAGGCCGGCCCACTTGCTGCCGGCAGGGTGATCCGCACAATAAACTCGCCGCCCAACGTGGCGTCGATGGTCAGTTCGCCTCCGAGCAAGTGCATGAGCCGCTGGGAAAGCGACAGGCCAAGTCCGCAATGCACGCCGGTGTCCGAGCGGTTTTGATCTCCCCGCCAGAAGCGCTTAAATACATGCGCGACATCCGCGGCTGCCACGCGGCTGCCGGTGTTGGCCACGGTGATCGCAAGCTCCCGTTCTTGTTTTGCGATCTCCACGCGAATTCCGCCGCCCACCTGGGTATATGAGACGGCATTCTCAAAGAGGTTCTGGATGATGATCCGCAATTTGTCCGGATCGGTCTGGGCATCGGATTGATCGGGGGCGGTATCCCATTCCACATGCAGCTTTCGCGCATCGGCCCGCGATTCAAATAGCGACCAGCATTCGGTCAGCAATTCCTCGACATTCACGCATTGGCGTTCGACCCGCAGTTGTCCGGCATCCGCCCGCGCCAAAAGCAGGAGGTTCTCGACCATCGCCTGCATGCGCTCGGTCATTGTCCGGCACTCGTCGATGGCGACCTCGTACGCCGCCGGCCCGCGCGGGCGCGAGCGGCAGACTTCCAATGTGGCCAATAACCCCGCCAGCGGGGTCCGCAGTTCATGGGCGACATCCGCGGTGAAGGCCTTCTCCCGGCCGAAGGCTTCCTCGAGCCGGCCCAGCAAGCCGTTCAACTTCTCCACGACTGGCGCCAGCTCCAACGGAATCCCGCCGGGGCCCAGGCGATACCCCAGGTCCGTCTCGCGCACATTTCCGATCTGCCGTGCCAGTTCATTGACCGGCCTAACCGCCCGGCTCACGATCCGCAGCAGGAGCGCGCCGGAAACGACGATGGCGCCGCCGCACGCGGCCAGCAGCAGCCAGCCCAGGTATTCCAACATGCGCTCGACGTCCTCTGGTGTTCCCGCCACGCAAATCGTGCAAACGCGCGGCGGGTGCGCCGAAAGGCCGGCGCGCCGGCGCTCCCCATCCTCCTCCTGGCGGGGCGTGAACACCAAAATCACCGCCCGCGCGTGATGCGTGTGGGGGAGGGCCAGCCTTCCGGCGATGTCGCGCGCAGCCGATGCGCTCATCGGCAAATCGTAGCGCTCCAGTGATGGCGAGCGCGCCAGAAATTGGCCGTTGTCGAGCCAGATCTCAAAATAATCGGGATGTTTGCCGGTGGAAAACTCCGGCATTTGGTTGGGGTCAAACTCGGATTTAACCCGCCCGCCGTGCTGCTCGACCGTAGCGCACACCGCCCGCGCCTTGGTGAGCAACGAGGCATCGTAGTCTGAAAGCAGCAGGTGCCGCATCGCCAGATAAATCCCCGCGCCAAGCAACGCCAGAACCGCCGCGCTGCACAGCGAGGTGGCGATCAGAAGGCGCATTCGCAGGGAGGAGATCATGGCTCATCTCCCGGATCGGCCCGCTCGCCCAGGATGTATCCCTGGCCGCGCCGGGTGTGGATCAGTCGCGGACGGTCGCCGCGCTCGATCTTGGCTCGCAGGCGTCCGATGTAAACATCCACCACGTTGCTCTCGGGGGTGGCGTTGAAATCGTAGACGTGCTGCCAAATATCATTGCGCGACACGATGCGGTCGCTGTTCAGGGCCAGATATTCAAGCAGCGCGTACTCGCGTCCGCTCAAATCCAGTGGTTTGCCGCCGCGACTTACCGTGCGCCTTGAAAAATCGATCTCAAGATCGCCAAAACGCAGGAGGGTGCTCTTGGCTTCGTATTTTCGCCGAACCAGCGCTTTGACGCGCGCCAATAATTCCGTGAAATGGAACGGCTTGACCAGATAATCATCGGCCCCAAGCTCCAGGCCGCGCACCTTGTCCTGGGTGGTATCCCTGGCGGTGAGGATGAGGATATGGGCGGGGCACTTGCGCTCGCGGAGTTTCTTTAGGACGGACAATCCATCCACTTGCGGCAGCATCAAATCCAGCACAATGACGTCGTGCTCGTTAGATTGCGCATGCCAAAGGGCCTGCTCGCCATCCAAAGCCTCATCCACGGCAAACCCCGCTTCGCGCAATCCTTGCACAACGGCGTTGCGGATCGGTGCAAAATCCTCGACTACAAGAACGCGCATAAAATGTCCGCCGACCTGGCGAAAACCCCTCAATGGCAGCCAAATCCTACCGGCGATTGATGAACCTTAAATGACAGTGGCCCGCTAAATTGTACCATTTCAGCCGCCTGCAACAAACGGCGTTGCGAAGGTGGTGGCGTTGCTTCTGTCGTGACACGGGCGTCCCGCCCGTGCGTGGTGCTGAGTTTAGCCTGTCATTTAGAATTCATAAAGACAGGCTACACTCAGATCACGTTCAGGTATTGCGAAGGAACGCAAACGGATGTGATCTCTCATTGGAAAGGGTAGTCATGGTACGAAAAAGCATCAGCCGTCTCCTGAAGGAGAAAGAGCAGCTTCTAGCGATCGGAGCCCACGACGGCTTGAGCGGACGCCTCGGCGAGCGGGCCGGTTTCGATGTGCTTTGGGCGAGCGGCTTTGAGATCTCCGCCTCCAATGGCGTGCCCGATGCCAATATCCTGGACATGGGCGTGCAGCTTGCCGCCGCCTGCCAGATTAACGATGCCGTCTCGATTCCGGTGATCGCCGATTGCGACAACGGGTACGGCAACGCGGTGAATGCCGCCTACACCGCCCGCAAGTTTCATCGCGGGGGCATCGCGGGCATCTGCATCGAGGACAACATTTTCCCCAAGCGATGCAGCTTTTACGCCGGCACGCGCCGGGAACTGGTGTCCGGCAAGGAGCACGCCCTGAAGGTAAAGGCCGCCAAGGAAGCCGGGGAAGGCGAGTTATATGTAATCGCCCGCACCGAGGCACTGATAGCCGGCTACAGCATGGAAGACGCACTGGATCGCGCCGAGGCGTACGCGGATGCCGGCGCCGACGCCATCCTGATCCATTCCAAGGAAAAAACGCCGGATCAGATCATTGAGTTTTCCAAGCGATGGACTCGCAAGACGCCGTTGGTGACGGTTCCCACCACGTACGACACCATCACCGCCGCCGAGTTGGCCAAGCTCGGCTGCCGCATCGTGATCTTCGCCAATCACGGCCTTCGCGCCTCCATCCGCGCCGTCGAGCAAGCGTATGCCAAGCTGATTGTCGCGGGCCGCGCCAGCGTACTCAAGGAGCAGATCGTCAGCCTGCAGGATGTGTTCGACCTGGTCGGCGTCGATGAGCTCAAGGAAAGCGAACGAAAGTACCTGCCGTCGGCGGAGTAACCGCCGCCCCGCGGCACGAAGAAAACCACGGAGGCACCGAAGCACGGAGGCGCGTTCGACTCCGGTTCCGTCTTTCTCCAATGGCGCGACGTATCACGGGCGTCCCGCCCGAGCGGATGACGTTGAATTTAGCAAAACCGCAATCTTGCCCATATAGAAGCAACTCGCACGGGCGAGACGCCCGTGATACGTGACGCGTCTCGAATCTCGCTTGCCGTGATGACGAACAATTGCCCAATTTGAATGTTTGGAGAGCGGCGTGCCAAACCACCGGGCGCGCCTCCGTGTCTCCGTGGTGATCTTTTCTTCCTTCAGGAGAAATGCCTTGCCCCTCGCCCAACGCGCTTTGGCGCTGACAGGTTCACAGACGTCCGGCATGCGCAACCGCGCCCGCAAATTGCAGGGGCAGGGCGTGCATGTGATCAACTTCGCCGCCGGCGAGCTCGATCGGGATACCAGCCCGATCATCAAGGATGCCGTTCGGCGGGCGGTGGACAGCGGGCAGACGCGGTATAGCGACACGCTGGGCATCCGGCAACTGCGCGAGCAACTGGCCGCGCGAGTCATCCGGAAAACCGGCGTGGCCTACGCGCCAGAGGAAGTCGGCTTCACCGCAGGCGCCAAGCAGGCTCTGTTTAACGCCGCCTTCGTTTGCTTCCAGCCCGGCGACGAGGTGATTATCCCCGCGCCCTATTGGGTGACCTTCCCCGAACAAGTTCGGCTCGCGGGTGCAACGCCGGTTTTTCTGCCGACCGCGGATAATAATTTTCAGATCGACATTGATGCACTCGCCGGGCTCATCACCCCCCGCACGCGCGGGCTGATCCTCAACACGCCGCACAATCCCACCGGCGTTGTGTACGGCGCCGGCATCCTTGAAAAAGTCGCCCGCCTGGCAATCGAACACGACATCACCTGCATTTTCGACGAATGCTATGACGAGCTGGTGTACGCGCCCGCCCATCATGTCAACATCGTGAAACTCGTCCCGGAAATGAAGGCGCGGACGATTCTGGTGGGTTCGTTTTCCAAGACCTATTGCATGGCCGGATGGCGGGCGGGGTTCGTGGCCGGCCCGCTGCCGGTTATCAAGGCCATCGCAAACCTGCAGAGCCACACCGCATCCAACGCCAGCAACCTCGTGCAATACGCGGCATTGGCCGCCATGGAGCCGGGCAACGATGCGTTCGTGGCCGACGTCCGCGAGCAGCTTGGGTTTCAGCGGGAAACGGCGCTGCAACTCTTGGGCAGGATTCCCAGCGTCACCTGCGTCATCCCGACCGGCGCGTTCTATCTTTTCCCGGATGTGAGAGGCTTGCTGAATCGGTCGTTTGCCGGGCAGAAAATACAGACGGTGGAGGAGCTTGCCGAAGTGCTTCTGGAACACGCGCACATCGCCGTCGTCCCCGGCTCGGCCTTTGGCTCCGACCGCCATGTCCGCATATCCTATGCGATACCCAGGCCCGACATCATCACCGGCTTGACAAGCCTTGAGCGTTTTGTGCAGGCGCTGGCGTGAGGTGCGCGTCCTTTACGGAGATATAAATTGCAATCGGGGATTGTGTTGTTTCTGGGCATGGTTCGGCGGGGCGAATTTGAGAGCCTTCAAAAGCAGGGCTTGCCGCTGGGTATCCTCGTCGATACCAACAGCAAAGCGCGGCTCGGCGATGTATCCGGCTTCGCGGTGGTTGAGCGGTTTGATTTCTCGCGCCCGCTGTCCGAGCTCATCGAAGCCGTGCGGGGGATTCAGGGGCGGTTTAAGATTTCCTGCCTGTTTAATGTGATTGAGTTTTATGTGGCGCAGACGGCGCAGGTAGCCGCGGCGCTGGGTCTGCCGGGCATTACGCCTGCATCCGCGGGGCTGTGCCTGGACAAGAGTATCATGCGCCGCCGGCTGCATGAGCGAATCGGGCCGCGGGCCGCCGCGCGGTTCCACGTCGTCAATTCCCAGGCCGATTTGTTGGACCATGCAGGCCGACTGGGGTATCCGGTTTTCCTGCAGCCGGCCAACGTCTCGGCCAGCATGTGGTCCACCTGCAACACTACGCCGGAGATGCTGCTGGCCAACTATCGCGCGATGTGTGATGAGGTTCCCAAATACTACGAACGGCTTGGCCAGGGCGGCAAGAAACTGGTCGTCGTGCTGGCCGAATATCTGGACGGGAAGAACACCTCGATCGATTGCCTGATCGACCAAAGTGGGAAGGTTTATACAACGCCGGTAGTGGACGTGCTGACGGGCCGGGATGTGGGGATTGATGATTTTCACCACTTCGCGCGCGTGGTTCCGTCCGCCTTGCCCACGGCTGAGCAGGAGGAGCTCGCGGCGTTGGCCGCGGCCGGCGTGAAGGCGCTGGAGATGACCAGTTCCGCGGCACACGTTGAATTCATCGGATCGCGCCTCGGCGAGATCGCCGCCCGGCCCGGCGGCAACCGACCGCGCATCCTCGAAATGGCGTTCGGCATGGATGTGCTGTACGCCTACTATCAGATATTGCAGGGCCAGGCCCCGGACCTTCGCCGCACGCGAAGCAGCGCGGCGGCCATCGTCACGCCATTCCCCGCGCGGGCCGGCGTCTTGCAAACCATCCGTCACCTGGAAGAGGTGCCCCAACTGCCCGGCTATCTCTATCACGAAGTCCGCGCTCAGAGCGGCCAACCGGTGGGCCTGGCCAGCGGCGGCTACCGCGCGCCGCTCTATATCGAACTGCTTTCCGACAACGCCGATGACATCCGCGCCGGCGTGAATCGCATCGCATCGTGGTCGGATCTATATGAGGTGCGGTGAGATGCCGGCGCGCTCAAAGTCCACGTCGGCGATCTGGCTGGTCTGCATCGCAATCGGCCTCCTGTTCCTCACGCGCGGCGCGTTTCTCCCTTATGCCTTTCCGCTTTTCCAGCATCTGGGAAACCTGTCCTACGTCCAAATTGCCTTCCTGATCCCCGGCTACATGTTCGCCCAATCGATCTGCGCGCCGCTGGCCGGCTGGTACACCGATCGCACCTCCGCGCGGATCGCCCTGACTACCACGATCTGCCTGGGACTATGCAGTTTCCTGGTGATCTCAACGCGGCCGGGGTTTGTGATTTCGACGGCGGCGGTCTTCGTCGCGGGTCTTGCATTCGTACTCGGGAAAATCGCCCTCAACACCATCCTGGTGATCCATTCCACCGCCGACGTGCTGCGCAAATCGGTGGCCAAACGGGCCACGCTGCTCAATACCGGCTCATTCATCGGCAACACCATCGCCTTCCAAATGACAACCCGCGTTGGCTATGGGCCATTGGCGGTGGCGCTCGGCCTGTTGCATCTTCCGCTGGCGATCGGGCTGGCTCCGGCCCCGGCGCCATCCGTTGCACATCCAAAAAATAGCTTGGGCGCGGCAAACGTAAGGGCGTTGTGCAAGAACAAGCTATTCCTTTCCGACGGCCTGCGAAGATTCGCGCTTGTCCTTCCTTACGGCTGCTGGGGCACGATCATCCCCAAGTATGTGATCGATCAGTATCACTCCAATGAGAAGGTTTGGATCGTTTACCTCACCAGCCTGATTACCACCCTGATCGGAGCCCATTTCCTGGCCGTCTATATGTCCGCGAAACTGTACAAGTGGGGGTTTAAGTGGGAGTGGTGGTCGGTGGTTTCGGTGCTTTTGTATTGCGCGGGATTGCTGTTATTGATTTTCGCCCGGCACCCGATCATGCTGCCGGTTGCAATCGCCATCTTTATTTGCGGCGAAGTGCTGATGACCCCCTGTCTGGACGAGACGGCAAAGCGCCACAGCAGCGACGCCGCCATGGGATCGTGCCTGGGGCTGCTCAATCTGCTCGATGGATTTGGCCGAATGCTCGGGGCGGCGTTCGCGCTGGCCATGTATGGGTGGATGAGGCATTCGCGCTACGAAACGTGGTATTGGCCGATCGTCGTCGGCGTGTTCCTGCTGGCCTGCTCCGCGCTCCACGTTGTCGCCTACGCCATGGCGCGACCACGCGAGTTGGCGGGATTTGAAGGCTGTCCGCCGCGGGAAGCCGTGACGTCGGGAGAGGCTCAGGTTCTGGCGTGAGAACGACACGACGCATTCATTGTCGGCCGATTTCTGTCGCGCCGCCCACACGCTTTTCCCTTTCCCGGCACTCCGGGGGAGGGCTGGGGTGGGTTGATGAAAATATGGCGGCCATCGTCATCCCGGTTCTGTTGCGCGGGCCAAGCACTTCCCCCTCCCCCGGTACGCCTGTTCTCCTTGCCGCCCTCGGCGCGGCCCTCCTGGCGATTCTCGCGTGCGGCTGTGGGACTCACGTCGCTTCGCATGTGGCGCCCTCAACTCATCCCGCGCCCATCGCCAACACCGATCATTTCGTCGAATGTCACAACGGCGTGGTTGTTTCCGTATCCGGCCCGGCGACCGATGTAGGACTGGCGATCCTCAAGCAGGGGGGTAACGCGGTGGATGCCGCCGTTGCCACCGCGTTTGCGATGGACGTGGCCTACCCCATCGCCGGCAACCTCGGCGGCGGGGGGTTCATGCTCATCCATCCCGCGCCCCGCAAGGGCCCTCCCGTTGCGATCGACTACCGCGAATGCGCCCCGGCGGCGGCGTGGGCTACCATGTTCAACCGCACCGAATCGCAATTCACCTGCAAGGACGTCGCCGTCCCCGGAACCATTCGCGGGATGGAGATGGCACATCGCCGATTCGGCTCACTCCCATGGCGGCAACTGCTTCAACCCTCGGTCGCGCTGGCGCGCAATGGCTATGTGGTCGATGCCAACCTGGCCGGCTCGCTCAATGATACATTGCCCCTATGCCGGGATTTCACCGAGTTTCAGCGCGTCTTTGGAAAGCCCGGCGGCGGACTTTGGCGTGCGGGCGATATCATGGTGCAGGCAGACCTAGCGCGCACGCTGCAACGGCTGGCGGACCTGGGGCCGGACGCTTTCTACAACGGGCCATTCACCAAAGGAATCGTCGCCGAGATGCGGCGAGGCAATGGATTGATCACGGCCGCAGATATGGCCAGCTATCATGCAATCGCGCGCAAGCCGCTGACGACCCGCTACCGGGGAAAGTACGATGTCTACGTCCCGCCGCCGCCCAGTTCCGGCGGGGTTTGCCTGCTGGAGGAGCTAAATATACTTCAGGCTTTCGATCTGAGAGCCTGGGGACGATGGTCGCCGGAATTGATGCATGTAATGGCCGAGGCGATGCGCCGCGCCAACTACGATCGCGCCCGCTATCTGGGTGACCCGGCTTTCGTCCACATTCCCAGCAAACTCATAAGCCCCGCTTACGGCGAGCAACTCGCCAAAACCATTGACCTGCACAAGGCCACGCGCAGCGCGGATTTATCCAGGGACATATTCCTGGCGCCCGAATCGAAGGACACCACTCATTTCTCGATCATCGACCGCGATGGGATGGCGGTGGCGAACACCTACACGCTTGAACGCCGATGGGGATCTCGCATCGTGGTGAGAAACATGGGCTTTCTGCTCAACAACGAGATGCGCGCCTTCAACATGTTCCCCGGCGTCACCACCGCCGGCGGCGACATCGGCACCGCGCCCAACACCATCGCGCCCGGCAAACGCCCGCTGAGCTCCATGACGCCAACCATCGTCGCTAAAAATGGCCGCGTCAAATTGATCACCGGCAGCCCCGGCAGCCAGGCCATCCCGCACACGGTCCTCAATATCATGGTTAGCGTGTTTGATTTCGGAATGCCGATCCAAGCCGCCGTCGATTCCCCGCGTTTCTCCAATCAATGGCTTCCCGACCGCATCACCTTTGAAGCTCCCGAACGATATCCCGAGACCATGAAGGTGCTAAAGGAAATGGGCCACATCATCGTCCGCACCGGCCCACTTCCGCAGGGCGATGCGCATACAATCTGGGTGGAAAAGCCCAACACCTACATCGGCGTCGCGGATCGGCGGTATAGCGGGAAAGTCGCCGGGTACTAATGCTGTCACGCGCGTAAGCGCTTCACGAATCGCCAAAATCAGCAATTACGCGACCATTGAGGCGGGAACAGAATGTGAATCGTGACACGGGCGTCTCGCCCGTGCGGGTTGCAACCAAGAGTCAACTGACCCGTTTTTTCGCAGCACCCAGGTGCTTCGCACGGGCGAGACGCCCGTGTCACAACAACAAAAATCGAAGCGGTATGTCCGGCTGTTTTGTACGGAGTCAAGTTTATGCGATTGATCCCACTATTGGTTCTCTTTGTCGCAGCCTTCATCCCATCGCCCGCATCCGCCGCGGCCCCAGCGCCACCCTCGGTCAAGATCGTCGAAACACCCGACGCCTATATCCTTTCCAACGGAATCATCCGCGCCACCGTTCTCAAACGATCCGGCGCCCTGAACGCGCTTCAATTCAACGGCACGGAGGTACTAAACGGCGACCCGCGCCATCCCGGCGGCTATTGGTCGCACGCCGCCGCCGCAGCGCGAATGTCGCAAAGCATCACAATCAATCCCAAAACCAATGACGGCGCGCGCGGCGAAATCGCGATCAAAGGCTTTTGCGACGGCAAGCCGCTTGGCGCCGGCCCCGGCGGAAGCGCCATCGCCGACATCGAGATCCGCTATGCCCTCGGGCGCGGCGAAACCGGGCTTTACACCTACGCCATCTTCACCCATCTGCCGCGATATCCCGCAACCTCCATCGGCGAGGCGCGCTTTTGTGCCAAGCTCAGCGACAAACTGTTCGACTGGATGACTGTCGATGCCCGCCGAAACCAGGAGGCCATCACCGCCTACGACTGGGACCACGGCACCGTGATGAACATGAAGGAAGCCCGCCGCATGAACAGCGGCAAGTATAAGGGACATGTGGAGCACAAGTACGATTACACCGCCGTTCAATTTGATACGCCGGCATTCGGCTGGTCGAGCACCAAACAACCTATCGGCGCCTGGTTCATCAACCCGACCATCGAATACCTCAGCGGCGGCCCGACGAAAGTCGAGCTGTGCGTGCATCGCGACGCCACGTTCGGCTCCAACCTCGACGCCCCCGCGCCCCCTTGCCTGCTCAACTACTGGCGCGGCAGCCATTACGGGGGTAGCTCCTGCGTGATCGCCGCGGGTGAAAGCTGGACGAAGGTGATCGGCCCATTCCTCATCTACTGCAACGCCGGCCCCACGCCCGTTGCCATGTGGAAGGAGGCATTGACCCAGGCCGCGCGCGAGGCGAAGGCGTGGCCGTACGAATGGGTGAATGGCGTCGATTATCCGCATCGCGCGCAGCGCGCCAGTGTTTCCGGGCAACTCACATTGGATGATCCGCAAGCCCACAGTGCTGGCGTGATGAAAATGCCGCCGCCGTCGTCATCCATTATCCGGCGCGCCGACGAAGCTCTTCTCCCTCCCCCGGTACTCCGGGGGAGGGTTGGGGTGGGGGCCGGGCCGCTGGGTGCAATACCGTCGGCCCCCACCCTACCCGCTCGCGGGCAGCCGCCAATTCCGCTCGCTTCCCCCGGAGTGCCGGGGGAGGGGAAAGCGCGACACACTCTCAATGGGATCCCATCCGAAGTCGTCGGCGCTCCCGCTACTTTTTCATCAAGTGGGCGCGCTGCGCCGTTGACTCATCTGCTGGTGGGCCTCACCGCGCCCGATTACACGGTCGCCGACCGGCGCGGGCGATCCTCGACGGTCGATTGGCAGCTCGACGCCAAGCACTACCAATTCTGGGTGCGCGCCGGCGCTCAGGGCCATTTCTCCATCCCCAACGTGCGCCCCGGCGTTTATACCCTGCATGCCATCGCCGACAACGTCCTTGGAGAGTACGCGAAAGCCGACATCACGGTCCTTCCGGGCAAGCCATTGGAGTTGGGCCATCTACAATGGAAGCCGCTTCGGTTTGGCCGTCAGCTTTGGGAGATCGGCATCCCCGATCGCACCGCCGGCGAATTTCTCCACGGCGATCATTACTGGCAGTGGGGCCTATACAACGAGTATCCGAAGGATTTTCCCGGCGATGTCAACTTCACCATCGGCAAGAGCGACTACCACAAGGATTGGAACTATTGCCAATGCCCCCGCCCCGACCGCCTCAACGGCACTCCCTGGTCGATCATCTTCAACCTCCCCAACGCGCCCCATGGCAAAGCCACGCTCCGCCTGTCCTTCGCCGCCACCAGCGCGCGGCACATCGACGCAACCATGAACGACAAACCCGCCGGCTCCTCGGGCCCATTGCGCGACACCGCCGCCATCCGCCGCGATGGCATCCGCGGATATTGGTACGAACGCGATATCCCGTTTGATGCCGCCCTCATGAAGGCCGGCGAAAATGTCCTCAAGCTAACCATCCCGCCCGCCGGTGTGATGAGCGGCGTGGAATATGACTATCTGCGGCTGGAGCTAAAGGAGAAATGAAGCGACCCGGAATGCGGAGGGGATAAAAATCCGAAATCCGAATGTCGAAATCCGAAACAATCTCAAAACTCAAATAAAGCAAACTCAAAAGATCACACCACCGGACGCGCCCTTTGAATTTTCCGTTTTTCTTGCTTTTGAATTTGTTTCGGATTTCGTGCTTCGGATTTCGGAGTTTCACGCGGCATTCCGTTCACCGCGCCGTAGGGCGCGCAGTCCCAGGCCCGCCAAAGTCACGGCGGCCAATGCCGGCAGCAGCACGGTGCCCATCATCAGCAGGGATGCTTCGATCATCGGATCGTAGTGCGACATGTGGACCCAGGTCATGAGCGTTGGCGTGAGCACCTGGGGGTGTTGAGGCATCAGCAAAACGGTGGCGGGCACCTCGGTCAGCGACAGCGCTCCGACAATCATCCCGCCGGCCAATAACGTGGGCCATGCCAGCGGCCAGACGACGGCGGCGGCGGTGCGAAGCGTTCCGGCGCCATCGACGGCGGCCATGTCGCGCAGGTCGCGCCAGGGCCGGCCCCAGGTGCCCCGGCCCGCCGCCATCGCAAGCCAGCCGAACCGGCCCACATAGGCGATCACCGCGATGACAAACCAGTTGTACACCCAGTCGAATCCAGGCCGGTTGTAGATGCGGATGAGCGCGATGGCCAGCAGTTGGCCGCCGACCAGGAAGCTGGCTCCCGCGACCGCTAGCAGCCCGCGCATCCATTTGCCCGAGGCCGACAGCGCCGCGACCAGCGCCACCACCGCCGCCAGCGCCGCGACGAACATCGCCCCCACCACCTTGGGCCCAAATTGATTCCACATGAGGCTCGGAGAAAAGCCGCGATGCAATGATTCGATCAGCGCCCAGACCGGCACGCCGATGTTCAGCGCGATGAGGAGCAGCGTGACGAACAGCGTCCACCGCGAGGCATCCAGCGCCGGCGGCCAGTCATTCACCGCCAGGGCGTCGGAAGCCGATGCGGTGGTCGCGCCCCAGCCGACGATGAGGGCGAGCAACACGGTAATCGCCAGCAGCGGCGCTGCCGTCGCCACGGCCGCCGCGGCGCGGGCGGGCTGGTCGGGCGAGCGCATGCCGCCCCCCTTGGTGCCGGGGTTGACCGCGGCAATCGAGTTGTCCGCGGAGCTCATCGCGCCGGTGTCAAACACCATGCGCACTTCCGTCGCCACCACGCTGATGCCGGTCGGTTCATAGACGGCAAACTCCTGTGTCGCCAGCACGGTGACGATCGCCAGCGAAGCGATGATCGGCCCAACGAGTTGGCGAAACGTGACGCGGTGCAATGCCCCATCAAGCAGCGCCTGCTGTTGCACGCTGCTGTCCATCCGCCGCAGCGCCAGGCCGATAAGCCCCGCCGGCACCGCCCAAAGCCAGGAACCCAATGACCAGATGCAGCGGAAAACGTCTGCCGCGCCGTTGGGGCGGAAGGTAATGTGAATCGGCAGATGAAACGCCCCGAAAATCCCCAGATAAAACTCATGCTCATGCAGCCAGCGCAGCCGGGGCAATTCAAGTCGCACGAACTGCGACCAGCCATAGGCATATGAAAGCGACGGCATGAGCAGCGCCGCTGGCAGAATGATCCACAGCAATTTCACCAGCGGCCCGCGCCCGCGCCCCAGCACGAAGCCGGCGGGCAACCCCATGATCGTGGCGATCGCCGCCGCCGAGGCGTTGTACGCGAGCGTGCGGCCCAGCAACGCCGTTCGGAACGCGCTGAGTGAAAACTCCGCCCGCACCGCTGGATTCCCCAGCACGACGATAAGCATCCACGCCAGCGGCATCACGCTGCACACCACCACCACCAATACCGCGGGGGATGCCGTCACCCATTTCGACCAATCGACCCTGGCCCATGCGCGCGACCGCGCGGCGCGAGTCTGGGGGGATCGGTACTCAATGGCGCCCGGTGGCAGGGAAGTCGATTCAGCATCAGGCGGGGTGTCTGGGTTCACTGCGAGAATGATCCAAGAGACGATTGCAAACGAGAAGACCGACGCCGGTCACGGCGTCATCGCATAGACAATAAAGGGATGACGCCTCACCCACAAGGCGTCCTCATATACAAGCCACCGCGGGTGTTCCGTACCCTCGGCGTCCCCGGGATGTGCCTGGGTTTGCGAAGGTCGAAAGCGGCGAGGACGCCGCTTCTACGCGCGCCCCTCAAGTAGAAGCGGCGCCCCGCCGCTTTTCCTTCGGCTGCCGGAAGACCAAAAGCGGCGAGACGCCCATTCTATTTGCGCGGCCCTTCGTAGAAGCGGCGTCCCCGCCGCTTTCGTGCGTAGGACCACAAGGCGCGACGCTTCTCAATTAATGTGCAAGAGTGAAGTCTTCTTCGCCTCAGCGCGGCCCTGCGGGCGGCGGCCAAACGAGTGATGCGTGCGAGCGCACGCTCTGTCACTTCAAGGCGTTCTCCCATCCAGAATCTCCGTCGCTTCGCGCTGGGCGCGCGGATAGATTTTGGCGGCGGCGTCATAGTCCACTTTCATTGCCCTGATATTTTTGCCGGCGCCGCTGCGTACGCTCCATCGCGCGAATTTCAGATCGATCAGTTTCTGCTCGGCTTGTTTGCTGACCAGATAATCGATGAGTTTTTTTGCGTTGGCTTCCTGCTTCGATCCTTTGACCAGGGCGACGGTGGTCGGCATGGCCAAGGTTCCTGCGCCGGCCTGGTCGGGAACAACCTGGTCGAGCTTGCCGTCGTTGGCGGCGGCGTTGGTGACGTCGTCGCTGTCGGTGAGGCCCAGGCTGTAGTTGCCGGTTCCCACCTGGTCGGCGACTTCCGCGTTTCCGCCGAGCAGGGCCATGCCGTTGGCGTGCAGTTTGCGGAAAAACGCCCGCGCCTTTTCCGGTCCCCAGACGACATACAAGGCGGCGATATGCGCGCCGGTTGCGCCGGCGGTGGGCCGGCTCATCGCCACGCGGTCCTTGAGGCGCGGGTCGGCCAAATCCGCGATGCCGGTGATCGCAAACGCCGGCTTCATGCTCCCTCGTGCCACCGCCAGCACGCGCGCCCGCACGCCGACTCCCGTCCAGTACCCTTGCGCGTTTTTGAAGTCATCGGAAATATCCGCCGTCCCCGGCGGCGCGTAGGGGGCCAGCACTCCTTCGCTGGCCAGCCGCACGGTTAGAAACGCCTCGCTTCCCCACCAAACGTCGGCCCGCGGATGATCCACTTCCGCCTCAAGCCGCCCGGCCAGCCCCACCGATTTGCTCGACTCGATGTCATACCGAACCGCGACGTGCAAGCCCGTCGCCTTCTCGAAATCCGCAAAGACCTGGCTGGCGTACGGCTCATCCACGCCGCAATACACCACGATTTCCTCAGGAGTCTTCCCACGATGGCAGCCCGACAGGCAGAAAATGCCAGCGACCAGCATCAGAAATATTCGAAGCGTCCACTTGGGCGTGCGTGACATTCGTCGCGACTCCTTCCCCCGCCCCCGGTACGCCGGGGGCGGGCCGGGGAGGGAGACTTGGTGCAGTGGCGAGATGCGACAGTGAGTTGTCGCATTATAACGGCTACTTCCGCATCACCGGCAGCGACATCCCCTCGCGCTTAATCTTTTCCCATCCGCTGCCCAGTTCGCCGATGGGAGCGGGGGGCTTGATGTCGATGGTGGCGTTTTTGAGCTTGCGCTCGCCGCGCTGGACTTTGTCGGCGAATTTTCGGACTTCCTCGAATAGGCGGTCGAGGATTTGGTCTTCGGGGACGGTGGCGACCTGCTCGGCGACGCCTTCGTGGTTGGAGACGTAGATCACGCCGCGCCCCTTGCCGGCGAAGACGGAGACGTCGCTGCCCTCACATTCGCCGGGCCCGTTGACCACGCAGCCCATGACCGCCACTTTCACCGGCACCTTTATTTCCGCGAGCCGCCGGCGGACTTCGGACATCATCGAAATCAAATCGATCTCGATGCGCCCGCAGGTCGGGCAGGCGATCAGCTCCGGCTCGGTGCGCAGCCGCAGGCCCAAAACCTGTAGCAATTCCTTGCCATCCTCGATCTCGTAGATGGGATCGGCGGCGTAACTGATGCGGATGGTGTCGCCGATGCCCTGCGCCAGCAGAGCGCCCAAGGCCACCACCGAGCGGATGCGTCCGGTTTCGGGAGGGCCGGCGTGGGTGACGCCCAGGTGCAGCGGGAAATCGAAACGCCGGCTGCATTCGCTGTACGCCGACAGCACGATCTCCGGATCGACGCTCTTGGCCGACAGCACCACGTCGTAAAAATCGTTGTCGGCGAAAATCCGCAGATACTCATCGAGCTTCTCGACCATGATGGCGGTCATCTGCCCCTTGTAATCATGATCGAGGGCGGCTTTCTCCTCGGCGCGCTGGTTCTTGTTGCCGCGCTCGACGATGCCGCCCTCGTTGGCGCCGACGCGAATGGGGATGCCGCGCTCCCGGCAGGCGGCGATCACCTTCTCCACCTTGGGCCGATCCTTGATGTTCCCGGGGTTGAGCCGGATTTTATGAACGCCGGCCTCGATCGCCTCGATTGCCCGCTCGAAATGGAAATGCACGTCCGCGATGATCGGCAGCCGCACCTGGTTGATGATTTCCTTGAGCGCCTCGGTATCGCGCTTGTCGGGCACCGCCACGCGCACCAGATCAGCCCCGCCCTGATGCAGGGCGTTGATCTGCTTGACGGTGGCGTCGATGTCGTAGGTATAGGTGCTGGTCATGGTCTGCAGCGCCACCGGGGCGTCGCCCCCGATGCCGACGAAACCATGCTGCCTGTCACCAACCATTACCTTGCGCGTCTTGCGGCGAACCACCGACATTCGATCTCCTGATGAAAAATGTCCCTCGCCTTACCGGCGTGCAAACGAATCCTTAGGCGGGCAGGGAACTGCGAATCGTAAAAGAGCGGGGGATTGAAAGCAAACCCCCGACCCAATTGCATCGGGCGGGAAAAGGGTGGCCGATGAATCAAAATGTTACGCGTTTTGGAGGTTTCCGGAGTTACCGAGATAATGCGGCTTGTCTCATAAGCCGCTGTATATACTGTGCTTACAACACCGGATTGACGCGCGCACATGGAGCAAGTGTCCGAGGGGGTGCCCGCGTGGGTCACTTGATGAAAACATGGCGGATTTGCGTGCAAATTCGCGTGATGCGTCACTCGGATTTTGTTGCACATTCCCCTCTTCCGGTACTCCGGGGGAGGGTAGGGTGGAGGACCTTCGGGGTTGAGCCGACCATGCCGTCAGTATAACAGAATCGAATTAGCGATCGCGCGTTTATCTATGCTTGGGGAGGGGCAATTGAGGGAAGGCCGCTGATGCGTTCGGTATTCTGATAAATATAAATGCGCGGAGCCCGCTTCGCGGTGCGAGTGTGGGGCTCCCCTCCGGAAAACATCAAGGCCCATCCTCCAGTGTTTCTCGGTGGGGCGACTAAGCGAGACATGGGTACGAGCGCATGTGAAATGCCACGCCCGCGAATGCATAGAATTGGTCGCGTGGTTGGCGATGCGAAAACGGCGCAGCGAGGGCAGGAGAACCGTTAATGCCGCCTGTGCGTCCGTGGAACGCCGGCGGTATTAGACGGCGCCCAAAACCGCCAGCGACGTCCCGCCCCGCTTGGAGCCCAGCACCGGCATCTCATCCCAGGTGCGCCCGTCTAATTCCCGCCCGGCACGCTTTTTCTGAAAGCCGCCCCATTGCTTAAAGAAAAAGGCAACTCCAGCGCGGAGGCACTGGTCTTTAATATCGGTCACCCATGCTCGTTCGATGGGCCGGGCGCCCGGCCCTGATTCGCCGCCCACGATCGCCCAATCGATGCCGCGCAGATCAAGATTCGCAAGCGGCCCCAACAGGGGCTCAAGTGAAAGAAATTTCACCTTTGCGCGCGTCTTGCGGAGATCGTCTATCCTGTGGATATATTTCTGGTGCTCGACGCTCACGCCCATCCAAACGTGGCTTTGCCAGTCCAGCGACGAGTCAAGCTCGACGAGGCGATCGGCGCGTTTGGTCAGCACCTGATAGGTGTGCCAATGGGCTTTGTTCATCACCGCAAATACTTGCTGAATGTAATCGGTTGGCACATCCCTGTGAAACAAGTCCGACATGCTGTTTACGAAGATCGTCCTGGGCTTTTTCCACCGCAGCGGAGTGTCGAGCATGTGAGGTTGCAGCGTCAATCGGAATCCGTTGACGTAATTCCGCTGACCCATGGCCTGTAGGCGCTTCGCCATCCTTTCGGCATAACAGTGCGCGCAGCCCGGGGAGAGCATCGTGCAGCCCGTCACCGGATTCCAGGTGGCCTCTGTCCATTCGATCGAGGTTCCGGTTGCCATCAGTGCATTCCCGTGTTTCGGTACTTGTCGAAAATATCTTTCACGATCTTCGCGCCGGTTTCATTGGGCGACGCGAAATATAGATAATAGACGACCGCTCCGCGTGTGTTGCGCATCGGGATGGGTTCGGGGACGAACGCGAAACCCGCTTGCTCCTTTAGTCGTTTTCGAAACGCTTCGACAAGCGCCGAGTTGGTGGATTTGGATTGCATCTCATCGAAGAGACCGGCGCTCTTTTCGTAGGCTGCATCGCGCCATGACTCGTCGCCCCAAAACGTGGTCATGCGCTGGGCCTGACTTTCCAGCACTTTCGACTGATCGTGCTTCAGAACATTCATATTTGCATCCATTACCATGAAATTCGGAAATATCTCAATGCTCTTCTCCTGCCCGGCGGTTTTTATCACCTCCCAGTTCAGGTTTATCTTATATGGGTCCAGAAGACATAGCGCGCGTCGATAATCCATGTAGCGCACACGCGGGAAAACTTTCTTCAAGAGGACTTCGTTGCAGTCCTCCTCGTAAACAAAGACGTCGGCCCGATCGCCCTTCAGCTCACGAAGAAGGTTAGCCTTCCAGCCCTCCAGATCAATGAAGTGATATTCCTTGAATGGTGGATGGACCAGCAGTGCGTTTCGCGGACTGCCCGCCACGAAGTCACCCGTTGCCTTGGAAATGTGTGTGCCCGGGCCCGCGAAGGCGTCTATGTAGATGTGCGATTTGATATTCGGTTGGGCGGCGAGGACGGTTGAATACGCGACAGCGTATTTCTTCACGATGTCCAGTTTCACTTCGGACCAATAGCCGATCTCGTCGTATTTGACTTCACTCATATCGCCGCCTTTCTGGCGGCAGGGTATCAGTCGGCGACAGTTCGGTCAATGTTAGCGCCGCAATGACGGTCCCTTACCTCATTCATGTGAGAATCATGTGCCCACGCCCGCGAGTTATTGCATGGCGTCATATGCCTCCAAAATCAACCGCCGCGTAAATCCTTCGCCCTGGGCCTGTTCATCTTCCCTGGCGATTCCCTGAAACGTCCCCAGGATATATTCGACGTCCTCGCGGGTCAGGCGGTACAGGTGGAAGTAGGCGGCGTCGAGCTCGGCGCGGAGCTGGGCGCGCTCCTCATCCTTCCATTTCCAGACGCCCGGCGTAAAGCCGGCGGCGTGGCCCACCGGAAGCATGTCGTTGGCGGTGCAGGTCAGCTTGAGCACGCGGTCGGCGATCCAGTCTTCCAATTTCCTCGATTTTGCCCAGGGGCATTTCTCGTCGTAAGCGTCCGGGGGGAGCGTGGGGAGTTGCTCGACGATGAAGAAGTTTAGCGTGATCGCGCCCACTTTTTGGCGAGTCACATAGTCATACGCCAGGGAGTTGAGATTCCCGAGAAGGCAAAACTGCCGCCGCCATGGCAAGTCACTGAGTAGTAGCGGGAAATGATTGGTCACCGCGGAGAATGGAATCGCCGACGCAATCATCGTCCGGCGATTGGTTGCGCTGGTGATGTCTTTGAAGCCTATCAGTCCAATGCGCTCCACGCCCTTAAGCTGCGCCGACGTAGTCGAGGCTGAAACCCAATACCTCGGCTGCGCCACAAACTCCGGGTTCTGATGCTCGACCAGGCTGGTTTCCTCGGGCTGGCCCTGGCGCATCCAGTTCCCCGCCGCGATGCGGACACCGGCAGCGCGGTGGTCGTAGGCCTGGATCATTTTGGCCTCGTAGAGAGGCAAATAAATGTCCTTCTTTTTGATCCACCGATTTCCGTCGAGCGTGTAGCCGTCGGCTTTGAGCTTTTCGCCGGTTATGAAATGCTCGGCGTCGTTGGTTTGATCGAACATCCGGCAGAACTTCACGCCCCACGGATTTCCGCCGGACTTGCGGCTTTGATCGACGAGTATCGGAATGGTGCGGTAAATCCGCTTGGTGATTTCCGCATCCCGGCGGGTGCGGAAGATCGGGCAAGTGCGCGTGTTGGGGTTTAGCAACTTCAGATCGCGCGGCGACAGCCGGATATGCCGATTGGTGTCGGCGAGGTCCTTCATCGTGTGCGCGAAGAAGACGAATTGCGCGTGCTCGTGGCGAACCTGCGTGCCGCTCATCAACAGAACGCTGAACTTAAAGCGTCCATCCACATCGGCGAACACCGGTTTGCGATTCTCGAAGTCAAACAGCGCCGCCAGCGTCTTGGATTCCATGAGATCGGCGAAGAACACGCGCGTGGTGTTGTCGGTGGCGATGCCGCTGGGGACCAGCAGGCCGACGCGGCCAGTCGGGGAAACGAGCCGGCGGGCCAGCTCAGCGAACAGCATGTAGGTGTTCACATCGCCGCGACCAGTCAGCGGGAAGTTGGCGCTCTCGCTGCGCACGTAGGCGAGCGTGCGCTCGGCGGCTTGCTGGGCGGCGGTGTAGCGGCTCCACAAGCCGGGGCTTTTGGCTTCGATCGTCGCGATGAGCTTGCGACGGTCGGCGGCATTCACGGATGCCGCGATTTCCGGCGCCGCCAGCGAGAAGAACTCGCGCTCCTGCACTTTCATCCGTTCCCAGGGCGGATTGCCGATCACCGCGTCGAACCCGCCGTTGGCGAAGATCGCCGGGAAGGCGGCTTGCCAATCGAAGGCTTCGGCGTGGATCGATCTGTCGGCGATCAGGCTGTTTCCCCGGCGGATGTTGCTTGATAGATCGACCAGCGTCCTTCCTTTGCGGGCCGAGCGGATCCACAGGGCCAGTTGCGTGATCTCCACGGATTCGGCGGATAAATCCACGCCGTATAGGTTCTCGAAGAGAATGTAGTCGGCATAGGCGTTGGTCAGATTCACCGCGTCCTGCAGATGGCCGGCGATGCGCATCTGCCGGGCGATTTCCTCGTACGCATCCTCGAGCCGCTCGTAGGCCGCGATGAGAAACGCGCCCGAGCCGCAGGCCGGATCGACGACCTTGAGCTTGCGCATCTCGGCGATGCGCTGCTGGAGATCGGGCAGCGGATCGACGCGCTCGGCGATCAGCTTGCCGAGCGTTTCCTCGACGATCAGGCGGGTGAAATCGGGCGGGGTGTAGTAGATGCCAAACCGCTTGCGCTCCGCGCTCTTGGGCATGGCGCCCAGCGCCTCCCCGGCCTGGCTGCCGAACAAGCCGACGACGCGCAATTTTTCGAGCTCGGTGATGGATCGCTCGAAGATGTGCCCGAGGACATCGACGCTGATTTCGCCTTCCTCGCGGAAATCGTAATCGCCGATGTTCTTGAAGACGTCGGCCCAGCGGTCGTCGAGGTCGAGTTCATCGACGAGGGGATCGTGCTTGAACAAGCCGCCGTTGTATCCCTTCGGCAAATCGAGGCGCGCGTGCCCCTGGTCGATGGCGTGAAAGGCATCGAGAAAATTCCGCCAGCGCGGGTTGGTGGCGCGGGCCAGGGGGGCAACGTTTTTCCAGGTGCTTTCGATCAGCTTGGGAGGAAGCAGCCCGCGATCCTCACAGAAGGCCATGAAGATAATGCGGTCCAGCAATCGCTGGGCGGCATGGATCGCCAAATCCTGCGACATGCCGTTGCGGTCCATCAATTCGCCGATGAGATGCTCGCGCTGCCGGGAGTAGTAGTTATAGAGCTTATCGCCGACTTCGCGCTGCTGGTTTTGCGTGCGGTTGAGCAGCTTGACGGCGCGGGGCTCGGCGTAGGTGTTGCCGGTCCGGGTGCCCAGCAAGCCCTGCTTCTCGAAGACGTAATAAAACTCCCGCACGCGCACGGGATCGAGGAAATCACCGACCGTGAACTCATCGTACGCGCGCTGCGGATGGCTCTTGTGGTAGAGCCGGATCGTCACGTAATTGCTGACGATCCCCCACTGCGTCTGGGGAAGCTGGTTGAGATAATCCCAGCATTGCTGCACCGGCGTGCGGCCGTTGGTCTTGTCGTGATCCAGATCAGTGTTCGCGCCCTTTAACTCGATGATGACCGTCGGCGGCACGGTTTTGCCGGACGCGAACAGCCCCAGCGCCCCATCGGCAATCCCCGCGCCCGGCACGGTGGGGTTTTTCTCGCGGTGATAATCATTCGGCGAGTCGCTGATCGATTTGTAGTTGAGCGCTTCGCCGAAGATCTTCTGCAGGAACTCGGCATCCAGCGAGGTCTCCTTCTGCGTGAGATGCCCTTCGAGAGCCGCGTTGGCCCATTGCTTGAGAATGGCGCCTGCCCGTTCGAGTTCCGCCGGGTCGATCATCAGCCGCTGCGCTTCCTCGGTGAGATACTTGGGCAGAAAGAGCCGGGGGTGTTTCCTCTTGTACGGGTTTATGAACAGCGCCTCGCCGCCGGGCCCGGTTACTTGGTTTGAGCGTGGGTCTTCCATTCTTGGCGGGAGTGTACCGGATTCGGGTTAGCCGTAGGAGATCAGACGCTGTTTGAGGTGCTGGAGGTTGCTGCCGCGAAGCGCATCGTGGGCATCAATAATATCGTCCCAAGCCAATGCGCGGCTTTCTCGCCGCGCATGGTTATACGCGCGGCCCATGAACGTTTGATCGCTGTGGAAAAACCAGAATGCCTGATCGAAGCTCATCGGCCTTAGCAAATCGCTGGCTTGGGCCATTGCGTCGAGTTCCGAGGGCGCCAAATCTTCGGGATCGAATGGGACGTTTGGGGAAAACCCGGTCACCTCACCATCCACGATTTGATAACCCGTCGGCTGAAACTGTAGGCCCGATTCTTCATGTCGATGCTCCCATTCCTTAAGGCGGTGGTATGCCGGCTCAACGACCGGACCATAAGTCCACGCGCACAACTCACCGCCAATCGCCTGATGTCCGGTTCGGAGCACATGGAACACGTCGGTCATGACGTGCAGCTTCACAAGCTCGAAAGTCGTAAGGGGCCGGTCGTAAATCTTCTGCGCCAGAAAACTCATGCACGCATCGAAACGATGCGGGTTGAAGGGGATCAGCCTCGTGAGAACCAAGGATTGCGTGACAGACATATTTGTTCCTGTAACGTAACAGTATACGCGACATGCGTAGCGGATTGCACGCGGCGTTAGTAATGGGACGTGATTTAGCAGTTCTGCCGCCGCGCCGGACGGTGGCTTGGTCGATGCGAGGGCGGCTGGCGGGGTGAAATGGATTTCGCTATCTTGGCCCGGTTGTCTGTGATGACGTCGGACGCCTCAATGCAAGGAAAGGTATTTCAGATTGCAAGCCCACGTTATGGCAACCAGCCGCACTTATACGTGGTCGTTCTTGAGTTCAGCGGCAATCAGGATTGCATCGTGGTGCCCGCCTTCAGCGCGGAGGGTTACATGGTCAACCGTGTGATCCAGGCGCGATTGGACGAGGGATATCGCATCGATCAAGTTGCCGTTGAATTGGACAATGTGTTGCATGTTCGATTCGTCACTCAACACAGCGGGAAGCTGGCACATTGGCTGGTCTCAGATGCGGATCGCATTCCGCTGTCGGGATTGTCGGCGCATGTCCACGTCGGTGCCATGGATCAAGATGGACTGATCGCCATTGCCCGCGGCCTACTCAATTTCGCGGGAACGACTGAAAGGTTTAGTGCAACCGTGCTTAAGCGATTGCGGAAGCTTGCCGGTGAATAACCTGTCGGTCGCCCCCCGCGTTTTCGCGCCGAATGTGATAGAATACCCACTGCCGGATTTTTCCAGGAGGCATATATGGCCATCAGCGACACGATCAAGAAAGGCATCATTCGCGCTCCGCATCGCAGCCTGCTGCGGGCGACGGGGGTGATCCAGTCGGAGGCGGATTTTAATAAGCCGTTTATCGCGATCGCCAATTCGTTCGTGCAGATCATTCCGGGCCATGCGCATCTGGACGTGGTCGGCAAAAAAGTGCGCGAGGCGGTGCGGGCGGCGGGGGGGATTCCGTTCGAGTTCAACACCATCGGCGTGGACGACGGCATCGCCATGGGGCACGTCGGCATGAAGTATTCGCTGGCCTCGCGCGAGCTGATCGCCGACTGCATCGAAACCATGCTGCGGGCGCATTGCTTTGACGGCGTGGTCTGCATCCCCAACTGCGACAAGATCGTGCCGGGCATGATGATGGGCGCGGCAAGGGTGAACATCCCATCCATCTTCGTATCCGGCGGTCCGATGAACGCCGGGAAAACTTCCACCGGCAAAACCGTGGACCTCGCCAGCGTCTTCGAGGGTGTCGGGCAGGTGTCGGCGGGGAAGATGACCGAGACGGAACTGACCGACATCGAAATGCACGCCTGCCCGACATGCGGCTCATGCTCGGGCATGTTCACCGCCAACTCCATGAACTGCCTGTGCGAGGCGCTGGGCCTGGCGCTGCCGGGCAACGGCAGCATCCTGGCGACCGATCCGAAGCGCGATGAGCTATTCAAGGAAGCCGGGCGGATGATCGTCGAGCTGGTGAAGAAGAACATCCGCCCGCGGGACATTCTTTCGCACAAGGCGTTTGAAAACGCGATTGCGTTGGACGTGGCGATGGGCGGCAGCACCAATACTGTTTTGCATACCCTTGCGGTGGCGATCGAGGCGGGGCAGCCGTTTAATCTGGCGCATCTCAATGAAGTGAGCGCGCGCGTGCCGTACTTGTGCAAGGTGGCGCCGGCGGGAAAGTATCACATGGAGGATATCCAACGCGCCGGGGGCATCAGCGCGATCCTCAAGACGCTGGCGGGCAAGCCGGGCACGTTGAGCCTCGATTGCATCACCGTGACTGGCCGCACACTGGGGGAGAATATCTCCGACGCCATCGTGAAGGATGCGGATGTCATTCGGCCATTGAGCAATCCGTACAGCGAAAAGGGGGGCTTGGCAGTACTCTTTGGAAATCTTGCTCCCAACGGCTCGGTGCTCAAGACCGGCGCGGTCGCGCCGAGCATGCACAACTTCAAGGGCCCGGCGGTGATTTTCCACAGCGAGGAGGACGCCGCCAAGGGCGTGCTGGGCGGGAAGGTGAAGGCGGGGGATGTGGTGGTGATCCGCTACGAAGGCCCGCGCGGCGGGCCGGGCATGCAGGAGATGCTCGCCCCCACCGCCAACATCATGGGCCGCGGCCTGGGCGAAAGCGTCTGCCTGATCACCGATGGCCGTTTCAGCGGCGCGACGCGGGGCGCATGCATCGGCCACGTCAGCCCCGAAGCAGCGGCGGGCGGGCCGATCGCGCTGGTGGAACCCGGCGACATCATCAGCATCGACATCCCAGGCCGGCGGTTGGATCTGGACGTGCCCGAGGACGTGATCGAAAAGCGCCGCGCCGCCTGGAAACGTCCGCCGGCAAAAATTACTCATGGCTACCTGGCGCGCTACGCGGCGCAGGTGACCAGCGCGGATACGGGGGCGGTGTTGAAGCAGCCGGAGTTGTAACGATCACGCGAGCCGGAGATCGAGCGCCAGATGGCTGGCCAAAAAAAGTATTGGAGCAAGGACATAACATTCCGCGGTAGATCGATTGGATATGATGATTACACCGGGGGCCGACGCCAATGACCGGCGGTCCTTTCAATCTCGAATCGCTACGCACGGGCGAGACGCCCGTGATACGACCAGCGCATTCGACGCTGCAATTCACCATCTGCCGTCGCAAACGGCTGAAGTGTAACGCCCCCCAGCCTGCAGTTCGTATGAATTTGGAGGACGATCAATGATGAAATGGCCTTTTCTCGTCGCCGCGCTCTTCCTATCGCTCGGCCAACTCGCTTTCGCCCAGGTGCGCCCAGTCGCCGGGCCACCGCCGATCAAGGCCGGCGACAAGGCGGCACTGGCCGCCGCCACAAACCGGCAGGCGACCGTCATCGGCGAAGTCTCTTCCGCGCAGTGGAACTCCACCGGCAAAGTCTTTCTCATCAAGTTCAAGGATACGCTATCCAGCGACTTTCAGGCCGCTATCTTCGCCAAAAACAAGTCGGCGATGGAGAAAGCCTTCAAAGGCGATCTCTCCGCGGTCTTCAACGGCGCCACACTACAAATCACCGGCAGAGTGCAAACCTACCGCGATCATCCGGAGATCATGGTCAGCGAGCCGACGCAAATCGCGATACTCGCAAGAGGCGGCGGGCCTGTCGCGGCAGCGGCTCCGCCCTCCTCCGCTGTTGGAAAGAATGCAATCGAACCGACCGGCATCTACGCGCAGTTGACGCTGACCGATGCACAACGCCGGAGGATCGCGGCGATACAGAAAGAAGCCGACCTGAAAATCGAACGGCTGCTGACCGCCGCCCAGCGCAAGCAACTGGCCGAGCTGAAGGATCAGGCGAAAGAGGCTCCGGCCAAGGACGCGGAAAAGATGAAGTAGCCGCCGGCGAACGCGGGGATCGCCCGTGCGTGGTGCTTTGAGATTGGCAATATCTCAATTCCGCGACCACCGCGCCATTCGCACGGGCGCGACGCCCGTGATACGTCAACAATATTCTCGCGATTAAATCCGCTGGTCTGCCAACCCGCCGAAGTGTAATCAATTTTTAACTTTCTGATGAACTTCCGCCTGCCTCCGCTCACTTCACCTCTTGTTCGTGCCGGTTCGGGAAAAACGACTCGCCTTTGCGGGGTTCGCTGAGCCGCACCCCGCGAAGGGTTTCGCACCCGAATTCGGCGCGATCCTACAAAAGAGGAGAACGAGCAATGCTCAATGAGCACGCAAGGACCGGCACGCCCCGCGCCGTCGTGGCGTTATTCGCAACCATCATGTCCCTGGCAACCGTCGGCTGCGCGACGCATTATGCCACGCCCGGCCGGGCGGCGGATTTCAAGAAGCTGGGCGTGAGCCGCGAAGCGCTCACCGACGCGGGGATAGACCAGACGCTCGCCAAGCCGCCGCTGGCGAGCTTTCCCTGCGGCATCGCGGTCGTGCGCGTGCAGGCGCCGGATTATCATTCCGACTCCGCCCAATCCTATGGCACCGGCAACTACTGCGTCATCACCACCCGCGACATCGAAACCGACAAGGACTGGCAGCAGTTGATGAAGCTGCCGATGGTGACCGGCATCGCCCCGGTGAATCGGCTGCTGCTGCCGGCGCAGCTCAACACCGATCTGGAGCTCCGGCAGGCCGCCGCCTCACTGCACGCCGACATGCTGTTGATCTACACCATCGACACGACGTTTCACGTTGAGGATCATGCGGCGCCGCTCACGGTGCTGACGCTGGGGCTCTCGCCCAACCAGACGGCGCAGGTGGTCAGCACCGCGTCTGCCGTCCTGCTCGACACCCGCAACGGCTACCTCTACGGCTTCTCCGAAGCCACCGACAAAGGCTTCCAAATCACCAGCGCCTGGACCACCGCATCCGCCATCGAGGACGCGCGAAAACGCACGGAGAGCCGGGCGTTTGAGAAACTGGTGAAAGGCGTCGGCGCCACCTGGGGCGATGTGATCAAGCGCTTCGCCAGCGGCCCGAAAGTGTCGGCGGCCGCGGGATCGTGACTTGGCGGATGCGGGCGGCACACCCTTCCAGCGGCGCGTCTGGGAAGCCATGCGCGCGATCCCGCGTGGCCAGACGCGCAGCTACCAGCAGTTGGCGGCGGCGATCGGCCAACCCGCCGCCTGCCGCGCGGTCGCCGGCGCCTGCGGCGCCAACCGCGTCGGCCTCATCATCCCCTGCCACCGCGTGATCGGCGCCGGCGGGAGGTTGGGCGGGTATTATTGGGGGGTGGAATGCAAACAGATTTTGCTTGACCAGGAACGAGACTCAGATGGCAAATGAGCCGAGAGGGAGCGCATGCGTATGGAGCAATTCGAAGATGCTATCCTCCCTGGAGTCGGAAGCCTTAAATTGCTCGCCGGAAAATCCATTGATGTCTATCGCCGCCGGGTGCGTCGCGGGCGCCGGTTCGCCGAATACATTCCAGTAGTACTTGTCCGCCATAGCCGCGAAGGGGTAATCGTCAGGGCCTGGAAATCCTGGTGCCTGCGGGTTCGCCGAAGTAAGAGCAGCGGCCCCATTCCCCTCGCCGATCAAAAAAGAATCGGGAAAACCGGCAAAACAGGCCGGAAGTATTTGTCGAAGGCCATGCTGGACACCTTAATACGGGAATCTCCGGTTTCGCCTGCCGCCGATCGAGGTTCGGCAAAGCCGCCATTCGAGATCAAAGAGAACTGATGCCGCCACCCAACTTTCGCCTGCGCCGAATTATCTGCAACCTCATCGGATGAATCAAATGATGCGAAGCCCAGGCGGTTCCAAACTGGGCCCTCATGCGTCAACTCAATGTTGTCCACGACGAGTCCTTCAGATCGAAAAGGCTCGGACGTGCAATGCAGGACCATATTGCCGTTGGCGTCCGCTTCCGGCGGCGACTCCGGCGTGACATCAATCCGAACGAATGTGGTGTAACGGCGGTCGATTTTGAGTGCGAATAGATGTGTGGCCAGGCTGAGGAACACATTGACGGCTCAGCTGATCGAAGGACTCGACAGCGGCGCCGCCGTGCCTTTCACCAAGGGTTTTTTTGAGAAGAACAAGGCCGCGCTCAAGAGGGGGTAACCTTCTTCGACATCGCGTTGCCTTTGCGACTCTGCGCCTTTGCGAACTTTGCGCGACTCTGCGCTGGCTGCGACAAAAGGCGGTGTCGTGCTCATTTCTGGCAGACCTCTTCCCTCGACGCCCCCGCCATACAAAACAATTCCGTCGAGAAATACCGCTCCATCCGATCCGCGAAGACCGTGACAATCCGAGCGTCCGCCTTGCCCAGCAACGCATACGCGGCGACGGCGGCGCGGTAGTTCAGCCCGGAGCTGGGCCCAACCGGAAAGCCCCGGCGGATCAGGGCGCGGGTCGTTTGCATCGCTTCCTCATCGCTCACGTTGGTCTCGATCAACCCCGGCAGTTTCGCATTCCGGAAGATGCCGGAGATGCAGTCGGCGACGCCGGGGATTCGGCAGCTAAAGCCCGGCGGGCACGCCGCGAGGCTGCAGCATTCCAGATCGATGGATCGATCCGTTTGCACGGGCCGGGCGACGACGGGGCGCACGGCGTGGCCGCCGGCGGCCAGGCCCGCGTGCAGCCCGACGAGCGTGCCGCCGGTGCCCACGCCGCTGACGATGGCATCGACCTGGCCGCCGGGGATTTGCGCGAGGACTTCGGGGGCGGTGTGCAGGCGGTGGGCATCGGCGTTTTCGGGGTTGTCGAATTGCCGGGGCAAAAACGCATTCAACTCCCCAGCCACGCGCTGCGACTCGGCAATCGCCCCGGGCATTCCCGCGGCGCGCGGGCTGAAGCGCACTTCGCCGCCGTACGCGCGGATCATCAGCACGCGCTCGTTGCTGACGCCCTCGGGCATCACCGCCATGAACCGCGCTCCAAGCTGCGCGCAGACCAGCGCCATGGCGATGCTGGTCGATCCGCTGGACGCCTCCACCACCCACCCGCCGGGCCGCAAGGTTCCACTGCGCCAGGCGTTGCCCAGGATATGGCGGGCGATGCGATCCTTGGTTGAGCCGCTGGGATTCAGAAACTCCAGCTTGCACCAGATGATCGGCTCATCCTCCGCCAGCCGCACCGGCGCCAGCGGGGTGGGAGCGATGGCGTCGAGGTAATGGTTGGTCTCGCGAAGCGTTGACATGTACTGCTTTGTAACTGATTCGAACTGGGGATCGCAACATTTACTCTGGCGGGAGAAGAGGGGAACGAAAAGGACGCTACGCGGCGGAGAGTTGGTAAGTTTGCCGCTTTGGGTGCCGCCAGCGGAGGGGCGTCCAATGTTGGAACACCCTGGAGGTTGTTTGCTGCCAGTGGGCTTTCAGATCGGAGAAGAGCCAGAAATACATTGCGGCCATGCGCGCATCGGCGTACAGTGGGCCGGGCGGGATGTGGAGGAGCCTTTCTATGTCGCGCGTATTCCTTCGGTTGTCGAGTTTATCGCGCCGGCGCGGCGCGGCGTGTTTTCGGGCGCGCGTATTTTGCATCGCGTTGATCGTCGGCATTCCCTTTGGAACCCCGCGACGCGCGCAGGCCAACGACGATGCCTGGATCAATCCAGCCGGCGGGGATTTCCATGTGGCGAGCAACTGGTCCACGGGCAGCGTCCCCGCCTCTACGGACAGCGTAACCTTCGATATTCCCGGCTCGACGCCCTATGTCGTGAATTTCACAGACCCCGGCACCAGCTCATTAGTGACCACGAGCGGGGCGCCGCTGACTTTCTCGCTGACGGGCGCCGCGGATCAGTACGAAGTGACCAATCCAGCTGCCAGCGCCAGTACGGAGTTATTGACGGTGAATAATTCGCTCACCGCGACCGGCGGGCGACTATGGGTTCCCATCGGGCAGACCGTCGTGGATGGGCCCTCGGCGTCCATAAACGTGGTCGGCACAAGCGGCACCTATCAGCCGAATACCTATTTCTACCCGAACAGTTTACAGGTTCAAAACGGGGCGAGCGTCAATGTCTCTGCCGGGGCGTTCTTTAACACACAAGGCCAGGTCAACATCGGTATGAGCGGTGCGGGGACGGTCCATATCGACGGCCTTTACACTCGATGGGCGTCCTCGGAGATCAACCTCGGCGGGTCTGCCGGGGCTTCGGGGACATTGCTGGTGGATAATGCCGCCAGCGTTAATGGGGGCCTAAATGTCGTCTCGGTTGGCAGCGGGGCAGGCAGCACGGGTACGCTAACGGTGGACGGCTCCTGGTTTCAGGCGAATACGATCATCGTGGGCGATCGGGGGACGGGGACGATGAACATCAGCAGCGGCAGCGCCGCGGGGCGCGTGTCTAGCGCTTCCGTTTTTGTCGGCAATCACGGCGGAAGCAGCGGGAACATTGTCGTGAATGGCTCGCTCCAGAGTGAATTTCTGAATATCGCATATGGGCCGTCCGGCGGCGGTCCCGGCGCCTATACGGGTAGCCTGACGTTAAACTCCGGCAGCGTGAACGCGTCGAATGTCATCATCGGTGACACCTCGCCGGTCAGCGCGGGGCACGGCAATCTCGCGATCAACGGCGGCATCATGGAACTCGACAGCTTCACACTTGCCTCGGGCGCCGCTACGATAAGCTCGGGAACACTAGTAACCGCGGGCGAAACCATCGGGCTGGCGGGAGCGGCGGCGAACGCGATTCTCAGCCAATCTGGAGGCACGAACTCAACGTGGGTCATTACGATCAATCAGCCACCCGAAGGCTTCCACTCCACCTATACCCTGTCTGGCGGAGGGCTCATCGGTAACGTCTATAATCATGACATCTTCGACTTCAGCAGTAACATTCGTCCCGGCGGATACGTGACCAATTTCGCGACGGGTACGATATTCATCAACCCGATTCCCGCGCCGCCCGGCGGCAGTTCATCGACAACTCCGGATACGCTTCTGATTGCCGCCAATGATGGGGCGATCGTTGTTGAACCCGGCGCTAAGCTCATTCTTAATTCCGGCGAAATCATAACCTCGACCCCGCCGACCGCTTTTGATGGAACAGTTGATGTTCGTGCCAATGCCCTCTTGAAAACGGCGCTTATCCGGCAGAATACTCTTTCGATTGAGGGGACCGCACAAATAGGTGGTTTCAGCGAGGCCAGCTCCGTTCACTCCCTGCAGATCGCCGGAACGCTCGGCGCGTGGACGGGCAAGATGGACCTGGGCGGCGGGATGGTCATTTATTCCCCGGCCGGCGGCCCCAGTTCGCTGCTGACGATCGCCGATCAAGTTCGCAGCGGCTACGCCAACGGAGCCTGGACGGGGACGGGGATTGACAGTTCACTTGCCGCCGGCGCCGGCAAAGGGAAGACCGCGATTGGTTATGCCCAAGCCTCGACACTTTTCGATATCACCGGCACCCAGACGGCCACATTCGAGGGGCTGACCGTCGATCCCACCGACGTGCTTCTCCGCTCCACGCTGTATGGCGATGCCAACCTGGATGGCAAAGTCACGTTCACCGACTTCGTGATCCTTTCCAACCACTTTGGCCAGTCCGTGCCCGCCGGATGGTCGGAAGGGGATTTTAACTACGATGGCGTCGTCGATTTCAAGGACTTCGTCCTGCTGGACAACAACATTTCCGGGCTTACTGCGATGCAGCAACAGACCATGCAGAGTTGGGCGAAGGACCATTTCGACACGCCGGAGCCCTCCGGGCTGGCGATGGTGGGTGTATTTGGCATGGGGATACTCATCCGCCGGCGTCGAGTCGCTTGAGGCGAGGGCCATACGAGGATGACACACACCGACGGGCATGCCCGGCCCACGCGAATGGGGCCCGCGGCCTGCCGTCGCCCCCCTCCGCATGGCGATGGATGGTGCGTAGCGTGCCGCTACTGGGGATGAAAGTAAGCCCGCCGTCAGGCCGCTCCCATCGTGCGGGCCGGAGCGGGGTGGGCCTCGAGAGAGGGTCCCCCTGCCACCAATCGTCTCCCTACTTGTCACGGTTCACTCATCACTCATCACCGATCCCATCGCTCATCACGTTCACAGCTTCTTATATCGCAAAAGCAGCGCATTGCCGATCACCGTCACATCCGACAGGGCCATCGCCGCGGCGGCGACGAGGGGGTTGAGCAGGCCGAACGCCGCCAAGGGGATGGCGATGACGTTGTAGATGAAGGCGAGGAAAAGGTTTTGCCGGATTTTGCTCATGGTGGCGCGCGAGAGGGCGATGGCGGCGGCGACGCCGGTGAGGCTGCCGCTGACCAGCACGATGTCGCCGGCCTCCTTGGCGATGTCCGAGCCGCCGCCGATGGCGATGCCCAGGTCGGCCATGGCAAGGGCGGGGGCGTCGTTGATGCCATCGCCGACCATGGCGACGCGATGACGGCGGGGCGGGATTTTGCGAAGCGCTTTCCGCT
>DASRLH010000501.1:0-22530 GCA_035648595.1 Tepidisphaeraceae bacterium
TTTTTACACCGCGAGAGCCGAGGAACGAAGACCCCCACCCTTCCCTCCCCCGGAATACCGGGAGAGGGGATGAAACCGCGCCGCCGAAACTGTCACGCACCCGTGAAATCATAGCTGCTCCGCTTACACCAGTGCATCCCCTTCGATCGTCACCGGCACCACTTCCCGCCGATGATCCAGCCGCGGCGCGGTTGCCGGGGCCGCTTCATAGTGTTCGGTCACATGACACGCGGCCCAATGGCCCTGCTCGACCTCCCGCAGCGACGGCTCATCGGTGGCGCATTTGCGCAGGACGGTGAATCGGTTGCCTTCGGAATCCACCGCCGGCGCGGTTTCCGGCGGGATGCTGGTGCCCGGCGGAAAGTTCGGCTTGCCCGCCTCGACTTCCTGCGCGCAGGCGCGCGTGCGCGGACAGCGCGGATGAAACTTGCACCCTGCGGGAAACCGCATCGGGTTGGGCACCATGCCGGGGATCGTTTCCAACCGCTCGGCCAGATTGCCCAGCTTGGGCACGGATCGGAACAACCCCTCCGTATATGGATGGCGCGGACGCTCGAAAAGGTCTTCGACCGTTGCCGTCTCCACCACCCGGCTGGCGTACATCACGTTCACCACATCCGCGTTTTCCGCGACCACGCCCAGGTCGTGCGTGATGAGCAGGATCGACATGCCGCGCTCTTTTTGCAGCTTGCGGAGCAGTTCGAGGATCTGCGCCTGAATCGTCACGTCCAGAGCCGTGGTGGGTTCGTCGGCGATGAGCAATTTAGGCCGGCACGACAACGCCATGGCGATCATCACGCGCTGCCGCATCCCGCCGGACATCTGGTGCGGGTATTCCGCGAGCCGTCGATGCGGATCGGAAATGCCGACATCATTCAGCGATTCCTCCGCTATTGAGTACGCCTGTCGCGTGGAGACGCCCTGATGGAGCGTGATGGCCTCCGCGATCTGGTCGCCGATGGAGTAGACCGGATTGAGGGAAGTCATCGGCTCCTGGAAAATCATGGCGATGTCCTTGCCGCGCACGGCGCGCATGTCGCGCTCCGACAGGGAAAGGAGATTGCGTCCTTCCAAAAGAATCTCACCGCTGAGGATTTTGCCCGGCGGTGAAGGGATCAATCGCAGGATGGAAAGCGCCGTGACGGATTTGCCGCACCCGCTCTCGCCGACCAGGGCGACGGTCTGGCCGGGATAGATGGACAGCGACGTTTCGCGTACGGGAACCACCATGCCGCGGTTGGTATCGAAGCCGACGGTGAGGTTCTGAATTTCGAGCAAGGGTTCGGGCATTGGAATCTCGGTCAATAAACTCGGAGAAGATTTAACCACCAAGGCACAAAGACACGAAGCGGAAGGAAATCCGAAATCCGAAGCACGAAATCCGAAACAAGCTTCAAATTCAAAAATTGGAAAAACTCAAAACGAAACTTCAAGGATATCCTGCGAAATCCTGTCAAGGATGCAAGAATATTCGTAAGATCAACGGAGAGGACTGCCACGAATAAGCACGAATGAACACGAATAATCTGTCTTCATTCGTGTGCATTCGTGCCCATTCGTGGTTTCCCTCTTTCTTTCGGTTGCGGGCTCGCCCGCTCTGAGTGTCTTTGTGACTTCGTGGTTAATCCTCTTTCTGGCTTTGTGAATTATCCACCATCGTTTCATCTCAATCTCTCTTTCGCAACCTCGGATCCAAAGCGTCGCGGAGGGATTCGCCGATGAGGTTGTAGGAGAAGACGGTGAGGAAAATGGCCAGGCCGGGGAAGAAGGCGATCCACCAGATAAATCCCGAGCCGCTGGCCCTGGCCTGCTGGAGCATGGACCCCCAACTTGCTTCATCGACCAGCCCCAGGCCCAGGAAGCTCAGAGTGCTTTCGTAAAGAATCGCGCCTGCAACGCCAAACGTGGTGCTCACGAGAATGGGTGTGAGGCCGTTGGCCAGCATGTGGCGAAAGAGGATTACCCGCCGCGGTAGCCCGGCCGCGATGGCCGCCTGCACGTAATCGAGCTTGCGAATGGTCAGGAACTCGGCACGAAGAAACCGCGCGTAGCCGGTCCAGCTCGTGGCGCCGATGACCGCCATCATCACATAGATATCACGGTGCTCCATGAAGGCAGTGATGGAGATGAGCAGGAATAGCTGTGGAATGGCTTCAAAGATTTCGATGAAGCGCATGCCCAGCAAGTCGGTCATGCCGACAAAATACCCCATGATGCCGCCGACCAGGATGCCGATCACCACGGAAATGCTGGTGGCGATGAAGCCGATGGATAGCGCCACGCGCGAGGCGTGAAGCAGGCCGCTGAAGACGTCCGCCCCGTTGGTGTCGGTGCCGACCCAATGTTCCCGGCCCGGCGGCTGAAGACGGGCATCGGGCTGGTCGCGAAGCCGATCCGTCGGCGAATAGGGAACCGGCGGCAACAACGACCATTGAATTTTGCCCAGCGCCGTCTGCTCGCGGTAACGCGAATACACGGTATTCACCGGAGGCTTGACCAACATAAGCACGGGCAGCGCGGCCAGCGTTAAGACGCCGGCGATGAAGCCGATCGACCGCGGGATCGACAGGCGCAGCGCGAACACGATGATGGCCGTGAACGTCGCGATCAGGAGCAACACGTCGGCGGGCGTCAGACCCCTGAGCAGCGGACTGCTCCAGCGGCCCGCCATCTTCATCAGCAGCGGCCGGCTGTTGGCAAGAAAGGGGGCGAAAACCGCGACGAACGCGAGCAAAAACAGCCATGTGAGGCCGATGCGTGCCGAAGGCCGTGTGAGCGTATCGTGATACGCCTGGCGAAAGAGGCTGCGCGATGCCGGCAGCGCTTCGGACACGAGCAGCGCGCCGGGCCTCGCGGAGGCGCCCGACGCGCCGAGGCCCGATGGGCCCGGCGCTGGCGCGCCAGGCGAGCCGCCGGTGCCCTCGCCCGCCGCGCCGTCGTTAATCCGTGCGGCCTCAATCGACATAACTCACCCGCGGATCCGCCACCGCATAGGCCACATCCCCAATCAAATATCCGATTAGTTGCAACAGGCTGGCGATCAGGGTTATGCCCATCAGTAATTCGCGGTCGCGGGAGAAGACCGAGTCGATGGCCAGCTTCCCCATGCCCGGTACACCGAAGATGGTCTCGATCACAATCGCGCCGCTGATCAACGCCGGCAGAATCCGAGCGGCCACCGTAATCAATGGCATCAGGCTGTTGCGGAAGGCATGGCGGTAAATCACGACCCGCTCGCTAAGCCCCTTGGCCCGCGCCGTGCGCACGAAATCCTGGTTCAATGCCTCCAGCAACGCCCCGCGCTGCAAACGCGACAGGAACGCGAACGAACCGTAGCTGAGGCAGATCACCGGCAAACACAAATGCCAGGCCATGTCCAGCAGCCAGCCGCGTTGAAAACCGCCGCTCCAACTGGGCAGAAACAGCATTGAATCCGATTGCACATCGTGCAACCCGTTGCTCGGAAACCAGTGAACGTAGGACATGTGATTGGTGAGAAAGCCGATAAACAACATGCCGATCCAAATCTCCGGCATGGAGAACATCGCCAGCAGGACGAAACCCATTCCCACATCGAGCACCTTCCCACGCGAACGCGCCGAGCGGATGCCGGTCCAAATTGCGATGATGTAAATCAGCGGCAGCGACAGCAATTCCAAGAGGATGGTGATGGGAACGGCTTCGCCGATCATCTGCGAGACGGGACGATGGCTGCTGTAGGATTCGCCCAGGTCTGGGTACTTGAAGCCGACTTTCCACGAAGAGGGGAATCCCTCGCCGGCAGTTTTCAGTCCAATGGGCGAGACGTGGTTGAGCCAATGGGCGTATTGAACTGGGAGGGGCCTATCCAGGCCATAGCGCGCCTTGTAGTACGCCTCCATGGCCTTGCGTTCTTCGGGCCGCAGGGCTCCCTCAGTGCTTAACAAGGACGCGCCGATCCCGCCCGGCGAAAGTGCCATTACAAAAAACACCACCGCCGTCACGCCGATCAGCGTTGGGAGCATCAGCAGCAGTCGGCGGATCAGGTAATTGAACATGGGGAATCGGTCGGCTGGTGAACCGCGCGAACATCATGTGACCCGGTCAAGGGCGCTTGTACTTCTGCATCGCCAGCGGGACGTACCATGGATTGGGCATCGAATACAGGTACACATAATTGAGCCCGACCTTCGAGGGCTTCACGTTCTGTATCCGCTTGTCCATGAACCGAAGGCTCATCCGGCTGAACAAAAACGTATATGGCTGATCCTCCGCCAGAATGCGATGGGCCTCATGCCAAAGCGCCATCCGCTTGGGCACGTCCACCGTCTTACGCGCCGTCTCAACGGCGGCATCAAGCTTGGGATTGGCGTAAGACATGAAATCGTCCCCTTGGTCCGCGATCTGGCTGGAATCAAATTCCTGATACAAGTCGCTCTCCAGCGCGCCGCCCCAAGCGAGCGTGATCGCATCGAAATCGCGCTCGTCGATCTTCTTTTGCAAATTAGGCCAGTCCACCGGATCAAGTTCCATGGTGACTCCGGCCCGTGCGTAGCTGTCTTTCATGAACAGGATGACCCGCTCCATCGTCGCATTCCCGGTGGCATAGGTAAGGCGGAAACTGAACGGCTTGCCGCTGGCGTCTTTCAGTACGCCTGACCCATCCCTGTCCTTAAACCCAGCCTCGCCGAGCAATTTCTTCGCGGCCGCAACGTCATAGGGCAGAGGCTTGATATTGGGATCGGCCTGCGGCGAACTGGAAGCGAAGGGGCCGCTGATTGGCTTGGCATAATCGAGAAAAACATCATGGCAGATGCGGTTGCGATCGGTTAGCATCGTCATCGCCCGGCGAACCCGCGCGTCCGTGAACAGCGTGCCCTTCCCCTGGCGTTTCTCATTCCACGCCACGAACGCATAGCCGTTCATCGGCGATTCCACCTCATAGTGGTTGGCGTGTTTAGAGGTATTCGGATCTTTCAAAAGCCGCTGGTATTGCGCGGGCGGCGTGGCATATACATCCATCTCCCCATTGCCGAACATCGTTTCCTCGGCGGTTTCATCCTCGACTTCCAGGAAGATGCAGCGATCGAAAGTCGGCTGCTCGCCCCAGTACAAATCGTTGCGGACCATTTCCATCCGCTGCCCGGGCCGCCAGCTTTTCGGATCAGGGAGGCGGTACGGGCCCGTGCCCATCAGCAGGCCGGGATTGGTGTTGATCTCCTCGTCGCTGAACTTGCTGTAGAACTGCTTTGAGACGATCGAGAGCGTGCCGCACAAATCGAGGCTCTCGTAATAAGGGGTAGTCATCGTGAAGACCACCTCATCGTCCCCTTTTTTCTCGACGCTTTTCACCTTTTGCAAATAAGCCCGCAGACGAGGAGCGTTGATCTTCGGGTTCATGATGAGCTGATAGGAGAAGAGCACATCGTCCGCTGTAAATGGGCTCCCGTCGCTGAAACGCACGCCTTTGCGCAGTTGGAACGTGTACGTCATACCATCTTCGCTGACTTGCCAGTCGCGCGCCAGTTGGGGGCGATATTCCAGGGTCTCGGGATCGCGATAAATCAGCCCTTCGAGGATGCGTGACTCCACCCAGTACGCGTACAAGTCGCCGGCAATCGGGTAATTCACCTTCGCCAGCTTGGTTCCGAAGTTGTCGATGATCCAATCCCCCCGCGCAAAGCCCGGCTGCCTCTCGGCGGCCTTGAGGTTGCCGAAGGGATCGCCGTGTGGATAGGTTTTCTGTGTGGTGGGACTGTCGCTGCCTGCCGGGTCGCGGAAGGCAATGCCCTCGTGCAGGCTGTTCCGCATATCCCTCAGCAAACCCGTCCGCACGCGGGCATCCTGTTGCATGGTCTGCAGGATCTTCTGCTGCCGATCGATCATATACATCCCAAGGCATACCACCACGATCAGCAGCACCACGAGCGCGGCGAGAACGAGATCCTTGAAACCAAATCGATTTTCCATAGCGATGTGGGGATATTACACAACGTGGGACCGCTTCGCCATAGAGCAACATACGCCACGCATTGTTTCCACGACCGGCCCGTTCGCTCCGCGTGTATGACGGTTCCGCCAGCTGCTTGCCCCCTCCCCCGGTACTCCGCGGGAGGGTTGGGGTGGAGGTTTTCACCGCGGGGCCTGAGGAACGAAGGCCCCAACCCTACCCTCCCCCGGAGTACCGGGAGAGGGCAACGCTACTGCCGTGGTCATCATTCAACTGACAACGCACTCCGCGTGCCTTACGATTCATCTGATGAATTTGGTTTACCTGGACAACAACGCAACCACGCAGCCGGCGCCGGACGTTGTGGAAGCGATGCTGCCGTACTTGACGACCTGGTATGGCAATCCCTCGAGTGTGCATCGTTTCGGCCAGCGCTCACGGCAGGCGATTGACGAGGCGCGGGGGAAGATTGCATCGCTGATCGGTTGCGCGGAAACCGAGTTGCTCTTCACCGGCGGCGGGACCGAGAGCATCAACACCGCCATCCGCGGGATGCTCGCGGCACGATCGCCGCGCCGGCGGATCGTCATTAGTTCCGTCGAACACTCCGCCACGCGGGAATTGTGCGCGCAGCTTGGCCGCGAGGGAACGCAACTGGTTGAGGCGCCGGTGGACGTGAGCGGCGCGCTCGACCTGGAGGCCCTGCAAACCGCGATCACCGATGACACGAGTTTGGTTTCGATCATGTGGGCCAATAACGAGACCGGCGTGCTGTTCCCGGTCGAGCGGATCGCGGAAATTTGTCGAGCGAGACACGTCCCGTTTCACTGCGACGGCACACAAGCGGTTGGCAAAATCCCGATGAACGTCGCGGCCCTGGGCATCGATGCGATGAGCTTTGCCTCCCACAAATTTCATGGGCCCAAAGGCGCGGGCGCGCTATTCACCCGGCGCGGCCTGCGCGTGCGCCCGCTGCTGATCGGCGGGCCGCAGGAGCGCGGACGCCGGGGGGGAACGGAAAACGTGCCGGGGATCGTGGGGATGGGAAAGGCGGCGGAACTGGCCGCGGCCGGCCCTACGGAAATGCCGCGCGTCGCGGCGCTGCGCGATCGGCTGGAATCGCAAATCCTGTCGCGGATATCGTCGGCATCAGTCAATGGCCGAACCGACTGCCGCCTTCCGAACACCAGCAACATCGGCTTTGCCCAGTTGGAAGCCGAGGCGATTTTGCTGTTGCTCAGCGAGCAGGGAATTTGCGCCAGCGCCGGCGCGGCCTGCAGCAGCGGCAGCCTGGAGCCATCGCATGTGCTCAAGGCCATGCACATAGATGAGAAGATCGCGCACGGGGCGGTGCGATTCAGTTTGTCGCGATATACGACCGAGGCCGAGGTGGAGCGGGCATTGGAGGTGATTCCGAAGATCATCTCGCGGCTGCGGGCGGTGTTGCCGGTTTGAGGCACCATGAGATTTCAGCGGTTTTCAATATAGCGGACGCCGATGACGAGAGGCTTTGTCGTATCACGGGCGTCCCGCCCGTGCCTGGTGCTTTGAGATTGGCAATATTGCAATTCTTCAACCACCATGCCATCCGCACGGGCGAGACGCCCGTGATACGGCAACGGGTTCATCTCGATCACTCGATGCTCCGTGCAATCGGCCAAGTGTACAAAAATCAGGTCTGCCCTTCCCACTTTCCCTCCGGGTCGGCGGCGCGATAGACCTGCTCGATTTTTTTCACCACGTCTTCGGGCAGCGGGCCTTTTTGGGCGTAGGCGATGTTGGCGCGGGCGTTGTCGGGGCTGGTGGTGCCGATGATGGCGCAATGTACGCCGGGATGGCTTAGGGTGAACCGCATCGCCAGCTCCGGCCAGACCGCGTCCATCGGCCCGGCAAAGCCAAGATTCGTCGGATTCAGCTTCATCACCCGCAGGCGGTCGTAATAGGTTTTTGCGTAACTTTTGTACAGGCCCGGCTGCTCGGTGAGTTCCTTCCAGGCGGCGTTGGCCAGCGGTCGCTTGGCGAGGATGCCGATGCCGGCTTGATTGGCCCTGGGGATGACCGTCCGCAGGTTCGCCTGATCCGTGACATTCACCGACGTTTCAAGCACCGCGACATCCGGCAAAGTGATGGCATACGCGGCGGCCTCGTTGTCGCCGCTGTAGCCGGCGAAACGAATCTTCCCCGCCTCGCGCGCTTTCACCAGCGCCGCCAGCGCGTCGCCGCGCTGCAGCGTTTTGAGATCGCACGAATGCAGGAGCATCACGTCCAGGCGGTCGGTATTGAGCTTGCGGAGGGAACGATCGACGGTGGCGGCAATCAATTTCGGCGACCAAGCCGCGCCGTCCACGTCATCGAGCGCGCTGCCGCATTTGGAAACCAGAATGAATTGATCGCGGCGATGCCCGACCGCGCTGCCGATGAGTTCCTCGGAGCCCGGATAACTGGCGGCGGTGTCGATCAGGTTGACGCCGCTGTCGAGCAGCAGATGGAGAATGCGGCCCGCGCGATCCTGGTCGATCTTGAGGTATCCGATCGGCGCGCCGCCAAAGCCAAGCCGGGAAATGTTCAAGCCCGTTTTGCCGAATGCGACTTTTTGCATGAAGCCATTGTAGACGTTCGCGTGCGTGGCGCGAATGGGGGGAGTCGTGTAGGCTCTGGGTCGCGTGGATGACAGTTTAGGCGCATCCTTCTGTTCGCCACGAAGCAGGCATTGTCGAAGAGGAAGAAAAGCGGCGGGGACGCCGCTTCTACGTGAAAGCGATGTCCTCGTCGCTTTAACCAGTTGGCTTGCCCCTTGACTGTTTGAAGCTCTTGTTCGGGTATTTAGGCGGATGCAGCGGTTTGACCGGTTCCTTCTCGATCTGCTCCTTGAGGTACTCGACCGCGGCTTTGAGTTGGGCATCCTCGCCGTTGAAGGTGGCGTGGGGAAGGTTATCGACGACGATGTCGGGGTTGACGCCATGTCCCTCGATCAGCCAATCGCCCTCCGGGCCGTAGACCCCATTTTCCCCGGCTGTAGCGACTCCGCGGTCCACCAGGAGGTTGCTGCCGGACAGCCAAATCTCGCCGCCCCAGGTTCGCGTGCCGATGACGGTTCCGATCTTCAACCGCTTGATCCCTTCGGTGAAGGCTTCGCCATCCGAGGCGGTTCCTTCATCGCAGAGCACTACGACGTGCCCGCGAAACGCATATTGCATGTTGGAGGTTGAATAGTCGCTGAGGCGCGTTGACCAGAAGGACCAGGCCTTTCGCAGGAGGCGGTCGATGATCCAACTGTCGATGTTGCCGCCCGAGTTGTGGCGCACGTCGATGATGAGGCCGGGCCGGTTCCACACCGGATAGAATCCCTTGGCCCATTGGGTGAAATTGGCGCCGCCCATGGCGCGAAGATGGAGATAACCGATCTGCCCCTTGCCCATCTGTTCCACTGTCTGGCGGCGCGAGTATTCCCACTCGTGGTAACGAAGGGTGAAAGCTTCGGTTTCGGTGATTGGCCTGACGATCACATCGCGGGCCTTTCCGTCGGCGCCACGCTTAATGTGCAAAAGAACCTGCTGGCCGGCGCGCTGGCGCAGCATGACTGCAATATCCCGGACGGCCAACGTCGGGACGCCATCCACCATCTCGATGACATCGCCCTCTTTGACATTAACGCCGAACCGGGCGAGCGGCCCGGCCCAATCCGGCTCATCCGGGTCTGCCTTGTAGATATGCTCCACGCGATAGCCGCCCTTTGCCGAATCGCGCGACAATGCCGCGCCCAGGGAACTGGGGACGATGTGATCGGCGGCGTGTCGCGTGTCGGGGCCGTCATTGACGAATGTGTGCAGCGCGCCCAGCTCCGAGACCATCTGCGCGATCAGGTCCGACAATTCCGAGCGCGTCGTGACGCGGTCGAGGAGCGGTTCGTATTGCCGGCGCATCGCCTTCCAGTCCACGCCGTGCATGTTGCGGTCGTAGAAGTAATCGCGCTCCATGCGCCAGGCATCGGCGAACATCGCCCGCCATTCCTCGCGCGGGATGACCGAAAGCGCAAGGTGCGAGAGATCGACCTGCTTTTTGTTCAGATCGGCGGGGGCGACGGCGGCATCAATGATGAACAAACTGCTCGGGCCAAAGCCCGGCCCATCTCGCACCTTTCCCTTGCCCAGCAGAATCTTTTTGCCATCCTCCGACAACTCGAAGCTGTCCACATCCGGCGCGATCGTCTTGATCTCCATGTTGTCGTTGGAGATGTCGGCGCCAATCAGCGAACCCTTTTCCTGGCCGGTTGGCTTGGCGATCCAGAAGAGCGACTTGGCGTTCAGCGCCAGCGCGCTGTAATTCCCCGGTGGCAGCGGCGCTTTGATCAGCCGCGCTGCGATGCCATCGAAATCAATATTCACCTTGGCGACGGCGGGTCCGTTGGATGGATGATGTGCCGAAAGCCGCGTGGCGACGGAGGCTGGCTGCGTCGCGGGCGCATCCGGGGCGCCAAGCTGGGTCGTCGCGGCAAAACGCGCGATCAGGCTCGCGAGCGTGGGGAGATCGGGTTGGGTGGTCGGGTTGGGTTGAGTGGCCAGGCCCGGTTGTGTACTTGGGGCGGGTTGAGTGCTCGGGTCGGGTTGAGTGGCGGGGCTCGGTTGCGTGGTGGGACCAGGAGCCGAGGTCGATCCGCTGTCGCTGTCGGCGTGCAATTCATCGTTGGGCTCGAACGGCGAACGCGTTGTGGTCTTGCTCAAAGCGATCAGGAATATCTGGGTCTTCTTGTCGAGAAACGGCTGGGGTTCATAGGTGCCCCAGGGTGAGCCGACAACTGACTTGAGGTTGCGGTCGGAAAGCAGGTAAAGCCATTTGCCGTCGCGGCTCCAGGCGGGGCTGTAACTGTCGAAACGCCGGCTCGTAACTTCAATCGTCTTCCCGGAGCTTGCCCCGCAAATCTTGATCTGCCGAAACAAGTTGTCCATTGGCGCGGCATACGCCAGCCAGCGGCTGTCGGGCGACCAGGCCAGATCGTCGAAATCATCGACCGGCGATTCATCAATCTTGCGGTTGTTTTTCGTCGCGACGTCGAGAATAAACAGCCGTTGGTTCTTGTCACGGTGGGCGACGTATTTGCCATCGGGGGAGGGAACGCCTTCCCAGCGGAGCACGTCGGCATCCTGCGTGAGTTGCGCGGCAGAGCCCACGCCGTTGGCGGAGATTTTCCAGAACTCGGTTTCGCCGCTCTGGTCGGACAGAACCAGGAGATTCTTGCCGTCCCCAATGAAACGCGCATCGCGGCAGCGCACGCCCTGCTTGTGAGTCGCTGCGGCAAGCCGGCCCTGATGCCGAGGGGCCACGAATACCTGCCCGCGGGCCGTGATCGCAACGCGCGAGCCGTCGGCGGAAAGATGGGCCGAACTGATATACCGCTCGGGATGATCGACCCAATGCTCGCGCAGTTGATCCAGATCGGAATCAAGGGTGATCGGGATGATTCGGTCGGCATCGGCGGCAATCTCGTAAAGACGCAGGTCCGCTCCCAATTGATACACGATCCGCCCATCGGATAGGCTCGGAGAAGCCGCGTCCCATTGGGCGTGATGTGTATGCTGCCGAGTGTCGGAGCCATCGGGCTTCATCGACCAGATATTCATCGCGCCGTCGCGGTCAGACAGGAAATAGACGCGTCCCTGCCAGAACATCGGGTTTTTGCTGGTGCCGGCGAAGCTGCCGGTCAACGGGACGGCCTCGGCGTCGCCATCCTTGTATCGCCAGATATTCTGGGCGGTGCCGCCCTGATAGCGCTTGGTATGGCTGCCCTGAAAGCGCAGACGCGTGAAGAACAGGGTCTTGCCATCATCATCGTACGCGCCCTGAGCCGCCTGCGCCAGGGGAACGATTTTGGCAACGGCGGCGACGTCTTTTTGGCTGATGTCCAACGTCATCAACTGGAGGTTTGGAAACAGCGGGTGCGGGAGCGTCTCGATTACATAGGTTGAGCAAATCACCTTGCCATCGGGCGTCCAGCCGGTGAACGCGATCTGGGCGCCGTTATAAGTCCTGCGCGTCGGCAGGCCGCCGGTCAGCGGCATCGTATAGAGCTCGTTGCTCCCCTCGTACTGCGCGACGAATGCGAGCGTCTTCCCGTCCGGGGAGATGGCGGGAGTGGATTCATCGCCGGGGTTGCTGGTCAGCCGCGTCGCGGCGCCGCCGGTCGCGCCCACCTTCCACAAATCCCCCTCGGCCACGAAAACGACCGTGTCCTTGTGGAGGGCCGGCTGGCGGTAGTAGCCGTTGGTCGCGGCGAAGAGGCTTGCGTTGCCGCAAAAAAACGTGATTACGAGAAAGAGGGATCGATTGCGAAGAATGTGCATGATTGAACTCTGGTTTGGCCGTTCCCGGCGGCAACACTCCCTAATTTTCAATCGACACTTTAGGGTGGGGTGGATCGGCGAATCTCGGATATTCGGCTTCCGCGCCGTCCGCACGGGCGAGACGCCCGTGATACGTTGACGGCTCACTTTTTCCGCGATTCCCGCCCAAAAACGTCTGTACCCCTATTTCACCTGATCCCACGGCGCCGGCGGGTCGCGCGTGAGGAGGAATGCGGTCAGGTCGATGAATTCCTGCTGGGTCATTGTGGCTTCCAGGCCCTCGGGCATCATCGACAGCGTGAGTTCCTTCATGCGCTTGATTTCGGCGCGGGGGATGGTGAGTTTTTGGGTGCCGTCTTTCAGGACGATCTGCCGGTCATTTTCCTCGGCGAGCAGGCCGTTGACGCGAGTGCCGTCTTTCTTTTCGATGAGCCATTGGTAGTAGGGCTTGCCGACGACGAGGTTGGGATCGAGCACGTTGCTGAGGACCAGGTCGAGCGTTTCGCGGCCGACGCCGGTGATGTTGGGGCCGACGTCGCCGCCCTTGCCATAGATTGTATGGCATTGCATGCACTTGCCGGCGAAGACTTTCTGGCCGGCCAGCGGATCGCCGGGTTTGCGGGAGAGGATGAGCTGCTTGTACGTTTCGACCACCTTCAGACGCTGCGGATTGCGTTCGGTGCGGATCGTGCCCCAGGTGTCGGCTAGCGCCTTGGTCAGGGTCGGATCGTTGTAGCCGGCGATGCGGCGGGCGTGATTTTCGGTGATCTGATCGCGGGGGATTTGCTTATGCCCGACAGCATCGAGCAACATCATCGCGCCCGCTTTCGACTGCACCAGGGCGTCGATGATCATCGGCTTGAGATCGGCCGGCTGGGCTTTGAAGTAATCCTCGATAAGCACCTGCGCCGCTTTGGCGCTATTCATGGTGCCCAGCCCGTTCACCGCGCCCTGCCGGAGGCGCACCGGCGCGTTGTTGTCGATGACGAAAGCAGAGAAGGCGTTGATGTTGGCCGGCGCGTTCTGGCCGGCTAGCGCCTTGAGAAGCATGGAACGAACGGGCGCCGGCGCCTTGGAATCCGAGAGGATGACCCGCGCCGAATCGGCGGCCTTCGGATCGTTCCACCAGAGCGCGATCACGGTTGCCGGTATCCGGGCCGGGCCCGTGGACTGGGCGACATCCGCGATTTGGCGTTGGGCGGCGGCATCAAAATACTGCGCGCGATCCGCCGGGCTTACGCCCGAGTTATCAAACCCGTTGATGGCCGCGTCCATCGCCTGGGGAAGCGGGTGCCTTGGCTTGGCGGCGCTTCGGGATTCCGATAAAGCCGCCGTCACGCTATCGGCAATTTGCTTTGGCGTGCGCGCCAGCGTGTTGACCGCATCCCGCACCCAGCTCACCACCGTCGGTCCGAAGTTCTTTTGAGCCGCCGCGTCATTCTCGATCGCGGTGAGCAATGCGGCACTATGCCGGTAGACCATCGGCTTGAGATTGTTGTAAATGATGGTCGGGATGAGCGGGTCTTTGGCGTTGGCCGGATTGTCGAGGAGGGTCAGGAGAATCGGCAGCCCATCAGGCTTTTGCAGCCGCCCGGCGGCAACTGCAAGCTGGCAGCGAACATCCGGAGAGGGATCGTTGGCAAGGGTCTTGAGCTTATCGTAAACCTGCGGTGATACCTCGCCCATCTCCCCCGCCGCCCGCGCGCCCCAATTGCGGGTCGGCTCATCGGCGCTGGCCAGCACCTTAAGATGAAACTCGGGGCTTAACGCATGCTGGCTGGTCAACAGCCATAGCGCGTGCATGTGCGCGTTGTTCTTGTCGCCCGAGTCGAGCGCCATTTTTTCCAGCGTTGGAATCAGAGCGGGGGTGAACTTTTCGTTGAGGATGCGCTGCGCCGTGCGCCGCCACCAGACATTGGGTGAATCAAACAGACGTAGCAATTCCTCTGGCGACGATTTTTGCAGATCGAATGGCTTGTAGAACGGCGCATCGCCGTACGAGATGCGGTAGATGCGGCCGCGCTCGCGGTCGATGCCCTTGGGATCGCGGTTGGCGTCCTGATAGCAGTGATAGCGGTCGTACCAGTCCATGACATACAGGCAGCCATCGGGGCCGATCTTCTGCGAGACCGGCATAAACCAGGCATCGTTGGCCTGCACGAAATCGGGCGCGTTGTGTTGAACGTAGGTGGCGCCTTTGCGTTCGAGCGTGTCGCGGTTGACCGCGCTGCCGTGGAGGTTACCCATGATCAGCGTGTTGCGATATTCGGCGGGAAACACGTCGGCATCGTAGATGCACAAGCCGCCGTACGCGGCGGCCTGATGGCGCTGTGTAGCGATGGACGGGAGCGGATGCGTGGCCGGCGGATAGGGGCCGCCCTGCCGCTGATAGTAGCCGCTTTGGGTCATGTGAAACAGGTGATCGATGACGCAGCAGGAGACGAACCAGTCGCCCTGCCGGTTGTAGTCCAGTCCCCAGGGATTGCTGGTGCCCTGGGCGAAGAGCTCGAACTTTTGGGTCTTGGGATGCCAGCGCCAGATGGCGCAGGTGAAGTCGAAGGTTTTGCCGTCGTTGAGGATTTTCGCGCCGTTGAAGACGCCGTTCATTCCGTAGAGCCAGCCGTCGGGGCCCCATGTGAGGCTGTTGGGCAGTTCGTGGCGGTCGGCGCGGCCAAAGCCAGAAAGAATCACTTGCGGCTTACCCGCCTTTCCAGTTTTGGCGGCTTCGGGATAGAAGAGAATGTCCGGCGAATTGGTGACATAGATGCCGCCGTTTCCGATCACGACGCCGCATGGGATGTTCAGGCCGGACGTGAAAACGGTCATCTTGTCGAAATGCCCATCGTGCTTCGTGGATTCGAGAATCTTCACGCGATCCTGCCCCGGCCCGGCATCGGCGCGCGGGTATTCGATGCTTTCCGTCACCCAAATCCGCCCCTGGTCATCAAAGGTGAAGGACGTGGGATTGATCAGATCCGGCTCATGGGCCACGCATTCAACCTTGAAGCCCGGCGGCAGCTTCATCTTCGCGACCGCCTGATCGGGCGACAGCGCGGGGCCCGGCGGGATGGATTGGCCGTGCGGGATTTCGTTGGTGTCGCTTTGGGCCCCGAAGGAAAAAATGGGTGACGCGGCCAACAGGAATCCGGCCAATGGGATCATCGCGATCAATTTGAGCCGCATGAAACTTCCTCTGCTAAAATACATTTTCGACCGGGTGTATAGGTAATAGTCTTCCGCGGGCTGTCCCGTGATTCGAGTTTAATCGCGGGTTCCGCATTTTTATATGCCGGCCATTAATCGTTGCTTCGCATTCTGAAACTCCTCTTGGGTCAAAATACCCTGATCGCGCAGCGACGCGAGTTTTTGCAATTCGGTGTGAATCGAGCGGCCCGGCTTGGCCGATTGCGGCGCGGCGGGCTTGGGAGGCTCGGAGGCCGCCTGAAAACGCTGCCGGGCCGCTTCGGATGCTTTTGCCGACGCCGCCTGCGCCGCTTTCACGCGCGCCGCTTCCTTTGCATCAGGCGGCGCGGGTGGTGGGATTTTTTGTGGCTTGGATGGCGCGACATCGGGCGATCGGGACGCGCTCATTGCAGTCGGTTGTGCGGCGGCCAGCCCGCCGCCGGTTTGCGCGGTCGCGGGCGCGGGTACCGCGGGCATGTTTTTCTGTTTGTCGTGAGCCTGCCGCATGAGATTCCGCAGCACCATCAGGCACGGCTCAGGCTCGACGAACGTGCCGGGCATGCGCAGGTAGATGGTCTTCTCGTCGATCACGCGCAGCGTGCCGGGCGCGCCGGCCAACGCGGTTTGCGCCTTGGCGGCATCTGTTACCGTCATCACCACATCGGGAGGTTTTCGGATGATGCTGTTGATGCCATACATCTGGGCGAGCAGGCGAACCTCGGTGAGCGCGAACAAGATGATGGCTTGCCGGGGCGGCTCGCCGAAAGCGTCTTTCATGTCCTGCTCGAGCATCTGCAGCATGTCCAAGCTCGTGCAGCGCGTGAGTCGGCGGTAGAGGTCCATGCGCTGGCGGTCGCCGGAGATGTAGGTCTTGGGGAGGAACGCGCTGATGCCGATGTCCACATGCGCTTCGGGCGTGGTCGCCTTGGCCTCCTTCTTGAGCTCGCGCGTCGCCTCCTCCAGCAACTGGCAATACATCTCGTAGCCGACAGAGGCGATATGGCCGGACTGTTCGGGGCCAAGGATGTTGCCGGCGCCGCGCAGCTCCAGATCGCGCATGGCGATCTTGAAGCCCGCGCCCAGATGGCTGTATTCCTCGATCGCCTTGAGCCGTTTGGCGGCGATGGGAGTCACCGGGCGATCGGCAGGCAGCAATAGGTAGCAATACGCCCGGTGCTTCCAACGCCCCACCCGACCGCGCAACTGGTGAAGCTCACTGAGACCAAAGCGATCAGCATTGTTAATGACAATCGTGTTGGCATTGGGAATATCAAGGCCCGACTCGATAATGGTAGTACATACGAGGATGTCCGCTTCATGGCGGATGAACTTGAGCATCACCTCCTCCAACTCCCCGCTGTCGCCCATCTGTCCGTGGCCGACCAGGATGCGGGCATCGGGCACCATCTGCTGGATTTCATCCGCCATCTCCAGGATGTTCTGCACGCGGTTGTGGACGAAATAAATCTGCCCATCGCGATTGAGCTCGCGCAAAATGGCGGCCTTCACGCGCTGCCGGTCGAAGCTCATCACCTCCGTAACGACGCTGCGCCGATCCCGCGGGGCAGTGGTGAGCGAGCTAATGTCGCGCAGCCCCACCATGCCCATGTGCAGCGTGCGCGGGATGGGAGTGGCGGACATCGTTAATACGTCCACCATCTTGCGCATCTGCTTGAGCCGTTCTTTATGCGTCACGCCGAATCGCTGCTCTTCGTCGATGACGACCAGGCCCAGGTCGGAAAATTTAATGTCCTTGCTCAGCAGGCGGTGCGTACCTATGAGAATGTCGATCTCCCCCTTGGCCAGCCGCGACACGGTTTCTTTCTGCTCGCGGCCTGAGCGGAATCGGCTGATCGAGTCCACCTCGAACGGGTAGTTGACCATCCGCTCTTTGAACGAGCGATAATGCTGCTCGGCCAATACCGTAGTCGGCACGAGGATGGCGACCTGCTTTCCATACTCGACCGCCTTGAACGCGGCCCTCATGGCCATCTCGGTTTTGCCATACCCCACGTCGCCGCACAGCAGGCGATCCATCGGCCTGCTTTTTTGCATGTCCTTCTTGATCTCATCGGCGCTGGTTACTTGATCGGGCGTGGGCTCGTAAGGAAACTCGGCTTCAAACTCCCGCTGCCATTCGGTATCCGGCGGATAGGGAGTGCCAGCCTCGGCGGCGCGGGCGGCCTGTATTTCCAGCAGTTCGGCCGCCATGTCCATGACGGCCTCGGCAACCTTGGCCTTTTGCTTTTCCCACGCCCCGGTGCCCAGCCGCGATAATTGCGGATGTCCGCCAAACCCGCCGACGTATTTCTGAATGAGGTTGATCCGCGCCGCCGGCACATGCAGCGTGGCGCTCTCGGCGAAGCGCAGCGTGAGATATTCCTCGCTGGTGCCATCCTTGGAGATCGTCTTCATCCCCATGAACCTGGCGATGCCATGCGCGACGTGAACGACGTAGTCGCCGTCCTTGAGATCAAGGAATGAATCGACCGGCCGGCCCGCGATGATCTTCTTCACCCGCCGGCGCTGCTCGTAGCGGTGGAACAGTTCGTGATGGCCCAGAAGCGCCAGGGGACGCGCGGAAGACGCGGCGGCATCGCGATCCGAATCGGGCGCAATGGATGACGCGGAAGCGCTTTCTGAATCTTCGTGTCGTCCGTCCGTCCCTTCCACGCGCTGCCGTTCCCCCTCATCCCAAACAAACCCGCGGTGCAGGTATCCGATGGGCACTTGCACTTTCTTCGATAACCCCGGCTGCGCCTGCTCCAGCAACTCGGTAAATCGCTGCGCCTCCCCGGCATTTTCGCAAAACACGGTAACATCGTGTGTGCCCGCAAGCTCAGCCAATTCGGTGATCGCTTTCTTCGCCTCCGTCTCAAAGCGTTGCAGCGACCGGATCGGCAGATGCACCTGCGGCACCTCCTTGCCGCCGATCAGGCTGTCGATGGCCGTCGTCCCCTGATCAAACTGGCTTAACTCCAGCCGCGCGAATTGGGCCGCCTGGCGCAAAATCGCCGACAGGGGATAGATGCCTTTTGCTTCAGGCAATCGATCCAGATAGCTGCGGGCCTGCTCGCCGATTTCCAACGGCGCCCACAGCACCACGATCGTTTGCTCCGGCAGATAATGCAGCAAACTCACCGACTCGCCGGTCTCGGGAAGCTGCCCCTTGATATCGACGATGCGCAACGTAGTGAGCGTTTGGAGTGAACCCATCGTGTCCGGGTCGAACTGCTTGATGGATTCGATCTGGTCGCCAAAGAAGTCGAGCCGCGCGGTCAGGCCGACCTGCTCGCCGGCCCCCTCGAAATCGCCCGGCAGATAAACATCGACAATCCCCCCGCGCACTGCGAAATCGCCGGGCACTTCCACCTGATCCAGCCGGTTGTATCCATGCTCGGCCAGCCAAACGATCAGCTTCTCAGGCTCCAGATCATCGCCGGGCTTCAGGTCCAGCATGAGCTGCTTGAGCTGCTGCTTGGACGGCACCGACTGCATCACCGCCTGCACGGGCGCAACCAGCATCGCATCGTTGCCGATGCCGTTGGCGATGCGCGACACCAGCGACATGCGGTTGACGACCTGCTCCTCGGAGAGCTTGCCCAGGTTCCCCCCCAGTTCCAGGGCCGGCAAAACATCAGGCCGCCGGCCGGCGAAAAGCTCGATATCATCGGCCAGGTCATCGGCTTCATCGAGATGCCCGCAGATCACCAGGATCGGCCGGCGCAACTCGGCGCGCACTCCCGCCACCACCGCCGCCACGCTGCTGCCCCATAGGCCGGAGGCCGTGGCGGCCCGCATTTCATCGAGCCGGCGGGCAAGGTCTTTCAACGGGCGCGCAGCGACGAGCCGCCCGAGCTTTCCGGGGGAATGGGTTGCAACCATATGTGGCCGTATCGTAGGGCCCGAGCGGCGAAATCACCATCCCCGGATGCAAAAGACAGAGCATGGTTGGCTCGGCCTATTGAAACGGCGCCCTCTGGATCTTAGCATGCTCCGAGGAACAGTGGCCTAATACATTTCGCTGGTCCTCGGATCCCGGTGCGTCCAAAAAGGCGCGCAATATGTCTCGGTTTTGCTCGGGCGTCGCCTATGCTGGTGCGGTTTGGGAAAAGGCAAACGCAAGTTCACGGCAAAGCCGTGCCTAGTGCATTGTCACGCAATGATTTTGGGGTAAATCACTAGAGTTTTACCCGCATTTGGAAGCATGACAATGCACTAGTGCATTGTCACTCAATGATTTTAGGGTAAATCGCTAGGGCTTTACCCTAATTTTGAAGAGTGACAATGCACTAGATTAACTAATATAGGTTCCCTTTGGCAGAAACCGCTCTCACTCAATCCGAAGCAGACGGGCTGATCGCCGTGGAGAAGGTGAGGGCGGATGCGCTTCCCTATGATTATCCTGGCATGGGAGGGTTGATCGTGGTGCGGCTATCGTCACCGGATCGGAGGGAGCAATTTTTGCTCGACGTGCGGCGCGGACGAATTGATCTGACAAAATTGACGCATCAGAACCGGGCAAGGCAGGTTATTGTGCTCGTCAGGCTTGATCTGGGCGGGCCGCCGCATCGGAATCCGGATGACACGGAAATTCCCTGCCCACACCTCCATCGGTATCGCGAGGGGTATGCGGATAAATGGGCCACCGCCGTTCCGGAAAGTGAATTTCTCGATTTGCATGATCTCTGGCGGACGCTCGAAGACTTCATGCGGTACTGCAACGTCACGATGGAGCCCGCCATTGGAAGAGGTCTTTTTTTATGATCGCGGATATCCAAGCGCTAATGGACCGCTATACCGCTTGGCTGCGTGAGAAGATCACGTTGCGCAAAGTCGGAGAGTGGGTGGAGATCACGACTCCATACCTGGACCGCCACAATGATTACCTGCAGATATACGTGAAGGATTCGAATGGGGCGTTCGTGCTGAGCGACGATGGATATGTAATCGAGGATCTTCGGCTGTCTGGATGCAAACTCGATTCAAGAAAACGGCAGGATCTCCTGCGCGTCACGCTCAACGGCTTTGGCGTACAGCAGAATGAAGATGCGTTGACGATCAAGGCGACGACGGAAAACTTCGCGCTGCGCAAACATAGCCTCGTGCAGGCGATGCTGGCGGTGAACGATATGTTCTACATGGCCGCGCCCACCGTAAGCAGCCTGTTTTTCGAGGACGTGATCGCATGGCTCGACGAAAACGAAGTTCGGTACATCCCGAAGGTGAAGTTCACCGGGAAAAGCGGGTACGATCACGTCTTTGATATCGCCATACCCAAATCCAAACGTCAGCCGGAGCGAATTCTGCGGGTAATGAATCACCCCGATCGCGACGCTGCCCAGGCATTGGCGTTTTCGTGGATCGATACCAAGGAGGTTCGGGCGCAGGATTCACGGGCGTACGCGATCCTCAACGACACCGAATCCAAGCCATCGGCCGCGGTGATCGATGCGCTAACTAACTACGACGTCAGCCCCGTTCTTTGGAGTGGGCGAAATCAAGTCCGGGAGAAGCTGGTCGCTTGAGACCGCACCCGTGATCGTGGGACGGACACGCATTTTGCGTATATGATTACACAATATGCGTGCAAGCCCTCTTATTGATGCGTTAATGCGCAGGGGCCGGCGCGAGGTTTTGTGTGCGACTTTGCTCCAGCCGGAGCGTGCGTGGTATGCGGCGGATTTGGCCCGCCATTTGCGCGTCACGCCATCGAGTCTTCAACGTGAATTGGCGAGGCTGACCCGCGCTGGCGTGCTCAAAAGCCGGCGGGAGGGCTGCATGGTTTATTTTCAAGCCGACACGGATTGCCCAATCTATCCTGAGTTGCATGGACTGCTGTCAAAGACCGCTGGTTTGGGGGATGTGTTGCGCGAGGCGTTGGCGCCGGTCTTGAGGATGATCCAATGCGCGTTTGTGTTCGGCTCGATTGCCCGCCGCGAGGAGCGCTCGCACAGTGACATCGATCTGATGATCATCGGATCGGCCTGACTGTCGAATGTGTCGGAAGCGATCAGCAGGTCGCGAGATCGGCTGGGCCGTGAGATCAGCCTAACGGCGTACGCGCACGAGGAATTTGCCGCCAAAGCCGCCGCCGGTCATTATTTCGTCACGCGCGTGCTGGAGAGGCCGAAGTTATTCGTGATCGGGACTCAACATGACCTGGACCGACTTGCTCAACGCCCGGTTGGTGACGGCGGAGCAACCCGCAAAGCCGGAGTTGGATAACCTTCGCTCCATCGTTGCGCTGCGGCTTTCGGATGGAGGTAGAGGCTTGGATTAAGGCGAACCATCCCGCCTTCGCGTAAGCCGGGCGGGCGCGGATGGCGATTAGATTTGCGCCGCGAGGCGTTTTTCCAACGCGGGTTTGGATTGCAGGCCGACGATGCGGTCGACCATTTTGCCGTTCTTGAAAATCAGGAGCGTGGGGATGCTGCTGATTTGGAATTGCTGCGCGGTTTGCGGATTCTGATCCACGTCCAGCTTGGCGATGGTCCAGCGGCCCTTGGATTCGGCGGCGAGTTGCTCGATGGACGGCGCGATGGATCGGCACGGCCCGCACCAGGCCGCCCAGCAATCCACCAACACCGGGCCGTCCGTCCTTGCCAGCACCTGAGCGGCGAACGTGGCATCCGTCACTTCCAGGGGCTTGCCGGTGGTTTGGCCGGCGTGCAGCGCCTTGAGGGCCGTGCCGCATCGGCCGCAGATTGCCTGGAGCCGATCCGCCCGCTCATCCAGCCGATTCTTCGCCCCGCAGGAGGGGCAGATTATGATTTCCATTCAATTGCTCCCGCCGATTGTCGCGTCCCGATCGTAGACGACTCCCTGGGAAAGGCTTGTCGGGACGAAGCCACTTTATCGTATCACGGGCGTCTCGCTGCGTCTCGCCCGTGCGGATGGCGCGGCAATAGAGGAAATACGATATTCCCAACCCAAAGCATTACTGATCGTTGCGCAATGAAGTTTAATCTTTGAAATAGGCATAAGATAGGCATGGAAGCCACGGAAGGCACGCTGAAGGATTGGCGGCAGTGGCGTCGTTTCCAAGCACTGCGTTTGAAGCGGCAGGGCTGGTTCCAA
>DASRLH010000502.1:0-3560 GCA_035648595.1 Tepidisphaeraceae bacterium
CCCGCACCCGGCGGGACTTTCGCCTGGAACGCCGACGCTGCCGCCCCGCAGGCGCTGGCCGAAGCGATGGGGGTGTCCGTTGGCGGAAAGCTCTATACCTTCGGCGGGTTTAACGTCACCGCGCCCAGCTATCTGGCGACGACCGCCGCGCAGATGTTCGATCCGGTTACTCATCGCTGGACCGCGATTGCGCCGCTTCCCTCGCCGCTCACGCATTCGGGCACCGCGACGGATGGGCGGTACATCTACGTGGCGGGTGGATATGTCAGCAATCTGGCCACGCATCAGCAGATTTTCGCAACCACGAACGTGTGGCGCTACGACACGCAAGCCAACGCCTGGTCGGCGTTCACGCCGCTCCCGGCCGCCCGGGGCGCCGGCGCGCTGGTGTTGGTGGGGCGGCAACTGCATTTCATGGGCGGCGTGGACATATCCCGCAATGAGAAGACCGATCACTGGGTGCTGAATCTGGACAACCCCGCCGCCGGTTGGAACACGGCTGCCAACACGCCTGGGCCGCGCAATCACCTCGGGGCGGTGACAATCAACGGGAAAATTTACATCGTCGGCGGACAAGTCGGCCAGGATCAGCAAGCCATTGCGACCAGCTCCGTATACATCTACGATCCCGCGCAAGACCCGCTACTCAACTCCGCGATTCCGGCGGGAACCAACCCGTGGTCGCCGGGGCCGAGCCTTCCCGCGGCGCGCGGGCATCTGACGCAATCCACCTTCGCGTGGGATGGGCAGATCGTCGTGGTCGGCGGGGAGGACGCCAATCACAACCCCACTTCAACCGTCTGGATTCTCGACCCGGCAGCCGACGGATGGGCCGCGCTTCCCTCGCTTCCCGGCGCGCGCGGCGAGCCGGTCGCGCAGGCCGTGGGTGACACGTTTGTCGTCACGACCGGCTCGTTCAACACCTCAACCTGGACCGGCGTTTTGCACAATCACTGGGAAACGCAAGCTCCCATGCCCTACGTCACCGGCGAAGTGGCCGGCGGCATCATCAATGACGTGGCCTACCTCAACAGCGGCTCGCATAGCTACGCCTATCACATCGCCACCAATACCTGGAGCTATTTCGCGCAACCGCCGGTGCTGCTCAATCACGAGGCCGCCGAGGTTTACAATGGGAAGCTCTACTACTTCGGCGGCCTGTATGAAGAGCCCAGCACGCCGAATAACCCATGGCGCGGCACATCGGTCGTGCAAATCTTCGATCCCTCAACCAACACCTGGACGCGCGGCGCGGATATTCCCTTCACCACCGGATCGGCGGCCACCGCACTGATTGGCGGGAAGATCTATCTCGCCGGCGGCATCGGCGCCGACGGCTACACGCACAACAACGCCGCCGTCTACGATCCGAATACGAACGCCTGGACGATGATCGCGTCGGAGCCTTTCGGGCGCAATCACACCGCCGCCGGCACCGACGGCTCGCTGTTCTACATCTTCGGCGGTCGCGGCCCCGGCAACGGCAGCCAAAACACCACCACCAACGGCTTTGACACCGTCCAAATCTACAACCCCGCCACCAACACCTGGATCACCAGCCTCGATCCCACCGGCTCCGGCGCGCGCCTCGCCCCCCTCCCCCAGGCCCGAGGGGGAATGGGAAAGGCCGTCTTCTACAACGGCGAGTTCTACATCATGGGCGGAGAAACCCTCAACGGCCCCAACGCCACCCCGCAACACACCTACACCCGCGTGGACATTTACAACCCGCTGGCCAACACCTGGCGCCTTGGCTCGCCAATGATCACCGGCCGCCACGGCATCTTCCCGCTATTAGATGGCGACCGAATCTACGTCGCCGGCGGCGGCGCGATCGGCGGGGACGGGGATACCGGAATCAACGAGGTCTATACCTTGGGCGGATGAATCGTCCGCCACACCACCGCAGCCCCAACTCCCATCGCGCACCCTGGCTTTCCACGTAACTGGACTTCCCGTTTTTGAGAGTGGGAAGTCCGCGGCTCATTTTCGTCCGGCGCGCCTGACGCGAAAAAGCCCGTTACAGTATCACGGGCGTCCCGGCCGTGCCGATGGCGCGGTGGTCCAGGAGTTGTGATATTCCCAACCTCATAAGCTCCGCCCCCCAGCGGCGGTTTTCACGCCAATCGCGCAACTGTTGATTCAGAAGCGTATTGTCTGAATACCGTTTAACACGAAGGAGCTTTTATGAGGCGTCACATCCTCGAAATGCCAAAGACATCCGCGGCGATTTTCGCCGCCGCCGCGCTGGCGTTGTCGGCGGGCATCACATTCCTGCACGCGGCGCCGGACGACCCCTCTGCGCCGGCGGCCGCCTCGCCGACGGCAAACGCGCCGACATCCAGCTCGTCGCCCACATCCAGGCCGGAGCATTCGCGGATGCAAGGTCGGGATCAAAAGGCCAAATACCTGACCGGCTCCGTCCAGGGATACAACGTCGGCCCACACGGCATGCCCGATGGACTGCTGATCAAGGTGGACCACAAGCTGATCCAGATCAACTGCCCGCCCACCCTTGGCGCGGCATTGCCGGCCGTCGCGCCCAACGGCGATGAGGTAAAAATCACCGCCCTTCCGGAACGGTCATCAGCATCGGCCGACCATGAGATCTATCGATTGGTGATGCTCACCAACTCCAAGGGCCAGCAACTCAACGCCGGCCCCGGCCTGCCGGGCCAGAATGTGCGCGTGGAAGGATCGGTCAAGCAGTTGAATTATGATCCGCGCGGCCACATCAACGGCGCGACGCTTGACACCGGCGACTTTGTGCATCTGGGAATGGAATCCGCCCAGCAACTCAAGCTGGCCGTCGGCCAAAAGCTCGCCATCGAAGGCGTCGAACGCCCCATGATGCTTGGGCACAACGCCGTTGACGCGCGCACCGTCAATGGCTTCGCGGTACTGCCGCCGCAACGACAGGGCCCCGATCGCGCCGGCCCACAGTCCCCGGATGCTTTCGGATCGCGCGGTCCCGGGTTCGGCGGTCCTCGAATTAATCGGCGCGGATTCGCCGGCCCTGGAATGCGCGGCTGGAGAATGGGCGGCCCTGAAATGGGTCCTCCTGAATTCGCCAGACGCGGAATGCGAGACCCCGGAATGGGCGGTCCCGGTATGGGCGGTCCCGGAATGCAAGGTCGCGGCATGCGGGGTCCGGGAATGGGCGCTCCCGGAATGCAGGGTCCTGGCATGCAGGGACCCGGAATGGGCGCTCCCGGTATGGGCGGTCCCGGAATGCAGGGTCGCGGCATGCGGGGTCCGGGAATGGGCGCTCCCGGAATGCAGGGTCCTGGCATGCAGGGACCCGGAACGAGCGGTCCCCGTATGGACGGCCCCGGAATGCAAGGTCGCGGCATGCGGGGTCCGGGAATGGACGGTCCTGGCATGCACAACCGAATGAGCCGGCCAGGAATGGGTGGCCCCGGAATGGATGGCCCGGGAATGGGCGGACCCGGATTCGGTGGACCGCGGGAGGATAGGCCGGGTCCTGGCGCGTCCGAACGGGCTCCGTCCCGTGCGAATAATGGTCCGCGCGATCGTCAAACTCTTCCCCCGGGTGCACC
>DASRLH010000503.1:0-4101 GCA_035648595.1 Tepidisphaeraceae bacterium
GCCTTCGTACCTTGTTCGCCCTGGCTTCCATGCCAATACTCCTTTGAATCAATCGAACGATAATGCCACCAATATGTTATACTCGCTGGCGGACACAAAAAAATGTGACGAAAGATGAGGCGTCTCGCCCGTGCATGGTGCGCAGGAGTCTGAAAATCGCGGTTTTTCGACTGCCGCGCCATCGGCACGGGCGAGACGCCCGTGATACGTTGAGGGTTTTCTGTCCTCGTATGACGGCTTTTTCGACGGATTGAGCAATACTTCCGGCCTCTCCTTTTTCCCTGAAATCTTTTGCCTCCATCCCCGACCATCCATCAGAGCCGGGCGGCGAACCGCTCGGCGATGCAATATCCAAAGGAGCGGCATCATGGTCGGGAAACTCTTGAAAGTTGGCGTATTAACCGTGGGCGGCGGGTTGATGGTGGGGGTGTTGGCGTTTGGGGCGGACTTTGCCAGCTATCTGCACAGCTCGGCCCGCTCGGTGCGCGTGGCGATGAAGGATAATATCCCCGTCGAGTTCGAGCTTCGCCGGGCACGCGATCTGCTGGACCAGATCGGGCCCGAGATGCACAATAACGTGCGGGCGATTGCCGAGCAGGAAGTGGCGGTGGCCACCCTCAAGCGCGACATCACCGACGCCCAATCTTCGGTCGGTGATGAACGGCAGCACGTTCGCCGGCTTCGAGAGGCGGTCGCCGTTCATCAAACCAGCTATACCTTCGGCGATTTGAGTTTTACGCGCGATCAGCTCACAGCGGAACTGGAACGCCGGTTCACACACCTCAAGGAAGCCGAGACGGCCCTTTCGGCCAAGCAGCAGCTTCTCGATAGCCGCGAAAAATCGCTCGTGGCCGCCCAGGAGGCCATGGAGAACGCCAAGGCACAGAAGGCCACGCTCGCCGCGCAGGTTGAAGGGCTTGAGGCGCAGTATCAGCTCGTGCAAGCCGCGTCGGCTTCATCAGACAGCCCGCTACAGATCGATCACAGCAAGCTGGCCCAGGCGAAAAAGGTCGTTGAGGATATCCGCAAGGAATTGGCGGTTTCCGAGCGTGTGTTAGCGCACGAGGCGAAGTTCACGCAGGCGGTGCCGCTGGACGTGGTGAATGAGAAGGATCTTCTCACGCAGGTGGATGAGCATCTGCAAGGGACGGATGCCATGACGCAGGCAAATCCGCAGGCACAGGCGGCGGCGCATGACTGAATCGCGCTGGGTCAGATACGCGATGATCGGCGGGCTCGAAGGACGTGTCACGCTCGTTTGTGGCGAGAGCATCAGTGGGGCAGGCATTCTTGCCTGCCGTCGAATGGTTAAGTGGGCACATTCTTGTGCCCCGAACCTATTCGAGTCCGCTCGGGGGGCAGGAATGCCCCCGCTCGCGGACTCGCGGCAGACAGGAATGTCTGCCCCACCATGCGAAGGCAGACAGGAATGTCTGCCCCACCATTCGAGTAACCACGCCCCTTTCCCAAAACGTCGCGCATGGCAAACGGAATTCTCGCAGTATTATAACCCTCCTTGGGAGATCCCATCGTGCTGCTCGTCCGGCTTAAACAATTTGAATGTGCGATGGCCGACGGACGGCTCGATGAGGCGTGCGAGCTGGCCCGGCCGGCTTCGTTGCGAGCCGACCGGCGCGGGCAGGAACTGGTGGGGGCGCTGGCGCGGGCGTTGGTGGAGCGGGGCGGCCTGCATGCCGACGCGGGACGAGTCGCGGAAGCCGACGCCGACTGCCGGAAGGCGGCGGAGCTTGCCGGAAACACGCCGGAAATCGCACAGTTGCGCGCGATCGTCGCGGATTTACAAAACAAATCGGCGCAGGCGCTGGCACAGCGCCAGCACTCGCAACGCCTGGCCGCGCAGGCGGTCGAGTCGGCGCGACGATACGCGGAGATCGGGCAGTTCAGCGTCGGCCAGGCCGCGCTGGCCGCCGCTGGGGCCGATCCGAGGGCGCTGGCGATGAACCAGGATCTGGCGGCGCGGCGGGCGTCGGCTTCGGCGGCACTGGCCAAGGCCAAAGAGTGTTTCGAGGCCGGCGACTGGGAAGCTGCGCTGCGGCAACTGGCGCTGCTCCGCGACCGGCGCGCGGCCAGCGCGGAGTTGTCGGATTTATCCGCGCGAATCGGTTTGCAGGTGACGGGGCGGGTTAAGATCGCCATTGAAGCGGGGCGGCTCGATCAGGCCAGCGAGTTGCTGGGCCGACTGGATGAACTGGGAGCGGCCAGCCTGGAAACACGCGAACTGCGGCGCACGCTTGGCCAATTTCGCGCGGCGTTTGAAGCCGTCCAAACCGCTGAGCCGCACCGGGCCATCGAAGCCCTCAAGCTCCTCGAACCGCTTTGGCCCAACGCCCACTGGATATCAACGGCGGTGGAACAACTCACGAAATTGGGCATGATTCTGCAAGGCCTGCGCACCGGCCCCCTGGCCCGCGTCACTCTGACACATATGACCGCCGACTCCGATGAAACATTGCCGCCGCTGCACGCCCGTGCCGCGGGGGCCATTGCGCACACGCCGGTGACCGCGCCTGCGCGGGCGACCGAGACCCCGGCAAGGAACTTCCTGCTCCAGGTGGATGGCGTGGGCAGTTTCGTCGTGTCGCAAAAAGCGGTCGTGACGATCGGGCCGGCCAATGGTGAGTCGGCGGCGGATGTGGCGCTCCTGGCCGACGCGGCCACGCCGCGCATCGTCATCAGCCGCGCCGACGGAGACTATTTCCTGCGCAGCGCCGCCGCCATCAACGTGAACGACCGCCCCACGACCGGCACGCTGTTGAGCGACGGTGACAAGATCGCGCTAAGCCCGCGTTGCCGGCTCACGTTCCGCCGGCCCAATGCCGCCAGCGGCACCGCCGCGCTCGATCTATCGGGCGCGCGCCTGGCGCGCGGCGATATTCGGCGGATCATTTTGCTCGACCGCGAAATCCTCATCGGGCCCGGCGCCAGCGCCCATGTGCGTTGCGATGAACTGACCGGTGTCGCGGTGCTTCAAGCCACCGGGGATGCCGGCACGTTTTCACTCCGGTCGGCGGATGCGGTGCAAGTGGATGGAAAGGCGGCGGACAAGCCAGGGATCATTTGCCTCGGCCAACATGTGCGGGTTGGGGTGATGACTTTCGTGATAACGGACTCGAAATCGTGAGACACGTATCGTGACACGGGCGTCCCGCCCGTGCATAGAGCATGGAGCGACTTGTACTTCTCAATCCAGGGACGAAGGGATTACCGTGAGCAGCGCCAACGCAACAACAACAATCGAAACGCCGCTCCGAGGCTTTCAGTACAAACATGGCGACCGGCCCCTGGAGGGCTACACCATCGAGCGCGCCGCGGGGCGGGGCGGGTTTGGCGAAGTGTATTACGCCATCAGCGACGGCGGGCGCGAATTGGCCCTGAAGGTCGTCAACACCTACGAGCAGATCGAGCTGCGCGGCATCGCCCATTGCATGAATCTCAAAAGCCCGCACCTGGTCACGATCTTCGACGTGAAGTACGGGCAGGATGGCCGGCCCTGGGTGGTGATGGAATACGTCGCCGGCCCATCGCTGCGCGAGCTCATCGACGCATCGCCCACCGGGCTGGGCGCGCAAAAAGCCGCCTTCTTCCTGCGCGAGATCGGCAAGGGCCTGACCTATCTGCACGATTGCGGAATCGTCCACCGCGATTTGAAGCCCGGCAATATCTTCTTTGAAAACGGCTATGTGAAGATTGGCGACTATGGCCTGAGCAAAGCCATCAGCCCCGGCCAACACACCGGCCAGACCGTGACCGTCGGCACCGTCCATTACATGGCCCCGGAGATCGGCGAGGGGCGGTATGACAAAGGCATCGACATCTACGCGATGGGCGTGCTGCTGTTTGAAATGCTCAGCGGGCAGGTGCCGTTCTTTGGCGGCAGCGCGGGCGAAGTGCTGATGAAACATTTGAGCGCGCAGGTGGATTTGTCTGGAATCGAAGAGCCGTTCGCCGGCGTGATCGCCAAGGCGATGGCCAAGAACCCGGCGGACCGATACGCCAGCGTGCAGGAGATGGTGGAGGCGGTGTACGGGGCCGAGCATGTGCGAAACAGCGTCTCGCATTTTTCGCCGGACAGTCTGACGA
>DASRLH010000504.1:0-3044 GCA_035648595.1 Tepidisphaeraceae bacterium
CCACCACGTCGCTCAGATAATGCGCATTCTCCAACACCCGCTCCGCGCAGGTCAGCAGCGCAACCAGGAAGAACCCCCATCGCCAGCGCGGCAGCAGCAGTGCCAGGCACATCGCCGTCGCAAACGAAAGCGACGCATGCCCCGAAGGAAAGCACAACCCCGGCTCGCGCCAGAGCCCCGGAACGCCGCGTATAAACGGATGAAACGCGAACGGCGCAATCCCCTTCACCGGCCGATGCCGCCCCGCGACCCACTTCATCACGCTATACAAGCCCCCCACCGAAGCCGCGCTCAGCACCAGCGCCAACGCCGCCCCCCAACGCCGGCGATGAAACAATCCCAGCAAGATTGCGATGCACGCCGTGAACGGGAAATAGCCGGGCAGCTTGATGATCTTGACGAAGACGGCGTGCTTATCGATCGGCCCCGTTTGTTGAACCCATTCCGCGATGCCGCGATCCACCGCGAACGCGGCGGCGAGGGCGAGGGCCCAAAGGATGAGGAGGATGAGCGGGCGAACGGAATGCCGGGAAGGCTGCACGGGCGCAGATTGTCGGCGCGAGGGGTGGGATTGCAACGCTTGGTCATCGGGCCTTGCGGCGACGGCGTTGATCCACGATCGGCGTGATGATCCGGCCCAAAATGCAAAGGTGAGGTTGACACTTTGGGACATTTTGTGGCGCTTTTCGCATTGTTAAATTATCGTAACCTTGCTTCGCAATTCGCGTAAGCCGATGCCGTGGCGATTGTTGCGCGGCGGCGATTGCCAAACAACCCTGCTATGGGCGGCAAGGGCGCAACACCGGGAATTCGTGAGCCTGCTAAGCAAAACACTGAAATAATCGTGACGGGGTTGGAGGGGGCCTCATGTTGTAGAACATGGCGACGTACGGCCCGACTGTTCAGGCCGCCTTGCCGCCGCGCGGAATGTTGAAGACCGGCGACCACTTTCCGACCAGCGATCGAACGATGCCGAAACGATATGTGCTGCTGGAGTCGGGCATCTGAACGTATTCCCAGGCAAGATTTCGTTTGTCCGGCTGCCAAAGCTCGGGCGGAAATATGGGCACTTCCGCGATTCGCCGTTGGCTCGTGATGTGGAGACCCGATCGATAACCTTTTTGGCTCTGCCGCTACGAACGTCTGCTTCAAACGCTTTCATTTTTGTATTCGATTACGGTGCCCCACATACGCCCATCCGTGGGCGAACGCGCTGCAACCACTCCTCATCGGCAGACGGGCGAGGATGTGCTTAGCGATGGCGCTGACTCGACTTGCAACCTGCCGTCGCTGGCGAAGTGTCCCGTACCGGACGGAGCATAACAACCTTGGCTCATAAAGGCGGGCGGGCCCTCAAATTCGCGCGACCAATTTATTCGCCTGCCTCGGATACGACGTCAGGTTTTGCGCTGATTTGCGGCCTAACCCGCAAATCCGACCTGGCCGCTGTAATCTGGTCGGAAAGCTTGTTCGCAAGCGCCTGACTGTGCTCCATCTCGCCGATGATGCGGTCCAATTCTCTCCAGTATTCGTCGGAAACATCGCGTCCAAGAATTGCAGCAAAGTCCACATGCGTTGGCTGCCGCCATCGCTCGAATCCCTCCAATCGCGCGACGCGCGCGCCTACGTCAATGACCCCACGACTTTTCGGGCACTGCGGGGCGACCCCGGCCATCCACTCGCGCCAGTTCGCGTTTCCCTTCGAGGAATTGCACGGTTGGCAGGCGGGAACAAGGTTGGCGATTTCCGAAATGTAACCCGTCGGCCGTCTTCCGACGACGAGGGGCCGAAGATGATCCCACGCATTACATTTATCGCCGCAATAGACACAGAGAACGGTTTCAGTAGTCATTCCGAGAACCGAAAGGGCGTCGGCGATGTCATCGGGCGTCGGGCGAATGACCGGAATGATCGAACTGACGAAGGCATTGGTAATGCTGGTTTTCCGTGACGCCATCGATTGAACCGCTGGCATTCGAAAGACCTTTCGAAGGCGCCTGATCTGCTCCTTGGAAAGCGGGCTGCTCAAGTGCGGCCCCCTCTCGTGCGCAAGTGCGCGCGCCTTGGAGATGGGATCCATCCGCTAAGAAGCGCCGAAGCCTCTAAAGCTGCCGAGCATCCGCAGGCGCTGCAAAACCAGGCGAATTCCACCAAATCGATTCGGCGCTCGCCTGACTCAACCTTCGCCACCCAACTGTGAGGGACCTTTAGGATTGCCGCGAGCTGGCGCTGGGAATAGTGCGCTTTTCCTCGCATCGCGAGCAAGCATTTCTTCAGTTGGGCATATTCGCCGGTGTGCGTCGATTTGCGCATTGCTCCCATGTTCGGGGCGAGGTATCATGCTTCCAAAATCGGTACAGTTGCAAAGGAGGTCGTTCATGAACGAGTTGAAGCTATATGTTCCCACTTTTAATCACGGCCCATTTGTCCAAGGAGAGGAGAACCTCGCGCAAGCGCATGCCAGACCCGAATTCGGCGAACCCGACGTCCCGATCGTGATCCGGCGCGCCGACGGAGTGCGCATTGTGCTCGGGACACATGACTATTTCGATATGCACGCGCCAGACATCCAGATCGAACGGAGGCCAAGGGGCTGGGCTATTTTTTTGCATCCCGTCGGAGGCGGTGACGCGAGCGGGTTTGTCTATTTCCTTGATGATGGTCGCAGCTTTGTGTTGCCTGAACGACACCTCGATACGACGCTGAAAATCCAATCACTCGGGTGTGACGACTTGGTGCCATGAATTGATGACCGAACATGAATATGAAAGATTCAACGCGCAATCGAGGCGGCTCATTTCAAGCTGTATGCTACTTGTGTCGCCAGCGTCTTACACAATGCGGAGACAATTGGGATGGACTTTGTCCAACCTGTGCGGATGTCGTGTCTGAATACCTTGACGCCCACCGACTGGACGATGACGACCGGGACGACGCCATTGAAGCATGCAGGAAAAAAATGCGAATCGCCTCAGTGCCAAAAAACCGTCGCACTTTCAAACGCAAGCCGTAATGGGTTCGAGCGGACGTATCCGATATTCCCC
>DASRLH010000505.1:0-22250 GCA_035648595.1 Tepidisphaeraceae bacterium
CCGTGCGCCTCCAGGCGGCCATTGACGCACTGCCTCAGGAAATGGACGCCGCCGACGCATTGAAAATGCTCGCCGATGTCGCCCTGTTTCATCTTCCCCGCTCCCAAAGCGCCTTTGCCGACGCCACTGTCGCCGAATCGCGAACGGATTCGACGGGCAAGTATGAACTCAAGAATGTCGCGCCGGGAGATTACTATTTGCACGCCACGCAGGCCCGTCCCTCTTCGTTCATCGAATGGTGTGTGCCGGTGCGGGTTGAGGCGATTGGCCACACCGTGCGCCTCGATCTGAATCGCGAAAACGCCGCCGTGAACGTGAGGATCGCCAATTGAAGTACCGGGAGAGGGAGATTCAGAGCATCCCCGCCGCCTTCGTGCCCATCCTGCTGATGTTCGCGGCAGTGTGTTCACTTCCCGGCGTACGCTGCCTCGCGGCCCCGCCGGCCCCCGCGAACATCGTCGATGCCACCTCCCTGCACGGCAAGATCATGTGCGGCTACCAGGGCTGGTTTCGCTGTCCGGGCGATCGGGCCAACATGGGCTGGGTGCACTGGAGCCGCGATTCACGGAGAATCACTCCGGCCACGTTAACCTTCGAGATGTGGCCGGACATGAGCGAGTATTCACCCTCCGAGCGCTTCGCCGCTCCCGGTTTTATTCATGCAAACGGACAACAGGCGTACCTCTTCAGTTCCGACAACGCCGGCACCGTGCTGCGGCATTTCCAGTGGATGGCGCAGTATGGCATCGACGGCGCCTGGCTACAGCACTTCGTCGTCGACCTGCCCGGCGGCCCGTCGCAAAACCGCTATCCTTCCCGGCTCCGCGTCTTGCATGATGTTGCCGAAGCGGCAAACAAGACCGGCCGCGCCTGGGCTCTTTGCTATGATGTCTCCGGCACTCGCTCCGATCAGATTTGCGAAATCCTCACCCGCAACTGGAAGGCGCTCGTGGACGGGAAAATGACCGATGATCCGCGCTATCTCCACGAAGGCGGCAAGCCGGTCGTGCAAGTGTGGGGCTTCTACGCGAACAATAAACACAGCGGAATGGCCCCCGAAACCGCCGCCAAAATCATCGACTTCTTTCACCAACCCGGAAAATACTCGGCCTATCTCGTCGCCGGCGACGACTGGAATTGGCGCCGCAATGCCGACCCCCGCTGGCAGGCGATCTACCGCAATGTGAATGCCTGTGCCCCCTGGAACGTCGGCAACTACTCCACCGACTCTGCCGGCATCAAGCATGCCTCCACAGCCGGCTGGGCACAGGACAAGAAGGAGTGCGAATCGCATCATCAACTCTGGATGCCGGTCGTCTACCCCGGCTTCAGTTGGGACAATCTCCAGCGCAAGCCGCCCGGCTCTTCCACCGTTCCGCGCCGCAAGGGGCAGTTTCTGTGGGAGCAGTTTCATGCCCTCTCCGCGCTCAAGCCTGACTCGGTCTACATCGCCATGTTTGATGAAGTGGACGAAGGAACCGCCATCTTCAAGGTCACCAGCGACCCGCCCACGCAGGCCCATTTCGTAGGTTACGAAGACATGCCCAGCGATTGGTACCTGCGCCTGGTGCGTGAGGCCGGCGGCCGGCTGCGCGAAGGCCGACCCATCCCGCCACAGATTCCGATTCAGCCGTGACAGCTGCCTCTGAGAAGTTCAATGAGCGATTCCCTTCCCCAAATCTACCTCGTCCGCCACGGCCAGACTGCCTGGTCGCTCTCCGGCCAGCACACCGGCCTGTCCGATATTCCCCTCACCGAGCAAGGCGAACAAAACGCCCGGCGCCTGGGCCGGCGGTTGAACGGGATCGCTTTCTCCCAAGTGTTCACCAGTCCGCTCATGCGAGCCCGGCGGACGTGCGAGCTGGCCGGCTTTGCCGATGCCGCGCAGATCGATCCCGACCTGGTCGAATGGAATTACGGCGACTACGAGGGCCTGCGCACCGCCGAAATCCTGGAGCGCAATCCCACCTGGCAACTCTTCCGCGACGGCCCGCCTCATGGCGAATCCCTCGCCGCCGTCGGCGCCCGCGCCGACCGCCAGATCGCCCGCCTTCGCCCCCTGTCCGGCAACACCCTGCTCTTCTCCAGTGCCCATTTCCTCCGCATCCTCGCCGCCCGCTGGCTTGGCCTGGACGTCTCCACCGGGCGACTGCTGGTGCTGGGAACGGCATCCATCAGCATCCTGGGATACGAGCATTCCCTGGCGGAGCCGGCGATTTTGTTGTGGAATGAATTGCACGGAGCATCCGATGCCAACCCAAGCTGTCGTTGAGGGGGCGGCGAAGACGAATCTTCCTTCGTTGCCGGATCGCATCGTGCCGCGCCCGGAGCTGATGGAACAACTCCGCATGGCTTTGATCAATCGCCCGATCCTGGCGCTCGCATCATCCGGCGAAGCAACCGGCAAAACCACGGCGTGTGTGCAGTATGGCCACGCCAACGCCAGTGCCTATCCTGGTGGGCGTTTCATCATCTCCTGCGCTTCGGGACGAATCGAGTCCGGGCTCGCGGCACTCGCGGGCGCGTTTGGCATCTCGCCATTGTTCACGCATGACAAGCGCGTCTTGAGAATACAAGACGGATTACTGACCGGTCCGCGTGCCCTTTTTATTCTCGATGATGTTCCCGACGAACAATGGTGGGGGGGCTGCGATTTTGGCGCGGCCGCCGGCAGTCCACTGCATATTCTGATCTGCACATCTTCCGCCGCCTTTGAATCCGAGCCCGCAATCGTGGTTCCAGCATTCAGCGAGACGCAGGCGATTTCACTTCTGTCGCGCTGCCGCGGCGACGCCTCCGATCCCGCCAGCCGCGAGGCGGTCAGCTCATTGATCGAATTGGCGCGGGACCAACCTTTTGCGTTGGTGGCCGCCGGAGTGGTTCAAATGCGCGCAGTGGGCCAATCGTGGTCTTCGCTTTTGAGCCAACTCCAATCCGCGAGTGATCCGATGGACGCACTCATGGGAGCGCCCGAACAGGTGCTTACCAGTGACGAGCGAGACATATTAAACGATGCCAGCATGCTGCCTAGGGATGGCATCGTGCGCAGATGGCTTGTCGAAATGATGCTCCTGCGCAAGGGCCTGCGGCCCGCCCCAGGGATGGCGTCTGAACCCGCCGAGGCGCAGGCCATCGACGTGCTGCTCGACATGGGCCTTCTCAGGCACATGGATTCCGGCGGCAGGTTGTTAGGGCTTCCTCGGCCCTTCAGGAACTGGCGAATCAGGTTGATCGAATCGCTCCCCGCGCTTGAGAAGACCCTCGGCAATGCCTTGCTGGCGCTTTTGCGTTCCCGCCATCGGCTATTAAAACAATCGAAGCAACATCCGTTTTTGCAGGATGAACTGACGGCATTGTGCGCAGTCGTTCCACATGTGGCCGCACTTGGAGCGCCGTTATCCGCGCTGGATCTCGCCAACGCCTTGGCCGGTCCATTGCAACTGTTGCATCGCTACGACGAATCCGCGGATAACTTCTATCCCCTGATTGGGGACGCAGGTCCGCTCGCCGACCAGCCGCCGTCCATGCGCCACGTCGAGGGATTGTCAGCTCTCAGCTTTGTCGAACGGCAGCGCCACCACATCATTGAAGCAGCGGCACTCCTGCAACGGGCGTCACAGATCGCAACGCAAATCCGCGGAGAACAAAGCCAGGCTTTCGGCTGGATTTTGCACCATCAGTCGTTACTGCTGGCCGACGACAAGCGTTTTGCCGAAGCGGAAGCACTGATGTGGCAGGCAATGGCCATCCGCAGAAAATTCGTTTCCCCCGACGATCGCACCTTTTGGGCTCATCACACCATATTGGGAATGATTCTGCAAAAACAGGGGAAATTCCAAGCGGCAATCGAGCAGCAGCGAATGGCACTTGGTATTTCAAAGGCAGCCGGCGAATCTGATGAACGGATTGCCGCCGACCTGTCGTTGTTGGCAATTTATCTCAAGGATGCCGGTGACCTCGCTTCCGCAAAGGACGCCAGCGCGGAATGTATCCGACTTTCCGAGGAAATCTATCCAGCCCATCATCGGATGCTCGCCACGCGTTACGGCAATTACTCGACAATCCTCGACAAGATGAGGCTGTGGGATGAGGCGATCCTCTGGCTGAAGCGCGCAATCGAAGTCCGCCTCAAGCATGGGCCCGCTCCCGATCCGGAACTGGCCACGGAATACAATAACCTCGCCTTGATCTACAAGAAGCGGGGAGAGATTTCAAAAGCTTTGCCGGAGATCCACAAGGCGATCGCTATTTACAAACGATCTCCCACCGCTTCCAACCGCTCGTTGGCGATTTCATACCATAACCTTTCGACGATGCACCAAGCGTTGGGCGATATTATCCAGGCCCTGCATTGGAACGCGGAAGCCGGCAACCTCGCAGTTTCGCTGGCGGTGACGGATTCCGCCCGCATCAAAATCGAGAAGCTACGGGCGAATCTCAATGCAAGCATGGCTCGCCTGCATGCAGGCCGCTCTACAAAATAGACCTCGGCACGCTTATGATGTGCATCTGGCGATCGTATTTCATCGACCAAGACGTGACTTCAACCCAAAAGTTCCATGAAACAACCCCCTTTCAAAATCGACGTTTCCTCCCGCATTCAGCGGCTTCCCCCGTACTTGTTCGGCCGCATCAACAAGATGAAGTATGACAAGCGCGTCGCGGGGATCGACATTATCGACCTGGGGATGGGCAATCCGACCGACCCAACGCCGCAGTGCGTGGTGGAGAAGCTCAAGGAAGCCGCCATTGATCCGCGCAATCATCGCTACAGCGTGAGCAACGGAATCACCGGCTTGCGCCGCGAGGCCGCGCTCAAGTACAAGAACAAGTTCGGCGTCGATCTCGACCCCGAAACCGAAGTCATCTCCACCATCGGCTCCAAGGAAGGCTTCAGCCATCTATGCCTGGCGATGCTGGGGCCCGGCGATACCGTGGTCGTCGGCGATCCCGCCTTCCCCATCCACATCTACGCCCCCGCCATGGCCGGGGCGAATGTGATCCGCATTCCGCTGGGAAACGACGCCGCGTTTCTGGATCGCATCGACCGCACCATCGACGGGCTGTATCCGCAGCCCAAGATGCTGATCCTCAATTATCCCCACAATCCCACTTCCATGACCATCGACGCGGGATTCTGGGACAAGGGCATCGAGATGTGCCGGCGGCGGGGAATCATGATCATCTCCGACTTCGCCTACGGCGAAATCAATTTCGACGGCTACCGCGCCCCCAGCTTCCTGGCCGCCAAAGGCGCCAAGGAAGTCGGCGTCGAGTTCACCACCATGTCCAAAAGCTACAACATGGCCGGCTGGCGCGTCGGCTTTTGCTGCGGCAATGCCGAGATGATCAAGGCCCTGGCCACCATCAAGGGCTACTACGACTACGGCATGTTCGCCCCCATCCAGATCGCCAGCGTGATTGCCATGCGCGAATGCGCGGAGACGCCCGTCGAGCAAAGCCGGATGTACCAGGAACGCCGCGATGAAGTCTGCCGGGGCCTGGATAAGCTCGGCTGGACGTATGAGAAGCCCCGCGCCAGCATGTTCGTCTGGGCCAAAATCAACCCCGATCACTATAAGCCCGATGAAGGCACCATCGACTTTTGCCTGCGAATGATGGACGAAGCCGAGGTCGCCGTCTCTCCAGGCCGCGCCTTCGGCGAGCATGGGGAAGGCTTCGTGCGAATCGCGCTCGTGGAAAACGAGCAGCGATTGCGGCAGGCGATGCGAAATCTCGAACGCGTCCTCGCTCCCCGCCCCACGCGCGCTCAGCGCGCCATTTCTTCCAGCCCGGCATGAGCAAAGTGAACCAGCACGACGTCGCCGCGCTTCATCGTGCCTCCGTCCGATGGGCGTCGTAATCGTTATAGGCATCCATGGCCGGCTCATCCCAACCGTGCGCTCGCGCCACCGCTTCCTGCGCGGCATACGTTTCGTCAATATTCATTCGCGGCTCGCCAATTGATGCGCTGAGTCGTTCATACGCATCGGCGGGCACAAGCACATACCGTATGCTCGTTTCCGGATCGAGCAGGTACAACAGCTCATTGCCCAAATGCGAAAGCGCCTCGCGCTGAGACTGGCTAAGCTCCAACGGCATTCTGTGATTTTAGGGTATTGGCCCAATGCCATCAAGCCCGACCGCGCTCCATAATGTGAGCCCGCACATGGCCCGGTGAAGTCATGCGGTTCGCCGGCGGCGAGCCAGGAGGCACAGCGCGCTGAGGCCGGCAAGGCCAAGCGAAGCGGGTTCGGGGACGGAAGCGGGGGTGTAGCCGACCACATCCAACACGCGCAGCTCGTTACCCAGGTTCGGCTGTGCGCCGGCGGTGGCGAAGGCGTCCTGCACCTGCGGCGTCTGGCCGCCGTTCACGCTGAACCAGTCGCCAAGGTCGCCGCCAGGGTCCTGGTTGTATTGCGATATTTTGGTGGTGCCGTCGATCGAGAAGTAGCTGACGGCGCTGGGATCGGTCGAGTAGATGCGATTGCCGCTCGCGTCATACCGAAACAAGTCGGCGGCATTTACCGCGCTGGTCGAGGGGCTATTATTGTGATCGAGGTTGGAGGAGGTGCCCAGCACCTCGTCTATTTCGTGTGCCGCCGTGGCAAACAGATCGTATTTGCTCGGGTCTTGTGTTCCGGTACGCGACAGATTCATCTGCGTCGTGTTCAACGAAACGGTTGAATCAAATTGCACGGTATAGGGATTAAAACCCAGGGCCCGCGCCAGCGGGAGGGTAATGCCGATGTCGGGGGTTGCATTATTGACCGGGTTATTGGGATTGGCCGGCGTGGGGACAGGCAGATGCACCAGGGCGAGGAAGTCGTCTGCCGTCGTCGCATGCGATTGGAGGGCCGCCCGATAATCGGTATAGGATTCGGTTGTGGTGTAGGTTGAGCTTTGCCCCAGGTCAATGTTCGGATCCTCCTTGAAGAGGATTGAAACATTGATGTTCGTCCCGATGTCATTTTGAAACGTCTGGATCACCGTGTTAACGGTGCTCTCAATGGTTGACGCATTGGGATCGGCGGTGATGGTGGGGTCGAACGTGGGCGTGATGTTGATATTGGCGCGGGATTGGGCCGCGCCCGTTAAAATGGCGCAAGCCGCCGCGCCGCTCAAGAGAATAGCCCTCTTCACAAAGACGGATCGCGGCTCGCGAATGCAAATTCTAGTCATGCCGGTAAGATAGCGGCAGACGAAGTGAAAGCAACCTATTATGATGCGAGTCTAGGATGCGCCAACCAGGAGGCAGCGTGGGTCAGAGAGCCTTTTTTTGTGGAGTCGTTGCGATGATCCTTTCCAGCATTTTGAGCGGTTGCGATCAGCCGGCGAAGGGGGCGGGGGCTGGGTTGCCGGAGCCGGCGATGGATTTGCCGGCGGACAAGGCCGCCAAGCCTGGCGAGCTGCACACGGCAGTCGTGGCGGGGGGGTGCTTCTGGTGCGTCGAGGGCGTGTATGACCAACTCACCGGCGTGAAGTCGGCGGTGTCGGGGTATGCCGGGGGCGCGAAGGATACGGCTAATTACGAAGCGGTTTGTTCGGGGACGACGGGGCATGCCGAGTCGGTGAAGATCACCTATGACCCGTCGAAGATCACCTACGGCGAGTTGCTGCGCGTGCTGTTCACGGTGATCGATCCGACCACCAAAAACCGCCAGGGGCCCGACACCGGCACGCAATATCGATCGACGATCTTCTATGCGAATGAGGATCAGAAGAAGGTGGCCGAGGCGTATATCAAGCAACTGGACGCCGCCAAGGTGTTTCCCCGGCCGATCGTGACAACGCTGGAGCCGTTGAAGGCGGAGGCGTTTTTCCCGGCGGAGGATTATCACCAGAAATACGTGGCGTGTCATCTGCACAACCCGTATGTGCAGCATGAGGCGCTGCCGAAGGTGGAGAAGGTGCGGGAGAAGTTTAAGGACAAGGTGAAGCCGGAGGAGGTGAAATAGAGGACGATAGCCCGCCGCACGGCGCATGTGTGCCTTCGGCAAGCAAATCATCGCGGTTTTTAGTAGAATACTGGCATGATCTCTCGAGTCGAACTTCATCAACGGCGCGATGAAATAATTGCATTGGCTGGGCGCTATGGAGCCCATGATGTGCGAATCTTCGGTTCGTTTGCAAGAGGCGAGGAGACCGAGGCGTCCGACGTCGATTTGATCGTCCGATTTGAGCCTGGACGATCGCTGTTTGACCAGGGGGGACTGCTGATGGATCTGCGGGAGCTTTTGGGCATGAAAGTCGATGTGGTTTCCGAAGGCGCTTTGAGCGGACGTTTCGGGCAGATCGCGCGGAGCGAGGCGGTGCCGCTGTGAGGTCGGATCGCCTGCGCCTGCAAGACATTTTGGACGCCATCGAGATTGTCGCGCGGTATCTTCCGGATGATCGGGGGGCGTTCGACCGTGATGCGCCAATCCAATCGCACATTTATCGCCACCTCACAATCATCGGCGAGGCGGCATGGAGCTTGTCGCGCGATTTGAAGGCCCGCAATCCCGATATTCCATGGAAACAGATTGAGGGGATGCGGCACATTCTCGTCCACGACTATTTCAAAGTGGATTGGGACATCGTATATAACGCCGCTCGTCAGCACGTTCCGGCGTTGAAACCGCAAATCGAGTTGATTCTGGCATCGCTTCCCCCCGAGCCAATGGGGAAATGAGCGTAGTGAAAGGGCAGGCGATGACATTGATTGATGCGCATCATCGCCTTTGAGTCACCAAATGCCCGGTTAAGCCGGGGGGGCGGCTTGATAAGGACTCCGTTCGCCCCTACCGTATCGCGGGCTGGCGGCGTGGCCGTGCGGCGTTGATTTTCGTGAATTTACAGGAGTAATAAACATGTCCATCTCACTGACCGACCTGGCCGCCAACAAGATCCGGGAGATCATGAAGGAGCAGAGCCTGCCCGAAGCGGAAACCAAACTGCGCGTGGCCGTAAAAGGCGGCGGATGCAGCGGGTTCAGCTATATGCTCGATCTCACCGAAGAGGCCAAGAGCGAAGCCGACGAGGAAGTCGAGAGCAACGGCATCAAGATTCTCGTCGACATGAAGAGCCTGCTGTATCTCAACGGCACGGAGATCGACTTCCGCGATGAAGTGATGGCCAGCGGCTTTGTCTTCAAGAACCCCAACGCCACCAGTTCCTGCGGCTGCGGGAGCAGCTTCTCGGCGTGAAGGGCACGTTTTCACCGCGGAGCGGATTTTCACCGCAGAGACGCAGAGACGCCGAGAGAAGCCAGCAAAAACTTTATTGCTGCTTGTAACGCCACAGCCACGTTACCTCACTATGTGATTTGATTCTTTTTCTGACTCTTCTCTGCGCCTCCGCGTCTCCGCGGTTAAATTGTCTGGCTGAAATTCGCATTCCCGAGCAATCCATAATGCCTACTGAAACCTCCGAGATTGAGACGTTGGCGAACCGGGAATACCGGTGGGGGTTTATTACGGACGTGGAGGCCGAATCCGCGCCGCCGGGGCTAAATGAAGACATCGTGCGGTTTATCTCGCACAAGAAGGGCGAGCCGGATTGGATGCTGCAATGGCGACTGAAGGCTTATCGCCATTGGCTCACCATGGAAGAGCCGCAGTGGGCCAGCGTGCATTATCCGCCGATTGATTACCAAAGCGCGATTTATTATTCGGCGCCCAAGCCCAAGCTCAAGAGCCTGGACGAAGTCGATCCCGAAGTTTTGAAGACATACGAGAAGCTGGGTATTCCACTCGCCGAGCGGGCGGCGCTGGCGGGGGTGGCCGTGGATGCGGTCTTTGACAGCGTGTCCGTGGCCACCACTTTCAAAGCCAAATTGGGGTCGATGGGCATCATCTTCTGCTCCTTTGGCGAAGCCGTGCGCGAGCATCCGGAGTTGGTGCAGAAATACGTCGGCTCGGTCGTCCCCTACAGCGACAATTACTTCGCCACGCTCAATTCCGCGGTCTTCACCGATGGCTCGTTCGTTTATATCCCCAGGGGCGTGAAATGCCCGATGGAGTTGAGTACGTATTTCCGAATCAATGCCAAGAATACCGGGCAGTTTGAGCGCACGCTGATTATCGCCGACGAAGGGGCGCAGGTTAGTTATCTCGAAGGCTGCACCGCGCCGCAGCGCGATGAAAACCAGTTGCATGCGGCAGTGGTGGAATTGGTCGCCCTCGACAACGCCAGCATCAAATACTCGACCGTTCAGAACTGGTATCCGGGAGACAAGGACGGCAAGGGCGGCATCTACAATTTCGTCACCAAGCGCGGCGCCTGCCGGGGCGTTAACTCGAAGATTTCCTGGACGCAGGTCGAAACCGGCTCTGCCATCACCTGGAAATATCCAAGTTGCATCTTGCAAGGCGATAATTCCGTTGGCGAGTTTTACTCGGTCGCCCTGACCAACAACCGCCAGCAGGCCGACACCGGCACCAAGATGATCCACATCGGGAAAAACACCCGAAGCACGATCGTCTCCAAGGGAATCAGCGCGGGATTCGGGCAGAACACGTATCGCGGGCTGGTGAAGATATTAAAGGGGGCGGCTAATAGCCGCAACTATACGCAATGCGATTCACTGCTGCTGGGCGACAAATGCGGCGCGCATACGGTGCCGTACATTGAGGTGCGCAACACCACCAGCCGCGCCGAGCACGAAGCCAGCACCAGCAAGATCGGCGAAGATCAGCTCTTTTATTGCAAGACGCGCGGCATTTCACTGGAAGATGCCGTCAGCATGATCGTGAACGGGTTCTGCAAGGAAGTGTTTAAGGAACTGCCGATGGAATTCGCGGTGGAAGCGCGGAAATTATTGGGAGTGAGTCTGGAAGGGTCGGTGGGGTAACCGCCGATGCCGAAGAAAATTCGCGAATTAAAGGGTTTGTTAGCAAAGGCAGGATTCCGATGGCGGCCGGGAAAGGGAAGTCACACAATCTGGGAGCACCCACTGGCGGACAAGTCGGTAACGATTTCCGGCAACGACGGGGCAGACGCGCAACACTATCAGGAGCGAGAAGTACATCGGCAACTGGAAATCGTAAAACGACGAAAGATCTGAAACCCGAATACAGCATGCTGATTCGATGGTCTGACGAAGATCAGGCTTACATTGTGACACTGCCGGAATTTGACAATGCCACTACGCATGGCGAAACGTACGAGCAAGCTGCGCGGGAAGGTCGGCTATTGATCGAATCATGTATTTTGTGGGATCGCGAGGACGGCAAGGCTCTCCCCAAGCCCAGTTTGTTTGTCTATCCCGGAGAGGTCAAAGTGCTGGACGTTCATCCGGGGCCGGTCAAGGGACGGCAAGCGATTACACAGGTAAAACATGCCATTGCTTGAAATCAAAAACCTCCACGCCCGCGTGGCCGCCCCCGGCGGGCGGGATATTCTCATGGGCGTCAACCTCACCATCAACCCCGGCGAAGTACACGCCATCATGGGGAAAAATGGTTCGGGCAAAAGCACGCTCGCCCAGGTCCTTGCCGGGCGCGAGGCGTACCAGGTGACGGCGGGCACCGTGACTTACAAGGGCCATGATCTTCTCGAGCAATCCGCCGAGGAGCGGGCGCGGGAAGGCGTGTTTCTGGCTTTTCAATATCCGGTTGAAATTCCCGGCGTCAGCACCAGCTATTTTCTCAAGGCCGCCGTCAATGCGGTGCGAAAACATCGCGGGCAGCCAGAGTTGGAGTCCGTCGATTTTCTCAAGCTCGTCCGCGACAAGATGCAGTTGCTGAAAATGGATCCCAGCTTCATGAATCGCGCCATCAACGAGGGCTTCAGCGGCGGGGAGAAAAAACGCAATGAGATTTTTCAGATGGCCGTCATGGACCCGTCACTGGCTCTCATGGACGAGACGGATTCGGGGCTGGACGTGGATGCGCTCAAAACCGTCGCCGAGGGCGCGGCCTCTCTGCGGCACAAGGATAATGCCATTCTTGTTGTCACGCATTACGAACGCCTTTTGCAGTATATCGTTCCAGACTTTGTTCATATCATGCGCGAAGGAAAGATCATCATGACCGGCGGGAAGGATCTGGCGATCAAGGTGGATTCGCAGGGGTATGACTGGGTCGATCAGGAAGTGAAACGGTCGGCGTGATTTGGTAATGTTCGGTGGAGCGAGGCAGCAAGAAGAGCGATGACGCAATTGGCAGACAAGAGCATCCCCATGACGAACTTCGCGCCGCACGAGGAGTTGGCCGCCGGCGGGCCGGAGTGGCTGGAGTTGCTGCGCGCCGCCGGCCTCGATCGATTCAACGCCGTTGGGTTCCCCACCATCCGGCAGGAAAATTGGCGCCACACCAACGTCGCGGCGATCGCCCGGACTGCTTTTAAGCTGGCCACGCCCGAAGGGGCGAATTCCGCCGCTGAAACCGCGGGCCGATTCGGATTTGGGAAAGACGCGGCTTGCGAGTTGGTGTTCGTGAACGGGCAGTTCATGCCGCGCCTTTCGCGGCTGGGCCGGCTGCCGCGCGGCGTGCGCGCGATGGGGCTTGCCGAGGCCATCGACACCGATCCCGATTCCCTTGAAAACGAGCTGGGGCGATACGCGCAGGTGGACGCCAATCCCTTTGTCGCCCTCAACAGCGGCTATGTGCGCGACGGCGCATTCATTCATCTTTCCCGCGGCGTGTCACTTTTACAGCCGATCCATCTGTTGTTCGTTTCAGTCCCATCCTGGGAGCCGGCGGTGTCGCATCCGCGCGTGCTGATCGTTGCTGAGGAGGGCGCGCAGGCCAGCATCGTCGAAAGCTACGTCGGCGAAGGGCGGGGCATTTATTTCACCAACGCGGTTACGGAGATCGTGCTGGCCGATGATGCGAATATCGATCATTGCAAGGTGCAGCAGGAAAACCTCGACGCGTTTCATGTGGCCACCATGCAGGTGGAACTGGGCCGGAAGGCCAAATTCGTCTCGCACTCGGCGTCACTCGGCTCGAAGCTGACGCGCAATGACCTGAATGTATGTCTGTCCGGTGATGGCGCCGACGCCACGCTCAACGGCTTGGTGCTCATCGGCGATGCCCAGCATGTGGACAATCACACGCTGCTCGATCACGCCCGTCCCAACTGCCCGAGCCACGAGCTTTACAAGCATGTGTTGGGCGGGAAATCCAGCGGCGTGTTCAAGGGCAAAATCCTCGTTCGCCAGGCCGCCCAGAAGACCGATTCCAAGCAAACCAGCAAGTGTCTGATGCTCAGCGACGATGCCGTGATGACCTCAATGCCGGCCCTGGAGATTTACGCTGACGATGTGAAGTGTACGCACGGCTCGACGACCGGCCCGGTGGATGAAGACCAGGTTTTCTACCTCCGCTCGCGCGGGGTGGGAGTCGAGGCGGCGCGGCATCTGATGACGTACGCCTTCGCCGCCGACATTACGCGCCGAATCCGCGTTGAACCCGTTCGCCGCCGGCTCGAGGAATACATGGCCGCCCAACATGGGCTGCCGCTGGACCTGCGCATCACCGATCTGGCTTCGCACGATGAGGCGGTTCGGCAGTTGTAGATGATGCGATTTGAAACACGGGCCCGTTTATTACCTGTAGCGCCCTTCGCCTTGGCCAGCTGCGTCCCGCACGAAGAAGAGCGGCGGAGACGCCGCTTCTACGGTGCGCCTGGAGCAGCGTCACCGCTCGCCAACGCCATGCGCGCAATGCGTAGAAGCGACGTCCTCGTCGCTTTATGGCGCCAGTGCGCCTGCGGCGTAAGAGGGCCCTCCGGCGCGCAGCGTCTATTCGGCTCCGGAGGCGCACCGGTTGCGGGCGAAGTAAGCGCAATGCGATTAGATTCGACCGCGCGTCCTACAATACACCATATATGGTCGTTCCCGAATCTCCATCCTCCAACGGCCATCCCACCTTCGACGTGGGAAAAGTTCGCGCCGATTTCCCAATTCTTCACACGCAATCCCACGGCAAGCCGCTGGTGTATCTCGACAACGCCGCCACCACGCAAAAGCCCCGCGCGGTCATCGACCGGTTGGTTCGCTATTACGAATCCGAGAACGCGAACATCCATCGCGGCGTCTATGAATTAAGCCAAAAAGCGACAACCGCCTACGAAGAGGCTCGGCATAAAGTCGCGCGGTTCCTCAATGCCAACGAAGACAACGAAATCATCTTCACGCGCGGCACCACCGAAGCCATCAACCTCGTCGCATCAAGTTACGCCCGCACGATCCTCAAGCCCGGCGATGAGATCATCGTGTCGGCGGTCGAGCATCATTCCAACATCGTGCCCTGGCAGATGGCGGCGCAGACCACCGGCGCAACCCTTCGGGTCATCCCCATGAACGACGCCGGCGAATTATTGCTGGATGAGTATGCGAAACTACTGTGCAACCGGACACGGATCGTTGCGGTCAATCACATATCCAATGCGCTGGGCACGATCAACGATGTCCGCCGCATCACCCGCCTCGCGCACGAAGCAGGGGCGAAGGTGTTGATCGACGGCGCGCAGTGGGTCGCCCATCATCCAACGGACCTGCAATCGATCGGCTGCGATTTCTACTGCTTCTCGGGGCACAAGCTGTACGGCCCGACCGGCATCGGCGCGCTGTGGGGCCGGCGCGAATTGCTCGAGCGGATGTCGCCTTTCCAGGGCGGCGGCGACATGATCGAATCGGTCACTTTCGAGAAGACCACTTATGCCGGCCTGCCCAATAAATTTGAAGCGGGGACACCCGACATCGCCGGCGCGGTGGGCCTGGGGGCGGCGATTGATTATGTGCTCTCCGTCGGTTTCGATCGTTTCATTTCGCACGAAGCCGCGCTGCTCGCACATGCCACGCGAAGGCTGCAAGCGATCCCCGGTTTGCGGATCATCGGGCAATCGTCGCATAAGGCGGGCGTCGCCTCTTTCGTGATCGACGATCCGCCGATGGCGTCGATGGACATTGGAACGCGGCTGGATGCACGAGGCATTGCCGTGCGCACCGGCCATCACTGCTGCCAGCCGATCATGGATCGCCTGCGAATCAGTTCCACCACGCGGGCGAGCTTCGCGATGTACAACACGATTGCCGAGGTCGATGCCCTGGCCGACGCACTCGGGCAGATCGTGGCCGAGGAGTCGTCCCGGCGGAAGGCGGTCGCACGCGCGGCCGGTCCGTCGCAGGCGGGCGACGCAGCCCAGGGTGAAGCGCGAGTGGAATACGCTGGCGCCGCTGCCGGCTCGCCCCAGGCGGCGGCCGACGAGCTGGCCGAGAATTTCGAGTTTCTTGGCGATCGCGATGCCCGCAATGAGTACGTGCTGGAACTGGGCGCCAAGCTGCCGCATACGTTTGATCTGCTCAAGAAAGTGACCTCGCGCGTGCCCGGCTGCATGAGCGAGGTGTACATCGTGACGCGCGCCATGCCGGGCGATCCGCAAGTGCTGGAATTTGTCGCCGACGCAAACGCGGAGATCGTGCGCGGCTTGATCGCGATTCTCCAGAAACTGTATTGCGGACAGCGCGCCCAGGATGTTCTCGCTTTTGATATCGAGGCGTTTTTTCACCGCATCGGCCTGGAGCAGTTTATCACCAGCCAGCGTCGCAACGGACTGGCCGGCATGATCGTCCGCCTCCACAACAGCGCCGCCGCGCTGGCGGCGGGGCGCACAAAGAGCGAACCGCTCATAAGCGCGACGTGACACGAACGCGGACGGCGCGGCGTGATGTGCGAATGTCGATGTTTGAGGCCCCGCCAAATCCGTGGGGTTCGCTTCAGCGAACGCCGCGAGCCGTGCTTTGGTGGATCCGCGTTCGCAAAAGCGAACCGTACGTTAAATGCGTGTTGATGCTTTGACGCAAGATCGCGAAAAGAAGCCTTGGGAAATTTTTCCATGCCCGATGAATACCGCTATCCGCATTCCCTTCTGAGTCTGCCCGTTGTGTCCGACGGCGCGGCGAGCGCCGCGCCTCACGGCGCCTCCCCCGATCAGGCGACTTCCACCCTTATCCCGAGTCTGGCAAATGATTCCGTAACCGCGGATTCAACGACCACCGCCGCTCCGGCGCACGATCCGGCGCGCCACATCGAGCTCAAGCTGATTGAGGGAAAGGTGATCGAGGCGCTGCGGGAGATTTTCGACCCGGAAATTCCCGTCAACATCTACGAGTTGGGCCTGATCTACAAAATTGATGTCGAGCCCGACCACACGGTGCATATCAAGATGACGCTGACCGCGCCCGCGTGCCCGGTGGCCGGCTCATTGCCCGGCGAAGTCGAGACGCGCGTACAGGCGGTGCCGGAGGTGAAGAGCGCGGACGTCGAACTGGTCTGGGAGCCGCCCTGGAGCCGCGACCTGATGTCCGAAGCGGCGCTGCTGACGCTGGGAATGCTGTAAGCCGAGCCGACGGATCATGTTCGCGAGACGATTGACGGCGAAGTGACGCAAAAAATCCGAAATCCGAAGCACGAAATCCGAAACAATGGTTAAATTCAAAAGGAGCAAAATTCAAAACAGAACTTTCTCGCTGTCCCGCAAAGTTCGGTCAGCGGGCCAACGCTGTCCAATGGACGCGTCCTTTGAATTTTACTATTCCTTGCTTTTGAATTTGTTTCGGATTTCGTGTTTCGGATTTCGGATTTTCCCCTATAATCTCCTCCATGAAAAGCTTCATTATTCTTGTGCTGATCGCCGGTCTGGCGACGGCGGTGTTTTTTACGCGGCCCAACAGCGACGATTTCAAGCAATACGTCAAGGACCATCCGGAAATTGTCAATGGTCAGGCCGCCAAGGGTGATTCCATCACCGACAAAATCAGCCATCAGATGAAGAGCTTCAGCGTGGCCGGCGTCACGCTCGGCGACCCCGTGCAGGACTTCCTGAGCCACTGCACCTTCAACAACCAGTTCGGCATGTGGACCACCGTCTCCAAGGACGGCCAAGTCATCTACACCGGTATGCTAGGCCACTGGTTCCCCCGCAACGGCACCGCGCCGGCCAAGTCGGTGTAACCGATTTCCACATACGCGATCGAAACAAACTGCCTTCGCCGGCATGGTCACTTTCAGTGACCATGAACCAGTAACCATGAACAATGCGCCTTTTGCGCCTTTGAGTGGCGCCCCCTCATTGCCCCGGCCGCCCCGGCCTCAATCTCAAATACCCCCCGCGCAACATCGCATAAATCTGCAAATCCGATCGATACGTCCTGCACTGGCTCAGAATAGGCGATTCCGCGTGCGGCACAAAGCGGTTCACCCGCATCATGCGTCGCGAGTTCACTTGTATCGGCAGTTTCATCTTTCCCGGCCGAATCGTGAACCCAATCTTCAGCCCCGCCTGGGCGCAAATGTCCACCACCCGGTCATTATGCGCGCCATTGGGATAGGCAATTGCCACCGGCGGGCGACCTATGATTTCCGCGAGCCATTCCTGCGCGCTGCTCACCTGCTCGCGCACTTGGGCCGCGCAATAATTGGTCAAAATTGCATGATCGGCGGTGTGATTTCCCAAATGCACATACTTGTTTTGCGCGAATGTCCGGAGCTCGGCCGCCGTGAAGGGCCGGTCGATATCGCCGCGCGGCTTTAGCGAATTGGGACCGAACCGCGAAAGCAGTTCCCGCTCGATATCTTCGGTGCGCATCGACTTCCAATGCACGGTCTGGCGATGCACCTGCCGGGCCGGCACGCCGCGGGCGATCTGCTCGCGGTAAAAAACGTCCCACCAGAAGCATTTGTTCCGCGCAATATGTTTGGTGGAAATAAAGAAAATCGCCGGCACATCCAGTTCCTCAAGCACCGGAAGTGCCTGCAGGTTGTTGTAATATCCATCGTCGAACGTGATCATCGCATATTTGCCATCGGGCTTGAGGCCCTCAAGCAACTCGCCGGGCACGATGAACCGATAGCCGATCGCGAGATAGTATTCGATCAATTCGCGGAATTGCGCGACCGTGGTCCGCTCCAGGGGATTGACGGCGTTTTGCTCGATCTGCCTTTCATCCCGGAACAGCGAATGGAACAGGAAGCAAAGCAATCCATCTTTCTCAGGCAAGACCGAAAGATATGCCCGTGCGACGGCGGCATCGGCGGCCCGAACAAGATTCTGAATGGCACCGATCATTTCCTGGGCCCCACAACATTGCTCATAAATTGTCCGAGCGGTCGGCGTCAGCCGAGGCGCCAAGATATTCCTGCAAAGTGCGATCCACCATGGCATCGATGGTAAACAATGCCGCGCGTTGGCCGGAAGCAACGCCGTACGCGGCAAGATTGGCAGGACTGGCCGCGAGTTCCGCGAGCGCGGCGCCAAGTGCCGCCGAATCATCCGCCGGGGTCACCCGCCCGTTCACACGATCCTCGACCAGAATCTCCACGCCCGCCGATGCTGTCGCCACGATCGGCAACCCCGCCGACATCGCTTCCAGCACCACGTACGGCAATCCTTCCTTGCGGCTGGCGATTGCGAAAATTTCAAATGCAGCCAACACCTCCCGCGCATCGCGCTCGCCGAGCCACAGTACCCTTTCGCCCACGCTCAACTGTTCGGCCAGTGTTCGCAATTCGGCCTCAAGTGGGCCCGCACCCACCAGTGCCAGGCGGGCGTGCGGGGCAGATTCAACGACGCGCGCGAAAGCGCGCAACAGAACGTCCACCGCCTTTTGTGAAACCAGCCTGCCGACAAACCCAATTGCAAGGGCGTCGTCATCGGCCAATCCAATCGCCTGCCGGGCTTTGGCGCGCGGGGACAGTTCCGCGGGCGCGACGCCGTTGGGGATCAGAACAACCCGTGACTTCCCCAGGCCCAGCCCAATGGCGGCACGTTGTTCCTCCGGTGAGACGGCGATGATCCTCGCCGTCCGCAACGCCATCGCCCGTTCCATCATCAGATAAACCAGCCGTTTCCATCGCCCCAGCAACGGGTCCATCATGATAAGCCCGTGCAGCGTATAAAACGCCGCCGCGCCTGTGCCCAGCGCCGCCAGACGGGCGAACGCGCCGCCCTTGGAACTATGCCCATGAACCACGTCGAAAGGCCCGAATTGCCGGGCATAGCGCCTAATTGCGCGGGAAATCGCAAAATCCCCCGGATGAATTCCCGTCCGCATCGGCAGTGCAATTTGGCGGATCGCCGGCAGCTTGGCCAGGCGGCCCAGGAACATTTGATCAACCCGCCGCGTGGAACGCGCCAGATGCACCTGGCAACCGCGGGCCATCAATCCCTCGCTCAACTCCAATACATGCCGGCCCGTTCCGCCGGCGCTGGATTCGACAACCATCAAAATTTTGAGGGGCCGCAAGGTTCCCGCATCTGCGCTAGGCATGGGGGATGCGACGCGTGCTTGTGGCGATGGCCAAGGTGGGGCAGGCATTCTTGCCTGCCGTTCCAACGTAGCACAGTCGTCCCGGCGGTATTCCCCCGGACGAGCCGAACGCTCCCGCGCCAATTGCTCATATATCGCCTCGTAGCGCTGCGTAACCGAGTCCAGGTCAAACAGTTCGCAAACGCGCTGCCGGGCGGCTTGTCCGAGTTGGCCACGGGCATCTGCCTTCATCGCCAGCAGCTCTTCGATCGCCCGCGCCAAGGCTTGGGGATTTGCCCGCGGAACCACTTTGCCGGTCTCTCCGACGATAAGGGCCGAATCGCCTACATCTGTTACCGCGCACGGCACGCCGCATGCCATGGCCTCGCCCACCACCAGGGGAAACGCCTCGCTGATGCTTGACGATGCCAGCACATCCAACGCCGGATAAACGCGCTGCATATCCCGCCGGGGCCCCAGCAACCGGCAATGCCCAGTCAATCCCAGCGACTGAATTTGCTCGACCAACGCTCGGTTGTGCGAATCGATATTCTGGCCGCACAGCAGGAAAAACGTCTCGGGCCTGCGCGCGACGATCGCCGCCGCGGCGCGGAGGAAAGTGGCATGATCCTTCAACGGGTCGTACCGCGCAACCAACCCCACGATCAGCGCATCGGGCGCGATTCCAAGCTCGTCGCGCACCTCACGTCTGGCCTGCGGACAAGGCCGAAAGCGGCGGGTGTCAAACCCGTTGGGGATGACAATCATCTTGCCCAAATCAAATCCCAGCCGACCGTAATGCCGCCGGGATTGCTCCGAGCAGCAGACGATTTTCGCCGGCAACCGCCCCGAAAGCCGCGCGCAAGCGCGAACGGCCCAAAGCGTTGATCGCTTGGTCATCCCCGCAACGTGCTCGGCATGATGGATTCCCCAAACAACCGGCGCCCGCGTCGTTGCCCAGGCGGCCAGGCCGCCGATCAGGTTGGAATGATCCATCCAGGTGTGGATGACATCCGGGTGCTGTTCACGAAGCGTCCGGCATAGTCGCGCCATCCTAGCCGGATCGGGCACGCCCGGCTTCATGCCCAGGGTCATCAGCGGGATTCGGGCCTCGATCACCGGCCCGGCAACCGTGAGATCATCGATCAGCGAAATCACCGATGGCACGAAGCGATCACGATCCGTGCGTAGCAATAAATTGCAGAGCATGGATTCGGCCCCGCCGAATTCAAAGCTGTTGATGATGTGAGTGACTCGAATCTTGCGAGGCACGGTGTATTCGTTCTCGCGTTCCTCACCTGGCATTCGATCGTGGCGGAGCCTTCATTGTAGCACGGGCGTTCTCGACCGTGCATGGCACTTTGACGCCCCAATCTGCGCAAGTTACCAAAGCGACGATTCGGAATGACAAATAATGCTCAATATTAGATAACAATGAGATTTATCCCATTGCGGGAAATGTAGCCACACCATATTTTATCGGACGTTGTGCCCGACGCAGCGTCGGGCGGAGCGGACAGGGTAAAGGAAGGCAGGGGAATGCGATAAGGGTCGAATACCTGCACTTCATATGCGCTGGACGCGCAGACGGATCTGGGCGTTCATTTCGCGCTTGCACGAAGTCGATGCCCGTCATTTGGTTGGATTTGAAGGTACGTCGTTTCCAGAGGCGTGTGAAGCCATGCGCGAGCAATCACCTGATAGCGAAAAAACGTTGGATGGCGGCCTGCCCTCGCCTGACTCGCTTTCCGGCCCCGGCCCGCTTTTGCACGTCTTATGGCATCGGCGTTTAACCGTAGTTGCCGCCGTGCTGGCCTGCCTTTTCATAGCCGGCGTTTATCTGTTATTTGCCACCCCCATCTACAGCAGCACCGCGCAGCTTTACATTGAGGGAGTCGCCCCAAAGGCGTTCAGCGATTCCACGGGCCCCGTTGAGCAGTCCGAAGGCTATCTCAATTCCCAGGCCGGGCTCCTGCAATCCACGCCTGTTCTGGCCCGTGCGCTGGACACTGTGAAATGGCGGCAGCTCAAGACCTTCAAGGGATTGAAGAGCGATCCGGTTTCCGCGCTACGGCATGGCCGGGGCGTCAAGCTGACGGTCGAGGTGATGAAGAAGACCAATATCATTTCGGTCTCCATTGAATCTGCGTATCCCGAAGATGCCGCCGCGCTTGTGAATGCGATCGTCGATGGCTACATCGCCCAGCGCGCCGTGGCCGACCACTCCACCGGCCAGGAAATGATCGCCGCACTGCAAAAGCAACAGACAGACCTCGAAAAGCAGCATGATGCGTGCGTCGCGGCGATGAACCGTTTCAAAGCCGACCATGCCATCGCATCGTTCCGGGATGATAAGAGCAATATCGCCCTGGCCCGCAGCGCGGCCCTTTCGGCGCAACTGAACGCGGCCGATCTGGAAGTCTGGGAGTTGGCTGCTCGCGACAACGCGGTAAAAAACGCCCTTTCCCGCCCCGAGGCGCTGTCGGCGTTTGTTCAGGCCCAGCAATATAAGGACAAACAGGCCGGCGACCGTGAGTACGATGATCTGCGCGCCCAACTCGTACAGGCAGAGCTTGCGCTATCGACTTGCATATCGGTGCAAGGACGCGAAAACCAGCGTGTTCGATTGTTGACGGCACAAATCGACGGGATCCGTCGCAGGATCGCCAACAAGGAACGCGCGGTCGCCCAGGGATACCTGGCCGATCTATCCGTGCAGTTGGAGGCGGCCCGCCAGAAAACCGCCGACCTCCGCGCCGCGATGGCCGGGTAGCAAAAGTTCATCCAGGACTTGAATCCGCTGGCGGCCCAATACGCCCGCCTCGAATCGCAGGCCGATCGCCTGGGCAAGGAAGGAGAGCTTCTGGACGCACGAGTCTCCGAGGTCCGCGTCAACAGCAGCGCCGGTCCGCTCAACGTGCAGATTTCCGAATCGGGACAGGCGCCGATGTCCCCGATTAAGCCGCGCAAGGCGTTGGTGCTTGCCGCCGCGGCACTTGTGGGCTGGCTGGCG
>DASRLH010000506.1:0-16650 GCA_035648595.1 Tepidisphaeraceae bacterium
CAATTGGCAGCAGCGCTTCGGTCAGGGCCCAGCGGTCTTTGTACTGCGCGTTTGGGGCGAGCCGGCCGCTGAGGGTGTAGGGGCCGGGCACGCTGGCTTTGAGGGCGGGACCCGTGACGGGACGCGAGCGTAAACCTCCGGTATGTCCAACATCGCGGAGACGCTGACGGATGGTTTTCTTGTCGTTGGAGTTCGTGGCCGTTTCGAGTTCGTCGAGCAGTTCCTCAACATCGTTAGTGATCGACGGTGGGATATGCCAAGCCATCAGGCGTTTGAGGCGCTCGAATTCCTCGACCGCGCCCAGGCCGCGCGGGGCGCGAAGTTCGCCTATCACTTTGTGTTTGCCGCGTTGATCGTGCGCCGGCGGCCCGAATCGGCGGGGCGGGGCGGGCTCCAGTTCGATCCCTTCGATATAGCCGTAAAACGAGAGGTTGAAATCGAGCCGGGTCTGCTCACCATCCGTGATGACGTCCAGGCCGGCGGCCATTTGGTCATGGATCGCGCAAATGACGGCGTCGTCCTGCGCCTCGGCGATGTCGGCGGGGCCAAATTGCGCCAGGTTTTGCGAGGCAAACTCAAGCCAGCCGGGGAAGGGGTAGCTGCCGATGACGGTGGTGCGGAGGGGGTGGGAGTTCATGGAATGTCATTCCGTCGGCGCGGCACGGATCAGTCAGCGGCGCGTTTTTCCCTTGAGGCCTTTATCATACATTTCTCGCAGGTGACGGCGGTGAATCTAGCGGTCCCGTAAGACGCGTCCCTCATTCGCGACGGCACGACGAGCGATAATTTGCAGGCGATGATTGATCTTTAAAACAGCGATTGTCGCGCGGCCTTCAGGAGTGATTCCGACGGCGATTGCACCCCTCCACTTAAAATGGTCTTCCCAAGCCTGGAGTCGCGGATTGAAGATCGAAACCATCTTCCGGCTCTCTGGATCAATTCCGGCAATGTTGGGGCCCTTATGTCGATTGCAGAAGCCACAGCAAAAAGCAAGGTTCTCGTATTGGGTGGCACCCCCGTGCTGGCGGGCAATGACGTGATCGATGGAAAATGTAAGCTCTGTTTGCGATACGGGTAGCCGGCAATACTCGCAGAAGCCGCCTGAACGCTCTTTGACGGCCCGTTCCAAAGCCTTGTTCATTGCGTTCACGCGACGGAATGGAGAGTGCGTAACGAAATGCGCGCTTTGGATTTCAGAACGATCAGCAAAGTATTGACCTCCAGAAATTCATCCAACTCCGCCGCCTCCGCGTCAGTTAAGTCGCCTTCTTGCGCTTTGGCGGCAAGCAGTTCATATCGCGCCAGATCCTCGGGGGAGAAATGCAGCGACAAAACATACCTCGCATGTTCCTCTGAAAAATCACCCTCTCGAGGTTTGATGACCCTTTCAAGAATGGAAGGTGCCGCTTTCATGATGGTTTTATTCTAGCATGCGTAGGGATTACCGTCGACGCGCCAACGACAATTTTCGCGAGGCTAATCCCTCATGGCAACGTCTTTTCGCCCGAGGCGAAAAACGAATTGATGAATCTCTCCGCCGGCCCTGGCGGCGGCTCATCGGGGTAAGCGGTGACGAAATCCGGCGCCAGCGACAGGGCGACACGATGAACGACCGTGCCATCGGCGGCGCGCTCATATCGCGGGAATCTGGCGGACACCGGCCCGGCGGGGGGCGTCAGGGCGCGCACATTTTGGGGATTCGCCTCCGCGCAATGCTCGGCGGGCGAAACCACCAGATACTCCCGGCAAATCAGCGGACGATCCGGGTGGATCGAGCAGGATTCTTCCTCCAGAAACGGGCAGGGAATCCGCAACGCCCAATACTCGGCGGCCAGCTCCGAGCCGCCGGGGCCGTAGTCGGGCGCGAGAAGCCGATCGAGCAATCCCGCCGCTTGAATTCGCTGCCGCGCCTCGGCGAACCGTTGGCGCACCTGAGAGCGGCGCGGTTCGGGCATGGCGTCCAGCAGCTTCATCAACTCGCGGGCTTCGAGGGTGGAGACAGGCACGAGCTGCCGGCAGCACGCGCCGCAGCCGGCGCGGCAGGAAACCCGATGCCCCGCCGCCGCCGCGTCGCGCACCGCGATTGCCGACATCTGTTCGGAAACCGCGCGATACAGCGGCAGCAACTCCGCGGGCCGGACGTTTCCCGTCGGCACATCCACATGCAACGAAAGCCGGCGGCCGCGAACGGTCAGGTTCACGGTCAGAGGACGGTTCGGCGATTCAGCTTGCTCGGTCATGCACGTCCCTTTCCGCCGCGCGAAGAGTTCACCAGGAAGTTCACCACGGAGACACGGAGGGCACCGAGGCGCATTCGACGTCTGGCGCCTGCGTCCAATCTAAATAGCCGTGCGCGACTACGCGCTGTTCGCCTGTGGCATAATCAGACGGGTGTCAGCCCGGGCGGGACGCCCGTGTCACATTTGGAGCCAGATCGTCTTCATCGAGTTCCGCATGTGCCGTTGGCGGATGTTGCAGCGGTTTCACGTCATGATCCCTCTGTGGCGTTTAACTCGATGGCGTGCGGCCAAGGTCCCTGTAGAGCAGCGCCAGCCGGCGGGCGTGCTCGTCGTAGGCGGCCTCGAATAGCTCGGCCGCCCGCGGGGCGCCGATGACTGCGGCGCTGGTTAAAACTTTTGGCGGTTGGCCGGCCTCGGTAAGGCGCGATGCGACTTCGGCTTTGATGGCATTTACCAGCAGGCACCCGCCGATGGTGGAGCCGGGGGAGACGGGGGTGGGCAGGCCTTCGATCTTTACCATCGCATCGCCGGCCGGCGCCCCGGTGTCGAGCACGAGGTCGGCGGCGTCCTGAAGTTTCTTTCCGCTCGGGTGGTTGGATTTGCTGGCCTCTGAATGTTGACGGCTGATGATGGCGACGGTTTTTATGCCGCGCTTTTGAAACCCTTGGGCCATCTCGATCGACACGATGTTGCAGCCGCTTGAGGAGATGACCAGTGCGGCATCTGTTGGCGTCACGTCAAAATTGCGGAGGATGCGCTCGGCCAGGCCGGGCACGTTTTCCAGGAACATCGCCTGGCGTTGTCCGTTGGCGCCGACAACCTGCGTGTGGAAGGTGAGCGACAATTCGACGATTGGATTGAATCCTGGGAATGAGCCGTAGCGCGGCCACATTTCCTCGACCATGATCCGGCTGTGGCCCGACCCAAACACATGCACCATGCGGCCGGCGAGGATGGCTTGCGCGAACCAGTCGGCGGCCAATTGAATCGCGGGGAGCTGGCTTTCGACGGCCTCAATCAGGCGCCGGCACTTGTCGAGATAATCGCTGGCTGGCGTCATGGGCGATTCACAATTTCACGCCCCGGCGAACCTTTCGCCCGCGGGCGGCATATCCATCAGTGAGATCGGCCCGGGCGGGCCGGTCTCCATATAGGCGAGCGGGAGAATACAAGCAGACCGGGAGTCAGGCGATCATGTCGGAACCACTTTTTTTTCAGACACTGGAATTGACGCGCCTGCGCCGGGCTCTTGCGAAGGTGCATGGGCAGGTCGCCGGACGCCATGGCCGCATCGAGGTTACGCATGATGGGTGCGACGACGTCTGCGTCATCCTCAGCAAGGCCGAACTCGAAAGCCTGGAGCGGGCTCTGGAGATCCTGACGGAAACCGCGGAATACAAGGCCATGTGCGACACGCTTACGCAGGTGGCCGCCGCGTGTGGAGTGGTTGGGGCAGCCGAGTGCGAGGCTTGAGTCTCTCTGAAATTGCCGCCGCTAGTCAAACGCCCCCTTTATCGTCGGTGGGGCCTTGGAAATCTCCAGTAAAGTCCTCTTCGACCTGTTGAACGACGCCGGCAGCTCGTCCTCCATTCGCGGCTGCCGTCGGCTTGGTGGTTTTCTCTTTTTTGCGTTGTTCCTCCAGCTTCTGAAGCACGATGTCAATGGCCTTCTGCGCTTCGGGCGGCTGCTTGGGGCGAAGTTCCTTGAGTACGCTTTCGGCCACCGGGCCCATGCTGACCAGGGCGGCCTGGGCGCGGTCGCGCTGCTTCCAGTCGTCGGCGTTTAAGTCCGCGATCACCGATTTTATTTTCAGCGTCATTGAAGCCGACGGCTGCGGCTGCGGCTGGCTGTATTCCTCGACCAGCGCCACCGGCGCCTTCATCGACACGCCGCTCTTTAGCAGACAAGCGAGTTCCGGATCGCGGAGTTGGCCGCTCAGCGAGGTGCCATCCCACAGCACCACCTGCACATCCTGCACGCTCTCCTTCGCCCGCGTCAGCGATTTGATCTCGGTTGCATTTACCGCGATGGTGTCGAACGCGGTGTCGAGATTTAACTTTCCGGTGAGCGTGCCGACCAGCAGATCGTCATTGCCCAGGCGAATGGTCGGGGTCAGGTCATCGGCCTCGGCGAGGTTTGGGGAGAACTGAAGTTTGGCGACGGTGCTGGCGGGAAACTTGACGGCCTGGTCGCCGGATGCAAGCGTGAAGTCGAACGTGTCGGCGCGAAGCAGGCCGGCGAATTTGCTGCCGTCGGTGAGGTAAATCTCATGAACGCCGTTGTCTTCGTTTTGCAGCGAAACGGCCGCCACCGTCTCGGGTTGGAGCGAAAGTTTGCCGTAGCGCGTGTCCACTTCGAGCGGGGCAGCGGGCATTTTGATGACCATTCGCTCGCCGGTGCGCAGAACGATCATCGGCTTATCGAATTTCCATTCTTCTGGCTCGCCGGCGCGTTTGCGGTAGCCGGCGCGGCTCACTTGCGACAGGGGGATCTGCGTCACCTGCCCGCTGGAAAGTTGCAGATCGAGCGTTTCCTTCTTCAGCCGGCCTCCGAAGATTTCGCCATCGCTGGCGACCAAAAGCTGGCGCGGGCGGAACTGCCCGACATTGATGATCCCCACCACTTTCTCCACCGGCACGCTGACGGCGCCATAAAAAGTTTGCAGGTTGTAGGCGGGTTCCTTGAGGGTGCCCTTGACCTGATCGCCGCTGTGCAGTTCGACCACGTCGAGCAGGTCGCCGCGTAATAGTTCGATGTCTCCGATCCAGCCCTGTGCGCTGGGGAAGTTGATGATGATCCGGCGGAGAGCCGCCGGGATCGAGTGCATGATCCGCGATTCTTTCAAGTTGTTCACGAATTGCACGCCGGCGTCCTGCGTGGGGACGATGTGGTGCAGGTGCATGAAGGCCACATCCTTGCCCGGCGGTACGGAAATGTTGAGTGTTGCCTGCACCCAGTTATTGCCCTGGGGCCAGTTGAGGGCGGGTACGATTTTGGCGTTTTTGCCGCCGTACATTTCCACCACGGATTGGCCGGCGCCGGTCTGCGCCACCCAGGCGATGTTCTGGTCTTTCTTCTTGGGATCGGCGACAAACTGGGCGGTGTTGACGCCATAATTGAGATTGGACTGCACGGAGATGTTGGCCTGTTGCGGCTGGCCGCCGCCGTTATGGAAGATGTCGATGTAGCGCACGAACTTGGCGTCCTTGTCGAGCAGGATGCGGCGGGTGACGGTCAGGCCGTTGGCGTGCATGTTCTCGATAATCAGTTCGCCGGTCTTGGGGTCGATGCGGCCCTGGTTGTTGCTTTGGGTGGGCTGGTTGCCGTTGAGGGTGAGCATGGCGCCCTGGCTGTAGATCGGCATGTTGCCGTTCTGCTGGAGCCAGCCGTTGTTGTAGATGCGCCAGGTGGTGTTGCCGTCGCTGAAGACGTACGGCAGGGTTACGGTGCCGCCGGCGCCGGGCGCCGGCGACGCGTTCATCATCCGGCCTCTGAAGACCTGCGCTTGCGCGATCGGCGCGCCGCAAATGATCGCCGCCAGGATGGGCAGGGCCGCTGTCCAATGCCTTTGAATCACGGTGTTCTCCTAACGGTTATTGCCTGTTGTGCGCGTCCATGCACCGGTAACGCGGCCTTCGGCCGGCCGCCAAAAGGGTGCGATCGAAGAGGGCGATCGCCCAGGGTCATCTTACGCATCTGGTTGAACGACCGCCTTTACTTTGATGCGCGACGGGATTGAAGGTTTCAAGCTCCCTTGGCTATGTAGACTACTTCGCCGCTGGTATATCGTAGTTCGCCTGTGACGCATTGTTCGATCACCTTCGCCACATCGTCTGGCGAGAGGGTTTTTGCCGTCGGGTACTGCTCGTGGGAGAGAAGCTGGCGGAACATGGCGGTTTCGACGGCTGCCGGGGCGATCGTGTGCACGCGCACGCCGATGGATTGTCCCTCGCGCGCGGCGGAAAGTCCAAACAAATTTACCCCGGCCTTGGCCGCTCCATAGGCGGCAAATCCGGGGAAGGGGTCTCGCGCGGCGTGGGAAGAAATGTTCACGATAACCCCGCCTCCCTGCCGCGCGAAAATGGGCCAGACCGAGCGGCACAAGTAAAAGGCGGCCGAGAGATTGGTATCGATCACTGCCCGCCATTCGTCGATGCTCATCTCGAAGATGGGCCGAGCCGGCGCGACGCCCGCACAATGGATCGCCGCGTCGATGCGCCCGAATGCGCCAAGGGTTTGTGCAACCGCCCGTTCAACGGCTTCTGGATCGGTCACTTCCGTGGGAATGACCAAGCCCCCGCCGCACACTCGCGCGGTTTCCTCTAATTCGTGTTGGCTCCGCGCGAGCAGGGCCAGGCGGTAGCCCAGTTTTGCCAGGCGCACCGCAGTTGCGCGGCCGATGCCGCGGCCGGCGCCGGTGAGGATGGCGGTGGAGGCGTGTTCCATGGATTTGCCTTGTTAGCACAGGCTTAGGGAAAGTTCCCTTTCCGCCTGTGCGCTTACTGCCAGAAGAAAGACGTCCAACGGGACGGTGCCAATCTGATCCGGGCTGTTCCTGGGATGAATCGAGGGCGATATCGGTGAAACGATGTAGCAGTTCTCCTTGAATTTTGGGAATCGTTGGACCAATTGATGCAGCCCCCCTCGCGAGTGAGAATTGGACGAGGCAATCTCGAACGCCAGCGGATATTCGGGCTGATCGTAGATCAGGTCAACCTCATCATTCTTATCGCGCCAATGATACAGTCGGACCTGACCTTGTTGGCTAAGTGTATGCAAGTGTCCGGCGGCCTGGTTCTCAATGAGCAGTCCCATCTCGTCGGGATCATTCAGCGGCGATATCCCCCGCTGTAACGCCGCGTTTCGGACCGCGCCGTCCACAAAATAAATTTTCCGGCCGCGTTTCTGTTTTGAGGATTCGTTGCCGGAATAATTCGCCAGCGAAAAAACCAGAAAAGCTCGTTCGAGATAAGTGAAGTATCGCTCAAAGGTCTGTCGAGCCAGGCCGTCAAGTCCCTGGCACAGATTCTGGGGCGACAGCAATCCCGTGACCTGTCCGGCGAGCGTGTACAACACCCTCTCCAGCATCATCGGGTTTTCCACGCGTCCAAACGCCTGGGGTATATCCTTGTAAACGGCACGCTCAACCGCGTCGCTTCGCAATATACGTTGCGATTGCAGTAGTAACGAAGTTTCGTCGGAGGCGGCATCACTTCCCCGAATGAGTAATTCCGGGAACCCGCCGGTCAGTAGAAGTTTCCGGCGCGGGCCCTCGAGGTTCCTTGCCGATATTTTGCTTTCAATACAGGCGGATATCGTTTCCGACAGCGAATCCCTGACGGGCACTTCGATTTGCTGGCCGGTGAGCGATAGATATTCGCCGAACAGATATGGGGCCAGGTATTGCTCTTCCCATCTGCCGACGCCGCTTTCAATTCTTCGATTGCGCAGGGCGGCCGTGGAACTGGAAGATCCGGCGATTCGAACGGGCCAACTCTCATCGTAAAAAGTCTTGAGCCAAAGATCCCACTCCTTCGCGTACGTCAGTTCATCGAGGAACAAAAAGACGGGTTGCGCAGTCGTCGCCTTCGCCAGTTTGATGATTGACTTCAGCAGGACGTCCAGGCGAATTTGCATCAGCAACGGATGATCCAGCCTCAACCACCATAGCCGATCTGACGAGATGCCCGATTGGTGCAGGCGTTTGACCGTCTGGTACATCGTTGTTGTTTTGCCTACCCGGCGCGGGCCAAGTATGATCTGGAATCGGTGCGGATCGTCGTGGAGGAGTCGTTGCCAAAGTGCATTCGCCAACGGGCGCTCCACTTTGCGGGCCCAAGCATCTGGAACCTCGCCGGTTTCATGCCAGGGATTCTGCTCATGGAAAACCTGCAAATAGTCCTGATCGGAAGCCTTCCAAGTTGAACCAGAATCTTTTAACATCCTCTGACGATAGGCATGATTACTTAAAGAGACAATAGGTAACTGCAGCGGTTACTTAACTTGTGGCAAAGGTTCTTAATTTAGGGGCGAAGGCCGGAGCATTTTTGAAAGATTTTATGAAAAAGGAATTGATCGTTCGTTGCGTCCTCGCGACGGGGCTGGTCTGTGTCATGGGGCGTACGAACCGTACGTTTGGGCAGGATGTAAACGCCAAAACCCCCAAAGCCGCTTCGTCCCCCACCGATCGGGCGAATCAGGCCGACGGCGAAATCCAAATCGGCCCCTCCTACTCCGACGCTCCGCAACTCAAGGTAAAGGAAGGCGTCCCGCGAGGAACGGTGCATGAGTTCACTATGAATTCCGCCGACAGCAAAATCTACCCCGGCATCGCCAAGCGCAAGCCCGCCACGGTCCCTTACCAACGAAAGGTATCGGTTTATGTGCCGGCGGGATACGTCGCGGGAGCCGCCGCCCCGTTCATTGTCGTGCAGGATGGGCAGGGGTACGTGAAGACGATGGTGCCAACCCTGGACAACCTGATCGCCGAGCATCGCGTGCCGCCGATGATCGCCATCTTCATCAACTCCGGCGGCGGCGATGCGCAAGGGAGCGAACGCGGATTGGAATACGACACCGTGTCCGGCAAATACGCCGACTTCATCGAAACCGAAATCTTGCCGACGATCGCCAGCGATTATCACGTCGCCTTCACGAAAGACCCCGACGGCCGCGCCACGATGGGCGGCAGCTCGGGCGGCGCCGCTGCATTCACAATGGCCTGGTTCCGGCCCGACCTCTATCACCGGGTCCTCACCTACTCAGGGACATATGTGAACCAGCAATCGCCGCTCAATCCTCAATCGCCGCACGGCGCCTGGGAATACCACGAGCACCTCATCCCTCAATCCCCGCGCAAGCCGATCCGCATCTGGATGGAAGTCGGCGAGAATGACAACGGCTCCAAGCGCTCCGAGGCATCGCTTCACAACTGGGTAATGGCCAATGAACGCATGGCCGCCGCCCTCAAGGCCAAGGGGTATCACTACCGCTACGTGGTCGCAAAAGGAGCGGGACATGTCGATGGAAAAGTGGTTCGCCAAACGCTGCCCGAGGCGTTGGTGTGGCTGTGGCGGGGCTATCAAGGAAAATGAGTGCGCGTCGGACGCTACGCTCCAAGAACGTCAGCCGTGCGCCTACAATCATCCAAGAGGCAAAAGTGACAATTCTTCTTTCAGCGAAAACTCGAACAAGGCTTGTCGCGGAGGCGTCGCGCCGAGGTGTACCCGCGAGCGATCTCGCGGAACAACTCATTGATGCTGCCCTTCCCAAAGTCGATGCCGCGCCGAATCAATCGAGCATCGATATTTTGAATGAATCGGAGGCCCGGACGCGCACCGATGATCCCCAGGAGATGGCCCGGCGCAAGGCCGAGTTTGAGGAATTCAAGCAGGAACTCAATGAGACGCGATTGAGCACAGACGGACCCGAGGCGAGGGTTCCATTCCCATGAGGCCACTCTCCGAGGTTGTTGTCGCCACTTCCAACGTGAAGCATCTGAGCCAGTTCGTGGCGGCGGAAGAATGGTCGTCAGTGGAATAAAACGCGCGGGTGAACGCGTTGCATACGACTTAAGCGCCAGCGGGGAATATTGCGCCGCTCCCCGGTGACTCATTTGCGCCGATGCTCTTGGATGATCCGAGACGGCAGGTGGCTTTGTCTATCATCCGCACCACTCAGCGAGGTATTCATGCAACGTTCATCTATCCTGTTCGCGGCTCTCATCATCTCATTCGCATATTTGGCCCAAGCCAAGGCGCAGGAGGCGGCGGGGCCTTACAAGGTTGTGCAAACCGCCAAAGTAGGCGGCGTGGGCGGGTGGGATTATGTATTTGCCGATGCCGATGGGCGCCGGCTTTATATTCCGCGCTCCGGCGGCCGGGGAGCGGCGGGCCGGGTGAGCGTTTATGATCTGGATACGCTCAAGGCGGCCGGGGAAATCCCCAACATCATGGGCGGGCATGGCGTGGCGGTCGATCCCAAATCCAGGCATGGCTTTACCAGCAGCAAGCCGGTCGTCATGTTCGATTCATCGAGCCTTGCGACCTTGAAGACCATCGCGGTCGAGGGAAACCCGGACGGCATTTTGTTCGATCCCGCCACAAGCCGCATTTTTGTCCTCAGCCATCGCGCGCCCAACGTGACGGTGCTGGACAGCAAGAACGGCTCGATCGTGGGAACGATTGATCTGGGCGGCGCGCCCGAGCAAGCCGTCAGCGACGGCAAGGGGCACGTCTACATCGACGTCGAGGACAAGGACAATATAGCGGCGGTGGACGCAAAGTCGCTGAAAGTGACCGCTCACTACAGCCTCGAAGGAAAAGGCGGCGGGCCGGGCGGGCTGGCAATCGACGCCAGGCATCATGTGCTTTTCGCCTTCTGCCATCGACCCGCGACGGCGGTCATTCTCAACGCCGAGAACGGCAAGATTCTGGCAACTTTGCCCATCGGCAACGGCGTGGATGCCGGCGAGTTTAATCCCAAAACCATGGAGGCGTTCAGCTCCCAGCGCGACGGCACCCTCACCGTCATCAAGGAAACCAGCCCCACTCAATTCGAGGTCGAGCAGAACGTGCAGACCAAGGCGGGCGCGCGGACTTCGACGCTGGATGAGAAGACCAATCGCATTTTGCTGATCACCGCCGAGCAGGGTCCGCCGCCCGCCGGGCAGGGCGCGGGACAGAACGGACGCGGACGACGCGGCGGCGCGATGCTGCCGGATTCATTCACGATTCTCGTCGTGGGACGATAAACGCGTTCCGGCTCACGCGCTGAATTCCGGGCGAGTGTCGCGGCTGGCAGGAACATTTCAAAAAATCCGGCGACGAACATTTGCGGCAGGGCCCGCCTCAAGAGTTTCCCGGTGCGGGACGCCCGTCATTTTGTCGATCGTCGCGCTACATCGAGCGAAATGCGCTGCGCGACAAGCGGGCAAGGAAAGCGGAGAACTGGCGTTGGTCGAGCCTCTGGCGACGGATTCCGCCAGCCGTTGGCCAAGCCCACCAGTTCCATCGACGGAATGACGGGTGAAGCAGCCGACGGATCGGCTGACCTGTGCCCAAGAACTAGCTGCGTCCCCGTATCGGGCGCTCCTTTTGCGTCCGGTCCAGCTTGAGATTCGCCTTGACGGATTTTGCAAGCCATAGTATAAAGACGAGGTGGCGGCTACGACGGTCGCGTGCCGAGCATAACCTGCGAATCCCATCTATCCGGAGACACTCCATGAGCGATCAGTCGCCTTCTTTTTTCGACGCGGCCATGAGTTGCGACTTGGAAAAGGTGAAGGTGCTGCTCCAAGTGTTGGGCTCCGCGATTCATAAATTCCCCAAGTTCGCCGAGGCGCGGATGTGGCGCGGTCTGTGTCCTCGCGTGGGAACGGTCGCTGTGCTGATGGCAGCGGTCTCCTGTTCGTCGTTTAGACAGGCCTATTCCGGCCCACGACTAGCACCGGAGCAGGTGGCAACGATAACAGTCGATCCTGGCAGCGATCGGATGGTGAACGCGGGGGGGGTTAATTATTTCGTTCACCTTGACACATTTATTACGCAACTTGATGGCGCCAACGTGGAACTAGCATCGCCGGGATCTGGTCCCATCGAGATACTTCCGGGGCAATACTCGCTGCAACTCGGATTTGAGGTGAGCGCCGGAATAGGCCAAGGGACGCGGTATCACGGTACACAACCCGTCACATTCACAGCATCCGCCGGCCGGTATTACAGGGTTCATACGTATGGACCGGTCTCAGGTGACTCGCACGGGCTCAATGGTGTTCAGTTTTCAGTTGGCGAGGCGAAATAGGAGGAGGTTGGTCAACGGGTAGCATTCATTCAGACCAGGTGTGCCTATCGGCCAGTCCCGTGTCGAGGGACTAGTGCCACGCAGACAAAACGATTAAACGAATAGATCTATTTTCGAGCGCAACCAATAAGGCGGAAGTCGTCATTGCCGAGGAACTGGTATCATGAAACAACTCGTGTTGTCTGGGGTGTCTTTGATCTTGGTCATTTTGGCTATCTCTTGTTCCAACGGCGTCACGACCATTGCCGACGCGAAAAGGATCGTTTCCGATGAAACGAGGGTGATCGAGTTAAACCCGAATGATGCTGTGGCCTACTACACGCGAGGAAAGGCCGAGTGGTTCGACAATGCCGCAGCCACGGCCGATTTCAACAAGGCTATCCAGCTGTATAGCAGGACCATCGAATCAAACCCGAACGATGCTGTGGCCTACTGCGGACGTGGCGACGCGGAGGCGGCCAAATGGGAGGAGGAACGTGCCGTGCTCGATTACTTTAAGGCCGTCGAGTTGGACCCGAAGAATCGAAACAAATACATGGAGCGGGCAGAGAGTGTATACGCGACTGATGCCGTAAATAGCCAAATTGGCGGCAACATGGATTACGCGAACGCGGCATTTGCCATAGTTCATAAACTCCAGCAAGGGGGCCCCGACGCGCGTGGTATTGCCCTCATTTTCAGCAATCTCGGCGCTATGAGAGGGGCCGCTGGTGCCCTTGATCGTTCCATCGTGGCGAGCAGCAGGGCCATCGAAATCGACCCAGATTTCTGGGCCGCCTACCAGGTTCGCGGTAGCGCGGAGCAAGCCAAGGGCGACACAGACGCGGCGATCGCGGACTTCACAAAAGCCGTCCAGCGCGCGCCCCCCACTCCCACTGACGCTCTGGTTCTTTCAGGCAGTTTGGCATACAATTACAAAGTTCGCGCCAGTGCGAAGTTATTCCGCGGCGACTTTGACGGTGCCATCGCGGACTGCACTAAAGCCGTCGAGCTCCGTCCGGGTGAATCGGTGCCGGCTTTTGGAGAAATTTATAGAATCCGCGGCGACGCCAGGAAAGCCAAAGGCGACTTGCGGGGGGCAAACGCGGACCACGCTAAGGCGATTGAACTTAAATACTCGCCAGCAAAGGCGGTCGGACCTTCGCCGATCACAACAAGGCCGTCGAATTGAAGAACTGATACCGGGACGCAGCTAGTTGTTGACGCCGCGCGTTTCCGGCGATAGCCTTTGCTTCCATGCCAAGAAGACCACGCATTGCGCCCGGCGGGATCGTGTATCATGTGCTGAATCGATCCGTCGGCCGGATGAAAATGTTCCGCAAGGACGGGGATTTTGAAGCTTTCAACCGGCTCCTCATTGAGGCCCACAAGCGACTGCCGATACGGATTCTGTCGTATTGCATCATGTCCACGCACTGGCACCTGGTGGTCTGGCCGGTGAATGATGGCGATCTGACGGCGTTCTTCCGCTGGCTCGCCCACACCCATGCCATGCGATGGCGGGTGTCGCATCGGACGGTCGGATACGGGCATCTGTATCAAGGGCGATTTAAGAGTTTTCCGGTGCAGCGCAACGACCACTTTCTGGCGGTCTGCCGATATGTGGAGCGAAATCCCCTGATGGCGCGGATAGTCGATCGGGCGCAGGATTGGCGATACAGCAGCCTGTGGGCGCGCGAGTACGGCCCCGGCGAGATGCGGGCGATTTTGTCACCCTGGCCGGTGGAGCGGCCGCGGAATTGGGTGCGGCATGTGAATGAGCCGTTGAGCAACAAGGAGCGGGATCGGATGATGAGAACGACGCTGGCGCGGAATCAGCCGTTCGGGGATGAGCAGTGGGTGGAGAAGACAGCAAAGCAGTTGAACCTGGAGCACACGCTCCGCCGGGAGGGAAGGCCGTCGCGGACCGGAGGAGGAGAAGGAGGGAATGGAAACTAGCTGCGTCCCGGTATCGGTTCCCCCGGTATCGGTTCCGGTATCGGTTCCCGTCCCGGTATCGGTTCCCCCTTCCGAGATTATTTTCCGTTTCGCGATAGGAAGACTTGTGGACTCCCGATCACTTGCCGACACTGTTGCGATGCGTCGATGCAATTCACTTCTGGCGTTGTTGTCACTCGTTGCGATTCAGGTCATCGGCATTCCGTCGCCGGCACGGGCTGTTGAAGTCAATCCGTATGACCCAAAGACGATAGCCTTCCGCACGCCTGCGCCGGTTGTTATTTACACGCCTGCCAACGCGCATTCCGCGCCCAAGCTCCAGGATTTGCCGCGCAGGAAGAGCATCTCCCAATTCGGCATCACCTGGACGTTCGAGAAGCCCGTACCCGCCGGACAATTCATCAATGGCGACTGGTATGTCATCGGCCCGGTCGTTCTCAAGTCGATCGATCCCAAGCCGCTGTATGGCGATGAGATTCCCCGCGATCAATTGGCTCCCATCGAAACGGAGCGCAAGCCCGGCGAGCGCGTGCGTAATGGGTTCATGGTGAACCCGCCGGCGCAAATGAAGGTGTCGTATGACAGCGGCGTGCGCAACTGGTTCGATCCTTCGCTGATCCAGAAACTTCCCGTCACGCTCAAGCCCGGCGATTCGCTGGTCTCCACCATCAGCATGCCCAAGGGCCTGGTGCTCGACGCACAATTGCGCAACAAGATCGAGCGCGGCGTGGAGGACAGCAGCCCGATCCGAACGGCGGCGGTGCTGACGTGCCTGGCAAAGCCGCCGCCGGCGGATGCGTTTCGGCCTTCTTTTTGCGATCCGCGCCATCGCATCTATCTGGCGCGCGACCTGAAGCGCGATCGGCTTCCCAAAGCCGCCGCGACTCGCAGCCTGCCCAATATCGCGCTATACGAACGGTTCACTCAAAGGCCGTGGGTCGGCACCTGTTTTTTTGGTTTCGAGGAGCCGGTGGAGAATATGCCGCAGTACGGGCTGGAGTATGGGCGCGTGGCCGGGATCTGCGCCTTGATCCTCTGCACCGATCTCAAGGCTGAACAGAAAGAACGGCTGCTGATCAATTACGTGCAGATCGGCATCGATCTTGGCGGCATGATCCGCCAGGGCCATCCCGGCTGGAGCGGGTGGGGCGGGCATGGCAGCGGGCGCAAACTTCCCATCGTCTTCGCCGGGCTGCTTCTGGGGGACGGACAACTGGCCAACATCAATACATCGTTCCCCAAGGTAAGTTTCGGCGAGGACGAGCAGACCGCGTATGCCAACTGCTGGACGGGGGCGAAGGTGGTGTTCGCCGGTCATTCCGGGATCGACGCCGCCACCGGCATCGGCCGCGATAAAGTTCGCGGCCAGGCGTGGGGGCCCTACGAGCACACGCCGCCCACAACCTGGAAACAGGGGCAGATCACCAGCGAATCGTATCGCCGCTGCTGCACGAGCGTGGGTTGGGTGGCCCAGGCGCTGGCCCTGCGGCTGATGCATGCCGAGAAATCGTGGAGCCATGATCCGTTCTTCGATTACGTCGATCGGTGGATGTTCGAGGACGACGCGGCATTCGTGAAAACCATCAAGCAAGCCACCGGCAAGGATTTCTCTGCGGACTTTGGCCGCCAGGGCCAGACTTGGGATGCGTTTGTCAACGAAATGTGGGCCAGGCACCGTCCCATGCTCCAGGCGCCAACCGACGGCTGGAAGAAAAATCACGACGACCGCTATTACCAGAATGCGATCCAACGGGAGCAATAGGGCATAAAGCCGCCGTGAGATGTGGCAACACCGCGATTCCTCGACTCCCGTGCCATAATCGGCACGGACGGGACGCCCGTGATCCGGTGACGACCTCCTTCCCTTGAGTCCGCTCGGATATCCGAAAAACTCCATCGGCTATTTTCCACCTATCTTTTTTTCCCAACCCTTGCACACAATGCCGTCGGCTCAAGATCGCAGGCAATCGTCTTGTGCCGCGATCGACTGATTATCGTGTGTTGGGTTGCCGTGATTATGGACGAAGAAGTAACTTCGGGACTGCCAGGGAGTTTGGAAATGAAATTGAAATTGAAATGCACCATGGCGATGGGGATGTTAAGCCTGACTTTGGCCGCCGGGAATGCAAAGTCGGGCGTGACGCAATCTACTTACGATTTTGAGAATCAGCCGGCCACCAGCAATGGCGGCCTGACCAGCCTGTCCCTGACCAACAATGGCCTTACCGTCACCATCGACCGAGTCGGCCAGTCGTTTGATACGGCCAATATCTCATCTCTCGGCAGCACTTCCGTCTTTGGACAGCGCACGCTCGCGCCCACGCCTCCGGGCACGAACTTCTTCAACGTGAATTTCTCGCAGCCGGTCAGCAACTTCTCGGTTCAGATGGGAGATTTTGGCACGAACGTCAGCGACTCTCTTTCCCTCACGGCCTTCGCGGGCCCTAATGGCACGGGCGCCAATCTCGGGACCAGCAGCGCGACCCTCCCGCTGACCAGCGCCTCGACCATGTCATTCACTACGCTGCAAATCAGCAAGCCGGGCATCGAATCGGTGCAATACACCGGCGGCACGAGCGGCGATCCCAACTCCGTTTTCTCTGACAACTATTCGGCCACCACAAATCCCACGGGCAACAATGGTGCCGGCGGAACCACCTCCGTCCCCCTC
>DASRLH010000507.1:0-2108 GCA_035648595.1 Tepidisphaeraceae bacterium
GGGGCAGACATTCTTGTCTGCCGGCGAATCGGTGAGTGGAGGACATTCTTGTCCTCCCGAACCGATTCGAATCCGCTCGGCGGGGCAGGAATGCCCCGCACTCGCGGATTCGGGCAGACAGGAATGTCTGCCCCACCAAACTCTGTGGATGTCAACAGTTACACCTGCCCGAAAATTCGGGCACGCCCTCCTAAAGGGCGCGGCCAAAGTTAGTGGCATGGGCAGCTTGCCCATGAGTGCGCTTCGCTTCACTTTCAGATTGATGCCGCCGTGCGCTTTACATTGCGTGGAAATCTGATAATACAACGACATCGGAAGACGGGCTGGCGCGGGGAATATGGGTTTCCGCACGGCGCGATCCGTACACATTCATTAATCCACGAGGCCAGGAGCGCGATCCGTTGTGGTCGTGGAATGGATCCTGGTTTTCGCACATGGAGGTGCCATCATGGCTGCTCGCCGAATTTTTCTCGCAGGTGCCGTTTCGTTTTTCCTTGTAGCGCCGCTGTTGCCGACCGCTGTCGGCGTACCTGCGGCCGTGCCCACCGCCGGGGACGTTGAAAATGCGAAACACAATTTTATCGGGGTCATCAATGGGAACGGCGTATACGTAAAAAGCGCCCCGCGCGAGGATGCCTACCCGGCCATGAAGCTGGACAAGGGCGCGAAGGTGACGGTGGTAGGGATCAAGTTCAAGTGGCTTAAAGTGCTGCCGCCGGACGGAAGTTTCGCGTATGTGCCCAAGGCGTACGTGATCCGCCGCGACAAGGGAAACGTGGGCCGCGTCAACCGCGAGACGCTGGCGAAGGTGGGCAGCGCGATTACGCCGGTGAAGACCGCGCCGATGGCGAAGCTGGAAGATGGACAGGATGTGGAAATTCTCGGCGAGCAGGATGAGTATTACAAAATCAAGCCGCCGCAAGGCAGCTTTTTGTATGTGAATCAGGGATTCGTCGATAAGGTCGGCCTTGCCGATCCGGCGCCGGATTCTCCCGGCGGCACCATTGCCCAGTCGGGCGCGGGTCGATCGACCGCGGGCGCGGGTCGTTCGACCACGGGCTCGCCGCGCGTCGCCACTGGACCAAGGAGCAGCGCCGGGCCTTCAACGCAAGATACTCCGCTGACGACGCGGACCCCGGGCCCCGACGATATTGCCGCTGCCCCCGCCGCCACTCAGCCCGCCGAGGCATCAGCCAACGCGGCGGCGATGTATGAAAAACTCGAAGCCGATTTCAAATCCGCCAATGGAAGATCCATCACCGATCAGCCGGTGGATACCCTTCTGGCCGGCTATCAGGATTTGCTGAAGCAGGATGCGCTCGATGGGTTAATGCGGAAGGTCGCGGAAAGCCGCGTCTCAACGCTCAAGCTGCGATCAGAGGCCAAGGGCGAATTCCTGGCGCTTGAGGAAGCCGAGAAGAAACAAGCCGAGCAGCAACAGGCGATGGTCGCCGAGCGGGCCGAGATCGAGAAGCAAATCAAGGATCACGCACTGATAACGTACACCGCCATCGGCACACTTCGCACCTCAAGTCTGCAGCGCGGGCCGACGACGTTATACCGCCTGACCGACCCGGCCACAGGCCGCACTGTGGCATACCTGCGCACCAACGACGCAAAGTACGCCACCCTCCTGGGCCAGTTCATCGGCATCAAGGGCACCGTCACCACGGACGCGACGCTGAATATGAAGGTCGTCGAGCAGCCGACGCAAGCCACCAGTGTGGACCCGGCAAAGGTGAACACCAAAATCACCGCCCAAATCCTGCCGCCGAGCCTGATTGGTAATATCCGATCGGCCAGCACGGCTGATTAAGGAAGTTTGGCTCTCCGCGAAAGGCGCTGAATATGCTGTGATCGGCACGCAAAAAAATCTGGCGAAATGGTTCTTGACAGGTCCGGGGAATAGGCGTAGGGTCTGCAAATCCGATTTGGCTGTGCGCGAATTGGCGACGTGCGTTCGAGTTCCCGTACCTGTTCCGAAGCCGCAAGTGAGCGGTAACGGGAAAGGCGGTTCGAGTGCCGGTTCCCATGTCCTTGCAGACGCCAACACGGTGCGACCGATCGCCGCTTGATCGCGGGGCAATCGGGCCCGCCGCGATACGAAA
>DASRLH010000508.1:0-25883 GCA_035648595.1 Tepidisphaeraceae bacterium
CGTTGGAAACGACCGTGTTTCCCTCGATGCTGACCAGCGGCGTGCAGTTGCCGAGTTTTCGCAATTTGCCGGCAATTTCATCCGTGATGAACTGGCCGTTGGTGAAAATCTGGAAATAGCAGTCGGGATGCCGCCCGAGAATTTCGAGCAATTCCGGATGCATGAACGGCTCGCCGCCGAGGATCCCGAAGAAGCTGTTGCCGTGCTTCTTGGCGTCGTTGATGATGCGGTCCATTTTGTCGGCGGACAGATAATGCCGGGGCCCGTCCACCTTCACCCAGCACCCCTGGCAGCGCAGGTTGCAACTGTTGATGACCGAGATGTAAAGGAACGGCGGAAAGTAATCGCCGGTCTTGATCCGCTTCTTGAACTTCTGCACCGAGCGCATGCCCTTGTAGCCGAAGTTATAGGCGAACTTCCACAGAATTCGTTTGTCCGTGGTGGCGAGCATCCGTTTGGACATTTGCATCAGCATAAGGTTCTCGAAGTCGGCGACCGGCGAAGAAGATTAACCACGAAGGCACGAAGACACGAAGATCAGCGAATTACAGTACCACCCGCTTGATGCCGTCCTTGATGAGAGGGACATTGAAATTGATAAGAAGGCACAGGCGATGTCCGGTCAACTTCAGGTAAGTGAGTGCTTGAGCCTTAAAAACCGGATTCATGGCCTCCACCGATTTGATTTCGACAATCACGCAACCTTCGACGAGCAGGTCGAGGCGCAGGTCGGCGTCCAATTCTACGCCATCATAAAAAATCGGAACTTTCAGCTGCCGAAGAACTTTGAGACCCCGGCGACGGAGCTCGTATTCCAGACAGGCCTCATACACAGATTCTAATAAGCCAGGACCAAGTGTGCGGTGTACCTTAAACGTCGCATCCACGATCTCGCGCGCGACGTTTTCGACCGCCTCCGACATTGTTTCTCCGTATCCCATCTTCGTGCCTTCGTGCCTTCGTGGTTAATCGTTCTTCATCCGCGCCGCAGTGGCCTTGGATTGTATCTGCTCGATCGACGGCAGCGCGTTCATTACTTCCTGCGGAATATCCAGCGCCTGCTGTAGCTTGGCGAGGCAGCGTTTTCTTTCTTCCAATGCGCGCTTTTCATCGCGCTCCTTCGAGAAGCGTTGCTTGGCGTCTGCGCTGCGGGTGCGGAGGGCGGCATAGATGTCGCCGCCGAGCAGCGCGCTGATGTCCACCTTCATTTTCTCGCGCTGCAGGTCCTCGGCTTTAACCACGTCGCCGTTAATCGGGCCGGCTTTGTACTTGGGGAAGAGGATCGCCACTTCCGGGCAGACGCGCGAGCAGGCGGGGCAGTCGGTTTTGCAGTTGTGGGATTTTTGAACCTTGATTTTGCCGCCGGTGTCAACGCCATAAACATCGAACAGGCAAAACGAAAGGCACTGCATGCAGTTGGTGCATCGGCCGTAATCGATCACGGGGAACCACGGCTTCCATCCGCCGGGCTTAACGGCCTTGCACTGCTCGCGCACCTGCTCGACGAGATCGAATACTTGCGCGGACGATAATCCCGCGATCTGCCGAAAGTGAACCTGCACGCCAGCGTCGGCGTCCTGCGCGCTGGCCGGCTTTTCTTCATCGAATTGTCCGAGAACGATCAGTTCGCCGGAGAAAATGCTCGCAACCGGCGAGCCGGGCCGCACGCAAGTAACGGCGTATCCCTTTTCCAAAAGCGTCCGCAACAACTCGGTTCGCAGTTCCCCCTCCAACGGCCGGCTGCCCGCCCCTTCGTACAGCGCGATGCGCAGGGCAGGCCCCAACGCTTGCCCGGAAGATCGAGCCGGAGCCGGCGTCGCGGTCGCATTCGCCAAAATCATCGCGGCTCCTTTCGCGGATCACTTTCCGCTCCGGGCGCATCCCCATCCGCGGCGGCAGCGGCGCCGCCGGGCGCATCGATCGCTATCGACTTGCTGCCGACCGTCAGCAGGGCCGACATGACTTGCTCGGCACTATCCGTGCGCATATTGCAGATCTCCACGCCTTGCTCTGGAAGCGGCGCATCGGCCGCCGTGAATAATCCACGCACGGCCCGCGGAAAGCAGGCGGCGATTTTCACGTCGCCTTCGGCAGCCAGGGCCTTGAGCCCCGGATCGCGCCGGGCCGACATTTCGCACAAATCCGCCACCGCGTCGAACGCGAGCCCCGACTCGCCGAGTTGGCGCAAAACCTCCTGCTTCACCTCAGGCGGCACCACCTGGGCGAAGACGCAATGACAATATACGATCCGGCCGGTCTTCACGACAAAACTCCTGTATCACGGGCGTCTCGCCCGTGCGACGCGGTACGCCGCGGCGTTGGCCGGTACTCCGGCCAAACCACCCGAGCGCAGCGACCGATGGCCTCACGCCCACGAAGAACGCTGCGCTCAAGTGCCTTCGACCGGAGTACCGGCCGAACATCGCGGAATACCGCGACTCCACGGGCGAGACGCCCGTGCTACGGTACCACCCCGTACCGCTCGTCTCACCGCGGCCAGCCGCATCGCCGCTCGCGGCCTGGCGAGCAAAATCCGCGGGCCGCATCTCATGTGCGCGTGCATTCGACGACTGCCTGCGATGCGCTTGTCCCCAGGCGCGTGGTCGGTCTGTTACGCATTGGCATACCGGTACGTCGGTTCCGGCTTTCCCGGACGGAAGCGCTCCAGATGTTCCACGTTCAGCGACAGATCTCGCGTTGCCCCGGCACACCCGGCGAAAGCCGCATTGACGGCATCTGCCAATAGTTCCGGATCGGCTTGGGCGCGGAGGTTCACGATCAACTCGCCGGTCTCGATCGGCGCGTCGAGCGTGTGCGAAAGCTCGGCGGCCTGGTCATCAGCCACGACATTCAGCACCGCGATGTCGCGTGCGCTTTCGCCGGGCGTCAGCGTCATCTTCAAATGCGCGATCTGGGCGCCGCTCGATTCCAGTTGTCCGCGAATTCGTTGCGCCAAGTCCTGCAACAATGCATTCCCGTCAAGAGGTTGCGCCGCCGACACGTTTAAGGTGCAGTTTAGCCAGCCTAGCAACGCCTCGCCCTGGGCGTACAGTTCATAATCCACGTCCATGGTAGGCGCGGTGCCAAGGTCATTGTCGCCGATTGCGTCAAACCATTCTTCCAGCCCGGCGCCCTGTCGCGCCGAAACCTCCAACAGCCGACTGGTGGGAAATCGCTCGGACAACACCGCCCGCAGCGCGGCCCGGCGGTCTTCGCTCAGAAGATCAATCTTGTTAATGACAATAATCTCCGCCTCCTCAAGCTGCTTGGTGTAGACGTACACGACCTTCGGCGAAAACGCCTTGCCCGGTTCAACCCCCAGGATGCGCAGCGCCCGCACCGGATCGATTAACACGCTCAGCGGGGCCACCGAGAAATCGTCCCCATAAATCCGCCGCAACGGATAACTGACCGACGCCTTGAGGTCCGTGCAGCTCCCCACCGGCTCGGCGATAAAAACATCCGGCCGCGTTTGCGCCGAAAGCTTGCCTGCCGCATCAACCAGCGAATTAAACTTGCAACAGAAGCACCCGCCGGTGATTTCCTCGACGGCGAAGCCGTGGGAGGCGAGCATCGCCGTATCAACGAGGCCCACGCTCTGGTCATTGGTGATCAACCCCACCTTCAGCCCCCGCGCCGTCAGATGCTCGGCCAGCCGCAAAACGGCGGTCGTCTTCCCCGCCCCCAGGAACCCACCGATCATGATGTAACGGGACCGTGCCATGCTCTTCTCCATATTTGAGGGCGGTGGGTTGTGGGTGGTTTGTTGTAGGTTGTGAGTCGCTAAGTCTGCATTGAACGCTGACATTCACCCGACTGCGAGCAGCCGCAATTAACCCACAACGTTCAACCCACAACAAACCACCTACAACCCTCAACTTCCCTGCATCTTATCAATAGTCGTATCCAGCACTTGGATATACTGCTCGACGGGGACGGCGTTGGGTTCGGGGACGCCGCGCACCTGGTAGAGCCAGCCGGCATGATAGGGGTCTTTGTCGATCCGCGTGATGTCCGCGTCCAACTGTGCATTTCCACCGGCAAATGCGCCGTCGACCACGCAATACAAATCCGTGAGCGCCTTGAATCCCTCGACCCATCCGATGACCTGTCCCACCTTCACCGCCCCGCCCTCTTTTACCTCGAACCCCTGCTCAACCACCTCGCCGAGCATGCGGGTGGCGAAGCGGGTTAATCCCACCCGCCATAAGCCCGGCTCAATCTCGGCCAGCCAATAGTGCGACAGCGTGTATAGCCGGCCCGTGGGAAGCCGGGTTTGAAAGCGCGAACGCTTATAGGGAATGATGTCGGATTGCGGGTTCATGCGTCACGCGCGGCTGCCGCGTGAATCACGTTGTACCCGCGGGGCACGGGATTGTCATCGGGTTTGTTCACACGATGCAGCGTCATCCCCGATGAGTTAACCGCGGATGAACGCAGATGAATGCAGATCAGATTCTTATCCGCGTTCATCTCCGTTCATCCGCGGTTCATTTTAATCGGTGAATGAGAACATGTGCCAAACCGGGTCGGAGGCGCGATCAATCCACAACGGAACGACTGTCACGTTGCTCGATTCCCGCGTTTGTCGGGGGCCCTTTCCACTTTTCAGCCCGGCACACCGTGCGGCTCAGCAGATAATCAATCGACGCCTTCCCCGGCCCAAAGGCAATCATAATCAGCGCGAGCACGAGCATGGGGAATGCGGTGTCGTCGATGATGGTGTCCCAGCCGGTGAGCAGGCCGCCGCTTTGGGATGAATCGAACGCCTTGGCGATTTCATGGCGGCTGGCGGCGACGATCGCCACGATGAAGTTGAAGACCAGCGGAATGGAAATCAGCCGTGTGCACAGCCCCAGCATCAGAAGCGATCCGCCCACCAATTCCGTAGCGCCCGATATGTACACATTGGCCTGCGGCATCGGCACGCCCCACTTCTGAAAGTTAGCCAGCGTGGCCCCAACGTGCGTGAGATGGCCGTATCCCGACTCGAGCAACTGAAACCCCCACGTCCATCTCAATAGCAGCAACACCGCCGATTGAAGATGGCTCGCCTTTTCCACAAACATCGGCATGAAGCGAGCGGGGAAGCCGTTGGCGGATGACGTTTTCAGCATGATTTGTCCATTTCTTCCCACCACGAGGGAATTTCACCACGGAGCCACGGAAACCCAGAGCAGGGTCCGCCCCGCGACCAAACTCGAAATCCGAAAATGGATCAGGATACATCGACTTTCGCACGGCTATTTAGTCGCTTTTCTGCAAAGCGGCACATCGCTTCGCGCGCGCCTCCGTGCCCCGGTGTCTCCGTGGTTGCTTTCTCTTTGGATTTGCGGACCTGCCCGCCCCGCCGAAGGCGGCGCGCAGAACCATCCGATCTGTGTCCACGACGAAAACCACTGGCGAATGCGGCCGGCAATCTCTTCCGGGGGCGCGTCGTCTTCACCCACTGCCGCCTGGCAGGCGTCGGCCAGCGACGCGCCATCGCGCAGCGCGCAAAGGATGCGAAACGCCGGTGGATCGAGCCGCTTGTAGTACAATTGGTTGTCGAAACGATGGACAGCCAGGAAAGTCTTACGCGCCCGCGGCAGCCGAACTTTGCGGGGCCGCGCTTCCTTCTCCTGTTCCTCCATCGCGTTGCTCGCCTCCGAGCGCATCGCGCTGTCCTGCTTCTTGACGGCGATCACGAAATCGTCCAGCGGATAATTCAATTCCAGCAGCGATAGATAAGGTTGAAGCCCCAGGCGCAGCTTTGCCGGTTCTTTAGCCAGCAGGTCATCGACACCCAGGGGCGGCTTGGTTTCGCCGTCGAAGGCCACCACCTGCGCCCACTCAAATCGCGCCATGTCCAGGCACATCTTCTGGCGCGGCGCGGTGTATCGCGGCTCGTGCTCCAGAAACTCCACGAGCCGGCTGCCCAGGTTTCGCAGCGTGAATGACCGGGATGGATATTGTCGCAAATATGCGATGCGAAGTTTCTCGAATTTGCCGTTGCCCAGGATCGCGCGCAAGCCGGGATAGTCGTCCCAGAGGCAATCGAGCAGCCGAAACCAGTATTGGCGATTATAGATTTCCAGCCGCTCGAAGCTGGTGAGCCGGTCGTTGGGCTTGATGAATTCGGAGATGACCTGTCCCATCGGCCGGCCATCTTTCCACGTCTTTTGCATCCGGCTGGCCGCCGAGAGCGGATAACTGACGGCGGAAAAGGAGAGCCGCTGGAGCTCGCGCAGCTCCCCGAAAGTTTGGAGTCGCTTCTTTGAAGCGGCCAACCGAGTGGACGGCGAAGATTCACGCGCCGAGAAAGGCATAGTGTTCTCTCTCTTGGTCTGGCAGCCATGATCCGCATCGGACATTGCAATTCGGCGAACCGACGCCATTCGTGGATTCAAATCGTTTATTGTGACACGGGCGTCCCGCCCGTGCCGACGGCTGTGGGGTAGGGAAATCGGCGTATTCCAAGTTCCATGAAAAACGCACGGGCGGGACGCCCGTGTCACGATTGAGGTTGCATTTCACGGCCCCCGCCCCTACCCTTCCCCGAAGTGCCGGGAGAGAGAATCAGAGACGCCGACGTATCTGTCATGTTCCCTTGTTGGGTCAACGCCCGCGCGATGAACTTATTCGCCTTCATCGCCTCGGCATGCACTTCATCAAACGATGGAATATGCGCATCCCATTCCAGCAGCGTATTGGTCTGGCCGCACAGGCTCAGGGCGTGGCCGTACATCTTCCACACCGGATCGAGCACGGGATGATCGTGGGTGTCGAGAATGTATTTCTCGTACTTCGAATGCCCCGCCACATGAATCTGCCCCACCCGCTCGTGCGGCACGTTGTTCAGATAATCGTATGGGTTGAAACTGTGATTCTTGCTCGATACGTAGATGTTATTGACATCGAGCAAAATCCCGCAGTCGGCCTGCTCGACCACCTCGCTGAGAAACTCCCATTCGGTCATTTCCGAGGTATGAAACTCAGCGTAGCTGCTGACGTTCTCGACGCAGATCGGCACTTCCAGGAAATCCCGCGCCTCGCGCACCCGCTGGGCCGTCACCTTCGCGGCGGCAAACGTGTACGGCATCGGCAATAGATCGTGGCTGTACGTGCCATCCACGCTGCCCCAGCAAAGGTGATCGGAGAGGAACGGCGTTTTCGTGCGCTTCACAAGCCGCTTGAGGCGATTGAGATGCTCGCGGTTAAGCCGATCCGTCGAGCCGAAATACATGCTCACGCCATGCTGCACGACTTTATATTGCTCAAGGATCTGGTCGAGGATTTCCAGCGGCCGGCCGCCGTCGCACATGTAGTTTTCGCTGATGATCTCAAACCAGTCGCAGGCCGGCTTTTTGTCGAGGATATGGCGATAATGCGGTATGCGAAGCCCGATCCCGACGCCCAGATCCGTATAGCCGTTGAAACGATTGGCAGGCATGCGTTATTCCAGCGAGCAAATGAGACGGCACAATCCCACAGGCGACGCGCCCCAGGAGCGAACGCACCATGATACGCGCCATTAGCGCAATTTTTCGCCCCACGAGAAGAATTTCACCACGGAGGCACGGAAACACGGAGGCGCATTTGATTCAACCGGCGCCCTTGGTTGGTCGGTAACGAAAACTAACAATTCGGTTTTCATGTTTCTCAAGGTTGCGCGTTGTCTCGAATGCGCCCCAGTGCTCGGGTGTCTCCGTGGTTGTTCTCTCTTTCCATCGTGGGCGTAAGTCGGCGCTGAGGTTCCTTCGTGGCCTTCCCTTGGGCTCGTACAATGCCGCCATGAAATTGTCGCAGCTCACCGCCGCCCTGGAGGAAATCGCCCCGGCCCGGTACGCCGAGGCCTGGGATAACGTCGGCCTACTCGCCGGCGATCCGGCGCAGAACATCTCCAAAATATTGCTGACGATTGATTACACGCGGGCAGTGGCGGGGGAAGGCGCGCGGCTCGGTTGCGACGCGGTCATCGCATACCACCCCCCGATCTTCGCGGCGATCAAGCGGCTGACGGCGGGCAGCGTGGTGTTCGACGCCATCCGGCGCGGCGTCGCGATTTATTCGCCGCACACGGCATTGGACGTTGCCGAGGGTGGCACCAATGACGTGTTGTGCGATGTGTTGGGGTTGACCGAGCGTTCGCCGTTGAAATTGTCGGAAACCAAATCATCGCAATACAAGCTCGTGGCGTTTGTGCCGGAGTCGGCGGTCGAGCCGGTGAGCGATGCCCTCTTCGACGCGGGCGCCGGCCGCATCGGCAAATACTCTTCATGCAGTTTCCGTTCGCCCGGCACAGGCACATTTTTTGGCGAGGAAGGCGCAAGCCCCGCCGTCGGCCAGGCGGGCCGGCTTGAGCAATCCGCCGAGATTCGGCTTGAAACCGTGGTGCCGATCTCGCGGATCGAACATGTGATCCATGCGTTGCGGCAGTCGCATCCCTACGAGGAACCCGCGTTCGACCTGAACCTGCTGGCCGCCCCGCCCGAAGGACTGGGGCAGGGACGCGTGGGGACGTTTGCACAGCCCGTCGAGCGCGCCGAACTGTTGTCGCGCTTGAAGCGCGGCCTGGAGTTGGATCATCTGCTGATTGCCGGGCCGATGGAGGGACAAATCACGCGGGCGGCGGTTTGCGCCGGCGCTTGCGGGGAATTGCTGGATGATGCCATCGCGCACAACGCCGAGCTTTACGTCACCGGCGAGATGCGGCACCACGACGCCCTTCGCGCCGCCGAGGCCGGCATCACCGTCGTTTGCACCCTCCATTCCAATAGCGAACGCCTCGCACTCGCCCGCCTCAAGCCGCGTCTGGAGGCGATGCTGCCGGGGCTGGCGTTTCATCTGAGCCAGGCGGATCGCGATCCGTTTTCGATTCACTGACCAAACGCGATGCGTCGCCGCCTTCCGGCCCATTCCCCGGCTGCGTCAGCGGGAACACAGTGCGTATCGCGCCGGCTACTTCATCCCCCTTCGCCAGCCAGAGCTTGGAGAATTGATCCATGTGCCGCGACGAGCGGCCCAGCAGCATTCGCGCCAGGTTCAGCACCCGCGCCTGCAGCGCGGCATCGTGGTGCGGAAGCAATTCCTCCAACGACACCTGCATGGCCCGCTCGGTCAGCACGACGTAATCATGCCACAGCCCCAGTGATTCCTGCATGCGCTTGAACCCGCGCATGATGGAAACCGGCAGCTTGTGCCCCTGCACGCCCGCCATCTCCAATGTGTAACGGAAATTTTTGGCGGCAATGCGCACCGCATGCGGGTCCTGGGGCTGCGCGGGATCGCAACCCAGGGTCTTGCCGGACAGGCGATCCGCCTGCTCGGCAAAGGCATCGAGTTGCAGATGCAGCGATTGGGCCAGCAACGAATCCGCCGCCTCCCGCGCCTCGGCCACCTCCTCGCGCAAGCCCCACCACGTGCCCAGCCGCGCCAGCACGCGAGAATGCGCCCGCTTGCCCGGAATCGCCTCGCGCTGTGCCTCTCGCCGCGCCCGCAGGCGATCTCCAAGCCATTGCACTGCCCCGCCGTGCGCGTGTGCCCCGCGCAATTCGGCCAGGTGCCCGATCATCACGTCCAGATCGCGCAAGGGCCCCAGCCGCCGGCGCAATTTCCGCAGCACCACGGCAAATGGCTTGCGCTGTTCATCGGAAAGGACCGGCTTAAGAAGATCGAGCGCCGCCTTCAGCCGCCGGGTGGCCACGCGCGAGCGATGGATCGCGTCCGAGTCCCATTTCGTCAACGCCGCCGGCACATGCCCGCGCAGGTCCTCGACCAGTCCGTCGATGTAGTCCAATAGCGCAAAATCAGTAACGCTCTCGCTCGCCATGGGCGGGATTGTAAGGGCTATAATCCCCATTCGCATCCAGCGGCCGCTACTACCCGGCCCGGCGCCCCAACCAGGAGACCCATCCGTTGTCCGAACTGAAGCGCATCGAATTATCCGTTCGCCAGGAGCGGGCGATTATCGTGGGGGTGATCCTGCCGGGATCGGGCGCCGACCCGCGCGAGCCGCTGGGGGAATTGGCATCCTTGGTCCGCAGCGCGGGCGCGAAAGTGGTCGGCGAAGTATTGCAGCGGCGCCCCAAGCCCGATTCGGGAACCTACATCGGCAGCGGAAAGGCCATCGAAATCGCCCAACTCGCCCGGCAGGAAAAGGCCAATGTCGTCGTTTTCGACAATGACCTTTCTCCGGGTCAGATCGGCGGGCTGGAAAAACTGATGAACGAGGAGCTCGCCTCGGAGCATGGCGAAGGCGTTAAAATCCTCGACCGCTCGGAGCTCATCCTCGACATTTTCGCCACCCGCGCCCAAACGCACGAAGCCAAGCTGCAAGTCGAACTGGCACAGATGCAATACACCTATCCGCGCCTGGCGCGCATGTGGCAGCACCTGGAGCGCATCGCCGGCAGCGGCGGCGGGATGGGCATCGGCACGCGCGGGCCCGGCGAAACGCAGCTCGAAACCGACCGACGCCTCGTCCGCAAACGCGTCTCGGTGCTCAAATCCGAAATCGCCCAGATCCAGCTCCGCAAAACCCGCCAGGTCGAGCAGCGCAACCTCGATCATTTCACCGTCTGCATCGTCGGCTACACCAACGCCGGCAAGAGCACGCTGTTCAACACCCTCACCGCCGCCGGCACATACGCCGACGACAAGCTCTTCGCCACCCTCGACACCAAGACCCGCGCCTGGCGGATCGAGAAAGGAACGCAGGTGCTGCTCAGCGACACGGTCGGATTCGTGCGCGATCTGCCGCACAATTTGGTGGCCAGCTTCCGCGCGACGCTGGAGGAGGCCGTGCACGCCGACCTGCTGCTGCATGTGCTGGACGTGGGGCATCCGCATGCACAGCAACAATTCACAACCGTCCACGAGGTGCTCGAGGAAATCGGCGCCAAGGGCAAGCCCGAGATTCTGCTGCTGAACAAGACCGACACCGAGGAAGGCGAAGCCGCCTATCCGTTCTGGCGGACGCTGCATCCCGACGCCATCCCCATCAGCGCGCGTCACGGCACTGGGCTGCCGGACTTGGTGAAAAAAGTGCATGATGCGGCGCGAGGCCAGCAGGTGGACGTGACCCTGGAGGCGGACGAAACCAACGGAAAGCTGCTCGCGTTCATCGAATCCCGCGCCCGCGTCCACGACCGGCAGTTCGAGGGGGGCAAGGTCCGCATCAAAGCCATCATGGGCAAACGCACGCTGGCCGATCTTTCGCGGAATGATCAGGTGGAGGTGAAGGCGGTGGAGGGACTGACGTAAGCCGTCTGAAGAAGACTCACCACTGAGGCACGGAAACACGGAGGCGCTTTCGACGGTCCGAGCCGTATCGCCGAATCACCCATAAAAACGGAAAAACCGCGGTACCTAAAGAGCCGCGCGCGACTACGCGTATTCCTGTGTCGCATAAGCAGAAGCGTGTCATGCCGTGAAACACAACCTCAATCGTGACACGGGCGTCTCGCCCGTGCGTGCTGGAATGGCGGTCACAATCCATCGATTGTTCCTACTCTAAAGCCGTCGGCACGGGCGGGACGCCCGTGATACGTTGACCCCATTCATACAACGCATTGCCCGGCCTCGCATTCGGCGGAAGTATTGCGATTTTCTGATCCGTCTCTGCGTCTCTGCGTCTCCGCGGTGAATCCTCTTTTCTTCAGCCGCAAAGAGAATCCTACTGCCCGAAGTTCACCCCCGGCGGCAGGCCGCCGCCGCCGAATGAGGGGGGCGGGTTTGGGGCGGCTTTTTTGGTTTTGAAGTCGCCGTTGAGGTTCTCGATGAAGCTGCGGTCGATCTCGAAGATCAGGTCTTTGTAGGTGCCGATGATCGGCAGGACCGGGCCTGTGGCGGCGGGGCCGGGGTCGGTGATATGGATGACGTATTTCAGCGGACTTTCGCCGGCGTTGGCGGGGATGGTGCGGATCGTGAGGGTGTATTTCACGCCTACCGGCTGAGTGGTCGGCGACGTCGCATCGTACTTGGTGACGCGCAGGGGATGCAGCGAATCGAGCAGCGCGGTGACTTGGCCGTCGTCGGCTTTGCCTTCGCCGCCGGAGGCGAAGTACCAGGCCAGCGGCGCGGGCTGATCGGCCTCCGGGCCGGTGGGTTGGGTTGCGGCGGGGGCATTCGTTGAAGCGGCAGCGAGCGAGGATTGGGTCGTCGCGGCGGAGGGCGGCACGGAGCGCGAGTTGAGCGGCTGCGGTCTTGGCCCCGAATCACCCGTCTGCCCCGACACATTCGGCGCGGCGGAGGCGGCAGTCGTCGGCGACGCCGATTCGGAACTCGATCCCGCCGGCGCGCTGGCCGGCGCGGCGGGGCGCGTCGTGGGACCGCCGGTATTTGCGGGGCGCGTGGCGGCAGAATGCGGGCGCGTGATCGGATTCGTCGCCCTGGGCAACGCGGGCCCAAACACGGGCGGCGTTCCCTTTCGCCGTTCAATGGTGAACTCGCGCATATGCGCCGCCGCCGGCGGCGCGACGCCCGGGGCGGTTGTCGGCGCGGGCGCATCCATCGCCAACGTAAAGCTTGCAACCTTTGACGGATCGATGTCCATCACCCGCTTGTCGCGCAATTCCAGCGGCGTGGCCTGGCTCAAGCGATCGAACGAAACTTTGCTGAATTGCGCCTGGGCGACCACCGGCGGATGGCTGGGATCGAAGATCTTCACCCAAACCTTCTCGGCCTGAATATCCACGGCCTGGCCGATGACGATCGTCGCCCCGCCGCGTGCCGACAGGGTTTTTGCATCCGCGGCCATGTCGGCCGGCGCGGTGGCCGGTGCGGCGGCGGCTTGCGTTGCCGGCGCGGTGGTCGGCGCGCTGGACGTAATCCACACCACCGCGCGCGGATGATCGAACCGCGCTCCCGCCTGCTGGGCGGCGGCTTCATCGGAAAACTCGGCGGCCTGCAGGCCGGTCACGGTGTCCAGCAGGCTGCTTGCTTCGCTTGCATCGGCGGGCAACTTCACCGGCTGCTCGATCTGCCAGTCCTCCCCCTGTTTCTCCAACACCAGCCGGCCCGACCGCCGCACAAATTGCGCCTGCCGCACGTCCGCCTCGGGCACGCTGACCAATTGCTTGCTGCGCAGGGAATCGAGGAGCTTGTCGCTGCCGTTGGCGAGATCCTGGCCGAGCGTACCGGCGGCCACGAGGTCGGCCTGTTTGGCGTCCCCGGCTTTCACGTACAGGTCATTACCCAGGGCGGAATGGTTGCCTACGTCGAGCGTGATGCGCTTGCCATCGCCGAAGGCCTGGATGACAAATCGCGGATGATCCAGCCCGGTTGAGGCGGCGTTGGAGGAATTCATCTCCACCCCGCCGCGCGAACGCAGATTCGCCACCGCGCTCAGGATGCTTTCAACTTTGGAAGATTCCGCCGGCCAATCGACCGGCTGCAATATCTTCCATTTCCCGTCTGCGCGCGCCACTTCGATCGGCGCGCCTTTGTCGGGGCGGATGGCGAGCTTCTCAAGTTTGTCGGTTTTCACGTCAAAGAGCGCGTGGCCCTTGGCGTCGGATTTGGACGTGGTGGCCTGATCGGAGGCGGTGTTGTCGGAACTGCGGGTGGCGATGAAGAAAAATACGCCCGCCGCCAGTAGCACGGCCGCGAGAATGACGGTGGTTCTGAAATTCATGGTCTTTTGGGGTTATCAACGATTGCGAATGAACAATCCAACGGGCAAAAGGCACGACTCGAACATGCGAAATCAGACGGAACACAATCGGGCCGTCGCTTCCAAAATCCCGGGCCTGTCAATCGCGGCGGGTTTGGTAGACGAACAGCCCGCACAGCAACGCCGCCAGCGGCAAGCCGATGATGAAGATGCCCAGCCGCCAGAAGTTCAAGGCGCCGGGCCCCATGGCGGCGATGCGCGGCGTATCCATCGCCGAGGGACTCAGGGCGATCATCTTGTCCTCCCCGGCAAGCCAGAAGACCGAGTTTGCGAACAGCTCGCCGTTGCCGGGGAAACGGGCGACGTTGAGGCGCTGCTTTTCCATCTTGGGGTCGGGGATTTCGAGGATGGGGTTGAACATCCACTGATTGCCGCCGAAGACAACCAGCTTGCCGGCCCCTTTTTTTTCGGCGACCGCGCCGCCGAACAGCGGGCCCGCCAAATCGCCCGATCCGGCGTCAAACGTCGGCTGGGGAGCGTTAGGGTCCCCCTCGACGAATCGCAGATCGCTCTCGCCCCAACTTTTGGGTTCCTGAGGCACGGGCAGAATCATGTCCAGCTTCACGTCTGAAGGAACCGAAGGGCGCTTGCGGATCGGCAACAACGGAACCAGGGCGGCATCCAGCGAAGCGAGCGGCGTAGTGACAGGACTGTCGCCATATTGGTTAATGACGAAAATCGGCGGCTGCCGGCGGGCACGCTCCACGAAATCCTCATTGGTGCCGGCGGCGGAATTGATCGCCTCATGGACGCACAGTAATTCCGGCCGCGCCTCAAGTCCGTAATCGCTGAGGAGGGAAGACATCGGGTCCCCGTGCAGGGCGATCAGCACCATCGCCGCGCCCGGCGCGGCGCCCTTGCCCTTTGGTTCCAGATGGTCCTTGAGCCGTTGGGTGAGCAGCGGGCCCGACGGCATGCCGCTCTGCATGTCCGGCGGATTGGAGGTGACGATCCAGACGGCGTCCTTGAGCTCTTCATCCGAGGGCTCGGGCGTGGGCATCATCTGCCGTTGCTGCATCATCTGCCGGGCCCATTGCCCGCTCAAGTCTTTCTCGACCACTTCAAAGTTATACGACCGCAGGCGATCGGCGATATCGGTGAGCGGCCCGCGAAAACGGGCATCCGTAACCGGCGGGCCGCCGCCCCGCACGAAGGCGACCACTTTTCTTTTGCCCTGCGATAACGCGAGCAGCGCGCTGGTGATCTGCTGCTCGCCGGCGAAACGCAGGCGGGCCTTTTGGCCGCTCGCGCCCATCAGGCCGGTGCTGTCGCCGCTCTTCCAGACGCTGTCGAAATCGATCACGCGAATATCCTCCGGGCCCATCACCACGATGGCCGGCGGCGGAGATTCGGTGTCGTCCGCGGGGATCAGCTTGCGGCGAACGTCCTCCAATTTCAGCTTGCCCAGAGCCTTGGCCTTGTTGACGGTGTCATCCGCGATCTTCTTCATCTGATCGAAGACCTTCACCGCGGACGTGGCGTAGGCGCGCAGGATCTGCGGCGCGGTCTTGTCATCCCGCAACTGTGCCAACCCCTGCGAAACAAGCTGATCCTGCTCGGAGAACTGCCCCATCAGCGAGACCAGCGTGGTCTTTCCGGCTTCATAATCGGGGATCTTCTTTTCCAGCTCTTCCTTGATCTTCGTGTCGATCAATTGAAGGATCGCCGGGAATTGCTGCACGGTGCTGAAGGCGCCGTTGATGGTGTTGGCGAGCTTTTCCTGCTGCTTTTCGGGGAGTTTGCCGACCGCGTCTTCGCCGCCGGATTGCATCATCTGCCGCATGGCCAGCGATTGAGACGAGGAAAGCTGTTTGATTTGCTCCAGCGTCTTGGGGAAGCCGCGCAGCAGTTCCTCGTAGCTGGAGATGTTTTGGCCGTAGTCGCGCTTGATCTGCCCGATCCAGGCATCCAGCCGGGCCGGCTCGGCAATCGGATCGATCGCCTCCACCGTCACCTTGTCTGGATTGCGCTGCCGATACTGATCGAGGATGTTGAGCACGCGCTCGCGCGTGTCCTCCTTCTGCCCCTTCTCCTCCTCCTTGAGCTTGGGATACAGGCACACCAGCGTCACCTTCTTCGGCAAATCCTGAACGATGGCGACCGTCTGCGGCTTAAGCGTATTCGAGGAATTGCTCGTGAGATCGGGCCGGGCGCGAAGGCTGAATCGCTTGCCAAACAGGTGCAAGTCCTGCGACTGCGCCAGCCACACCGCGAACGCGGCCAGTGCGATCACCATCACGCTGACCAACACCACGTTCGCCCCATACTTCACCCGCCGCTGCGACTGATCCTCGTGGAGCGGCGTGCGGGAGGATGGGGATGGTTCAACTTTCTGTTTGCTCATGAGTTTTCCAAGATCGAAGAGCGGATTCACCGCGGAGACGCAGAGACGCAGAGAAAGAAAATGCGGATAAATACTAAAGAGTGGCCAGCCGGATTAGATTGAAAAACCTCCGCGGGCCGCGTCGTAATGATATTGTCATTTGCGTTACAGCAACTCCTTGACTACCGCCCCATCGGCACGGGCGAGACGCCCGTGATACATTGATGGTTCTATTCTCCCAATCAAATTCCCACTCCTACTCTTCTCTGCGTCTCCGCGCCTCCGCGGTTATTCTTCTCTTCACTTTATCTCCACCGCCTGGACTCCAATATCTTTGTGGTCAAAAACAAAAACACCAGCGTGGCGGCCACAAAAAACACCACATGCCCCGTATCAATCACGCCCTTGCTGAAATCGACGTAGCGGGTGTAAACGCCCTGGTCGGTGACGTGGCGCCAGAACGTGCTGAGCGTGGAGGCCTGCTCCTGCAAGGCGTAGGGCGCGACGGTCAGCAGGAATAGGATGGCCACCGCGCCCACCGCCGCCACCACCTGGCTGCGCGTCAGCGACGAGCAGAAGAGCCCCACCGACACGAAGAGCGCGCCGACCAATACAATTCCCAAATATCCGCTGAAAATCGGCCCCAGATCCATCCGGCTATAGATGCGCAGGACCACAACATAAAGCAGCGTCGGCGCCAGCAGCACGCCGAAGAACGCCAGCGCCCCCATGAATTTGCCGATGACCACGTCCGTCTCGCTGATGGGGGCGGTCATAAGGGTTTCGATGGTGCCGGTGCTCCATTCCTGGGCGAGAAGGCCCATGCAAAGCACGGGGATGGCGACGATCAGCAGCCAGACCATGTGCTCGAAGATCGACCGCATGCCGGCGGGCTGGCCCGGCTGAAAATCGCGATAGACGAAGAACCCGCAGATCGCCAGAAACAGCGTCATCACCACATACGCGATAGGCGAATAGAAGTAGCTGCTGAGCTCCCGGCGGGCGATGGTGCTGGCGCGATTCATGCCGCACCTCCCTTGGCCATGGCCTGCGTTGCGGTTACCTGCACGAAGAATTCCTCCAAAGTGGCATGTTCGAGGCGAATCTCACGGAGCGGCCAGCCGTTCTGTACCACCGTGCGGGCCGCCTCCTCGCGCACGTCACGGTTTTCCTGGGGACGGAGCGCTGCCGTGACGTACGCGTTATCCGATTGCTTGCCCGCGCGGGCTTCGCCGCGTATTTCCCCGTTGCCGGTGAGGATGTCCACCCCGCCCACGCCGCTGACGCGCGACAGCGCGTTGCGCACGGCCTCGGCGGGCCCCTTGCATTCCACCAACACGCGGGCCGACGCCCGGCGGGTGGAGCGCAATTCCTCGGGCGACCCCTGCGCCACGATCCGTCCGCCGGCAATGATAATTGCCCGATCGCACACCGCCTCCACCTCCGGCAAAATGTGCGTCGAGAGCATAATCGTGTGCTGGCCGCCCAGTTCCTTGATGAGTTTTCGAGATTCGATGATCTGCGTGGGATCCAGGCCGACGGTCGGCTCGTCGAGAATCAGAACGGCTGGATTGTGCAGCATCGCATCGGCCAGGCCCACGCGCTGGCGATAGCCTTTGGACAAATGCCCGATGGGCCGACGGCGGACCTGTTTGAGCCAGCAGCGATCAACGACATGGTCGATTCGCTTGAGCCGCGTCGCGCGGTCCATCTTGCGAAGCCGGCCGCGAAAATCGAGATATTCCTCGACGCGCATCTCGGCGTACAGCGGGCAGTTTTCGGGAAGGTAGCCCAGGCTTTGCCGCACCTGCTCGGATTGATGGAAGATGTCAAAGCCATTGATCGTTGCCCCGCCGCTCGTGGGCGGGAGATAGCAGGCGAGCATGCGGATGGTGGTGGATTTTCCCGCGCCGTTGGGCCCGAGAAACCCGACCACCTGTCCCTTGCCCACATCAAAACTAACGCGGTCCACGGCAAGCACGCTGCCGTAGGCCTTGGAAAGGTTGGAAACGCAGATCACGCGGAAATCCTCCGAATCAATCGCTGCCGGTATGGAAGGTTGCGCCTCCGCCTGGCCGGGGGCGGGATTGTAGACACCCATCATGCGGACACGCAAGCCCCTTGGGATGGGGTGGCCGCACCGCAAGGTTGGATTTCACGGCGCTCCATCTATAGTAAGCGGAGACTCCATTCCCGTTGACTGGCTAAATGAAAAATTGCATGGGCACCCATTATCAAAACATTGATCGGCCCTCATCTCTCGCGGCAATTGCATGTTCCGCGGTTTTCCTGATTGCCGGCGGCTGCGGCTCGCGACGCCCCGTGGTTGATGTGCCGGACGCCGCCGCCCGCGCCATTGGCGAGGCCGGGCTGATCCGGTTTGATCCGCGTGGCGCCCCGATCGACATGCCCGGCGATACCCCGGATATGCTTTCCGCGCCGCTGGCGGTGCGCCTGGCGCTGATCTCCGATCCGGCCATCCAACAGGCATTGGCCCGCGTGCGGGCGGCGGAGGCGGATGCCGACCAGAGCCGGCTGCTGCCCAACCCGGTTTTGAATTTCAGCTACCTTTTTCGCCAACACCAGGCGGCGTACATCACGCTGGGACTCGATACCGATTTGCTCAGCTATTTGCTGCGCCCCCGGCAAATCAGTATTGCCGACAATCGCCTGCGCGCCGCGGCAGCCGATGCGCTGGCGGTGGTGCTCAAATCATTGGCAGAAGTCCAGGAACAATACGCGGCGGTGCAGGCGCTGGACGCCCGGCTCCAGGTTTTGGCCGAGCGGCGGAAGATCATTGAGCAACTTTTGCACGTTGGGGAGGCCCGGCTCAACATCGGCGAGGGCACCCGGCTGGACGTGCTCACGCTCGATACGCAGCGGGTCGCCCTCGACGCCCAAATCCAGTCGCGCACCCTCGATCGGATCAACGCCCGCCTGGCCTTGGCGCGGATAATCGGCCGGCCCTCGGGGCGCGCGGATTGGCGCGTATCGCCCTGGCAACCATCAAGGATTGTTGTCTCCGACGAACAACGATGGGTGCGGGCGGCGTTGATCAATCGCCCGGAAATGCAGGCGGGCCGATGGGAACTGGCGGCGCTGGGCGATCAGGCGGCCCTGGCGCGCTTCGCCGCCTGGGAGGGAACGCAACTGGGCCCGGAATCCGAGCGCGACACGGTCTGGGCGGTCGGGCCCGCGCTGACCGTGCCACTGCCGATCTTCGATCAGGGGCAGGCAAAACTGAAAAAGGCGCGATCCAACCAAATAGAGGCCCGGCACAAGCTGACGCAGATCAGCCGGCAGGTGGTTGAGGAGGTCCGCCGGGCGTATCAAACTTTTGCCGCTTCGCAGAAAGCGCTCCGGCAGATGACCGGCGAATTGCTCCCGCTCCAGGAGCTTCGCCGCGCCCAGGCCCAGCGCGCGTACCGCGCCGGCGAAGCCGATTTGGCCACGTTCCTCCTGGCCGAGCAGGATTTGCAAACTGCCCGCGAGCTGTTGGTGGACGTGCAACAAAAATCGTCGGTCGCCCTATTCGAGTTGCAGCGCACCGTCGGCGGCCCCGCCGTCGCCGCCCGTCTTGAAGCGCCGGCGCCCGCGACCGGGCCGGCGACGGCGACGGTGTCGGCGGCGCAAGCCGCGGATGGGCCGGCGACGTCGCTTCGTGTGCATTGAGAACGGAAGCCGCCCACGTTGAGTCTTTTAGTCGAGAGACCATGTACCCTCTTACATTGCGCCAGATCATTCACCTTCCGCCGGCAATCCCATTCCTTAGCCTGATCGTCGGCCTCGCGCTGACAATGCCGTTATCGCGCGCGGCCGCCGACAAAGACGATGCCGACAGCAAGCCGGCGGCGGTGGACAAGGATTCCAGCCGTGCCCGGTCCGAATCGGGCGCCGCGAAAAAAGAAGGCGTTGACGCCGCCGACCAGATCGTTCTCGCCCCGCGCGCCGTTAAGCGGTACGGCATCGCGCTGGGCGCGGTCTCCAGGCACAAGCTGATCTCGCACTTAATCGTTCCCGCGCGCCTTGCGTTTAATTCCCTGGCGACGGCGGTGGTCGGGTCGGCGGTGCAGGGGCGCGTCGCCGACATCAAGGTCAACGTCGGCGACATGGTGAAGAAGGGTGACGAACTGCTCATCGTGGAAAGTCCGGAACTGGGACTCGCCCAAAGCGATTATCTGTTGAAGCGCACCGGCATTGTCACCGCCCAGGCCGCCGTTGGCCCGGCCAAGGCCGCCTACGAACGCGGCAAATCGCTCTACGACAGCAGCCAGGGAATCGCCCTGGGCGAATTGCAGAAACGCGATGCCGACTACAAGGCGGTGCAGAACGCCCTGCTCACCGCGCAGGCCATGCTCAAGGAAGCCCAGAGCAAATTGGGATTCATCGGCATGAGCGCGGAGGCGATCGCGCAACTGGCCAACACCGGCCAAATCAGCCCGCGCTATGCCGTGCGTTCGCCGCTGGCCGGCACGGTCACGGAGCGGGACGTGACGCTTGGAGAACTGGTGAAGCCGGATCAGCCCAAACTCCTGGTCGTATCCGATATGAGTACGCTCTGGGTGCTGGCGGATGTGCCCGAATCTCGGATCAGGGACGTAGCCATCGGGGCCAGGGCGACCGTTACCCTGCCGGCGATGGGCGATGCATCTTATGATGCCAAGGTCTCGCGGATCGGCCTGTCGGTCGATCCGGCCACGCGGACCATCCGCGTTCAAATCGACGTGAAAAATGATGCGACGCTGAAGCCGGGCATGTTTGCCGAGGCGGATATTGTTTCCACGCTCGCGGCCGACAATGGCGACGAGGCCACGCTGGCCGTGCCGGCGTCCGCGATTTTAACCGTGGATGGCACCACCGCCGTCTTTGTGCCGGTGAAGGGAAAGGAAAATACATTCGCCAAACGGCTGATCAGCGTCGGCAACTCCGCCGGCGGATTTGTCGCGATTGTTTCGGGCCTGACCCAAGGCAAAAAATCGTAACCGCGGGAGGAGCCATTCTTAAAGCAGAGGCGGGGAAGAGCGCGGGTGCGGATAATGATTGAACCCGAACCGCGAAAAAATCCGAAATCCGAAGCACGAAATCCGAAACAAATTCAAAAGGCGGACAAGCGGAAAACTCAAAACAAGAGCGGGTCGGCCCGGATGCCCCCGTTTTGAATTTTGCCCTTTGATTTTTGTGCTTGTTTCGGATTTCGGATTTCGCGCTTCGGATTTTCCGGCGTGTTCGCGCCAACGGCTCACGCACGGTTTTACATAGGATCACCGCCAACGTGCTCGAACGAATCCTGAAATTCTCCATTCAACACCGCTGGCTGATCGTCCTGCTGACGATCGGCGTTGGCGTGATCGGCGTGTTTTCGTTGCGGCGGCTGCCGATCGACGCGGTGCCGGACATCACCAACAACCAGGTGCAGATCAACACCTTCGTTCCCTCGCTCTCGCCGGCCGAAATCGAGAAGCAGGTGACGTTCCCCGTCGAATCCGCGCTGGCGGGAATCGAGGGCCTGCAGAGCACGCGATCGCTTTCGCGGAACGGCTTCTCGCAGGTGACGGCGATCTTCAACGACGACGTGGACATCTACCGCGCCCGCAACCAGGTCGCCGAGCGACTGACCGACGCCAGGGAGAGCCTGCCCAACGGCGCCCAGCCGAAAATGGGGCCAATCACCACCGGCCTGGGCGAAGTGTACATGTGGACCGTCGGCTACCAGCATCCCGGCGGCCAGGGCGCGCGGGCCGCCGACGGCAACCCGGGCTGGCAAAGCGATGGCTCATACCTCACCCCCGAGGGCCATCGGCTTACCACCGACGTGGAGCGCGCGGCGTATCTTCGCACGGTGGAGGACTGGATCATTCGGCCGCAACTCAAGGGGATCGAGGGCGTCGCCGACGTCGATGCGATCGGCGGGTATGAAAAGCAATATGTCGTGCGGCCGGATCCGATGAAGCTCGTCAGTTATGGGCTTACTTTTGGCGATCTGACGAGTGCCCTGGAAAAGAACAATGCCAGCCGGGGCGCCGGGTACATCGAGCATCAGGGCGATTCGTATCCGGTGCGAATCGCCGGCACGCTTGATACGGTCGAGCAAATCGGGCAGGTGGTGATCGCGGTGCACAACGGCACGCCGATCCGAGTGAATGACGTGGCGAACGTGGGCGTGGGCACCGAGCTTCGCGGCGGCGCGGGAAGCCAGGATGGCCGGGAGGCGGTGATCGGCACGGTGATGATGCGCACCGGCGCCAACAGCCGCACCGTTTCCGCCGCCGTGGACGCCCGGATGCCGGACATCAACCGCACGCTTCCGCCGGATATCTTCGCTGCCGCCGTCTACAACCGCACCAAACTGGTGAACGCGACCATTCACACGGTTGTGAAGAATCTGGCGGAGGGCGCCATTCTCGTCATCGTGGTGCTGTTCGCGTTGCTGGGCAACGTGCGCGCGGCGCTGGTGACGGCGTTGGCCATCCCCCTGTCCATGCTGATGACGGCCACGGGAATGGTGCAAGGCCATATTAGCGGAAACTTGCTGAGCCTGGGGGCCATCGACTTTGGCATCATCGTCGATGGATCGGTGATCATCGTGGAGAACTGCCTGCGCATGCTCGCCGAGCGGCAGCATGCGCTGCGGCGGAAGCTCACGCTCGCCGAGCGGCTGGAAACCGTCTTCCACGCCAGCCGCCAGGTCCGCGGCGCCACCGCCTTCGGCGAAGCCATCATCATCATCGTCTACCTGCCGATCCTCGCGCTGACCGGCATCGAAGGCAAGATGTTTCACCCCATGGCGCTCACCGTCATCTTCGCCCTCGTGGGCGCGTTCATCCTCTCGCTGACGTTCATCCCGGCGATGGTGGCGCTGGTGATCCGCGGAAAAGTCCGCGAGCGGGAAAACCTGCTGATCCGCGCGTCCAAGCGGGCGTACGAGCCGATCGTGCGGCTGGCCATTCGCGGGCGGTGGATCATCATCCCGGCGGCGGTGCTGACGTTCGCGGCTTCGCTGCTGCTGTTCGCCAGGCTCGACCAGGAGTTTGTCCCAACCCTCAACGAGCAGGATGTGGACGTGCAGACCACCCGCCTGCCCAGCACAAGCCTGACCGATGCCCTCAACATGCAGATGGACATGGAACAGACGCTGGGCAAACTGCCGGAGGTGGCGACGGTTTTCTCGAAGACCGGCACCGCCGAGGTGGCCGCCGACCCGATGCCGCCGAGCAAGGCCGACACCTACGTCATCCTCAAGCCGCGCGATCAATGGCCCGACCCGAAGTTGTCGCCCGATGGTTTGATCGAGCAGATGAAGGCCGCGCTGGCGAAGGTGCCGGGCTCCAACTACGAATACACCCAGCCGATTCAGGACCGCTTCAACGATCTGCTGGCGGGCGTGAAATCCCAGATCGCGGTGAAGGTGTATGGCGAGGATTTTGACGTGGCGATGAAGCCGGCAAAGGAGATCGCCCGCATCCTCAAGTTGATTCCCGATTCCGCGGACGTGCAGGTGTCGCAGGTATTGGGGCTGCCGATCCTCACCGTAACGCCCGATTCAAAGGCGATGGGCCGGTACGGCCTAAACGTCAGCGACATTCAGGATGTTGTGGCTGCCGCGATCGGCGGCCAACAGGTGGGCATGATCCACGAGGGTGACCGCAGCTTCCCGCTGGTCGTGCGCCTTCCCGAACAACTGCGGCAAAACATAGACGCGCTGGGGAATCTGCCGATCCCCCTGCCGCGCGGCGGCGCGGACGCAGGGTCGCCCGCCGCGCCCGTTGTCGGCGCGGGTGCCGGCGTTGCGTCTGCCGCCAGTGCGGACCCGGGCGCGGCCGGCCCGTTGTCGGCCACGCAAAGCCCAATTGCACCGGCATATGTGCCGCTATCGGCGGTCGCCAAGGTTGAAGTCATCGACGGACTGAACGAAATCGAGCGCGAGAATGGCCGGCGACGCGTAACCGTGCAGTGCAATGTGCGCGGCCGCGCCCTCGGCTCATTTGTCGCCGAGGCCAAGGAAAAGATTCGGCAGGTCGCATTGCCGCCGGGATATTGGGTGGAATGGGGCGGCGAATTCCAAAACCTCATCGCCGCCCGCAAACGGCTGAGCATCGTGGTGCCGGTCTGTTTCTTCCTGATCTTCCTGCTGCTGTACAGCACGTTCAATTCGGTGCGCTACGCGCTGCTGGTCTTCACCGGCGTGCCGCTGGCGCTGACCGGCGGTATCGTCGCCCTGTGGCTGCGCGGAATCCCATTCTCAATCTCGGCGGCGGTGGGATTCATCGCCCTGTCGGGCGTGGCCGTTCTAAACGGGCTGGTGATGGTGACCTTCATCAACCAGCTACGCCGCGAAGGCGCGGCTTTGGAAGACGCGATCGTGCGCGGCTCGCTCACCCGCTTTCGCCCCGTGCTGATGACCGCCCTGGTGGCCTCGCTGGGCTTCGTGCCCATGGCCCTGGCAACCGGCACCGGCGCCGAGGTGCAGCGCCCGCTGGCGACGGTGGTGATCGGAGGGATCATCTCCTCGACCCTGCTCACGCTGATCGTCCTGCCGGCCCTGTACCGGAGCTGGCACCGCCGGGAACACGATGCTCCGCAACACGAGGGTGAATCGGCAATAGTGACCGCGCCTATCGCCGACGGCTTGAAAATGCCGATTTGATACGCAAGATCATCGGAGGTTGCACAACCATGTTACGATTGGCGCAGGATTACCCGGCGGATTTGGAATTGGACGAGACGCTCGATTTCGCCGACGAGCAGGACCTGATGGAACAGATGCACGATCCAGACCCTGACCCCGAGCAAAAGCGGTTGGCGCAAGACGCCGGCCGCCCCGAAGAATCCGCCGACGCGCCCAAGGCCGGCCGGCGCTCCGCCGCCGATAAAAAGGGGTCAGAAGCCTTTTCACATGAAGAGGCAGATTCAAACGCACTTCCAGCGAAACCGCGGGAATTGGCTTCTGACCCCTTTCCAGCCGCGGACGAATCCGCAGCCGACGAAGTCGCGGTCGGCGAGGCCGATATGATCGAGGGTTCATCCGCCAGCGAGGACGCCATCGGCGGCGACGGCGCCGTGGCCGGCGATACCACAGCGGACACGATCGATGCATCCGAGTTTACGCCTGCCCAATTCGGCATTATCGAAGCGCTCCTTCTCAGCACGCACCATCCCCTCACCGCCGGCCGGCTTGGGGAGTTGCTCGATTTGTCTTCGACCCGTCCCATTCGCAAAGCCGTCCGGGAACTCAACACCCGGTACGAATCCACGGACCGATGCTTCCGCATCGAGCAGGTGGCCGGCGGATATCAGATCCTCACCCTCCCCGAATTCGGCCCGGTTCTCCAGAAACTCCACCAGCGCGAAGCCGACGCCAGGCTCACCAAGGCCGCGCTGGAGACGCTGGCGATCATCGCGTACAAGCAGCCGATCCTTCGCGCCAACATCGAAGCCATCCGCGGCGTGGCGTGTGGCGAAACAATCCGCAGCCTCATGGAAAAGCACCTGGTCAAAATCGCCGGCCGCGCCGAAGAACCCGGCCGCCCCATCCTCTACGGCACCACCAAACGCTTCCTCGAACTGTTCGGATTGAACGGCGTCAAAGACCTGCCGCAACCCGAGGCGCTTAAGCAGATTGAGACATCGGAGCGCAATTCCGGTCCGATTGAAAGTGTGTGATGAATTCGGTCATGTCCAGGTAATCAAGCCGCCAAAACTGCTGGAACTGGTCGGCCCGGCGATGTGTTCTACGTGTTGCTGCGCCCTTGGGAAAGGGGTCCCCCTGGAAAAGACTGCCATGTATGAATCGGTGAGTCACGATTAGCGCGTGGACTCTACGCGGCCGTCACGCGACGGCAAAAAAGAGATCGCGATCAGAGGTGAAGCTCGACAGGCTTGTGGAGCCACCTCTCTCGTTGGATGGGT